>JBPCNZ010000033.1:0-20792 GCA_051000755.1 Acidimicrobiales bacterium | reverse complement strand
GGGTCGGGCTCGTCGGCCCAGGCGTCGTCGTCAACCAGGTCCAGGAGGTCGACATCAGCCGGGTCGGGTTCCCTCTCCACCCACAACCCGTTGCGACGCACGAACGAGGACGGCATCACGGGACGGGGCGGACGGCTCCCCGTGCGGACCAGCCGTACGTAACCCTGGCCACCACCAGGCTGTAGCTGAGCACCCGCCCTACCTCCGACAACGACCGAAACCATGCCTTTGTCAGTGTCGCGCCTTGCCCGTGACCCGTGATCAGCAGCCGAAGGAAATGCGGCAATGAAGGGGGAGGGGGGTTGCGGGATCGGCCTGGTCCTGAGCACTGGCAGGCCGCGTCCGGAGCCTGGTGGGAACGGCGGCTGAGCACCCCGAAGATGCGAGTCGGGCCGGCGCCTGGCGCTCGCTCCGGCCTCGCCGGGCACGGTGCGTAGTGTTCCGTCCGACCACTGGCCCCTGGTTACGGCCAGCCTTGCTGCGGCGCCAGATCGATCTGCTCGGCCCCGGGATGACGTCGCCTTCGACCCGCCGTAGGCCGATGAAGCGTTCTGCTCGGCGTCGAGGCGCCCGACCGGGGCCATGGTCGACTTGGGCCCGACGAGGTGCTCGAGTCGGTTTGGCTCCAGCTCCTTCTGCACGAAGGGGGTATCCAGTGACCCGGACTGGAAGCGCCCTAGCTGCTCCTGCGGGCAACCGGCTCGCTCCCGGGCCTATGACCTCCGCCAGTCAGTAGCCGGCCGCCGCAGGTGTCGGTGACCGGTCACCGGTGCCGGCGTTACGACGCGAGCAGAGCCGTTGCACGGCCACGGATCGTCGCGGCGAAATCCTCGGGCACCCCCACGGTGTCCAGGGCCCCGAGGAGCGCTTCGGCGGTACCGGCAGCTGCGCTTCGGGCCGTGGCGGCAGCGAGGTTCCAGCGGAAGGCCTCGGCGACGATGTCGTCGAGGGTGACCGCAGCCAGCGTGGTCCTTGAGTTGATCGTCATGGCGGCACGGTCGGGGAGCTTCGGCCACATGACAGTGGGGACCGTGTCGTAGAGCGGGGCCAGGGTAACAGTCCCAGGGGTGGGATGCAGCAGGCTGAGGTTCTTGCCGTGCGCGTCAGCGTTGCCTATCGCCACGGTGAAGGTGACGGCGGCGACCAGGCGTGCGAGCTCGGCGAGCGGGTCGGCGCCCCACCGGTCGAGGACCGTGGCGATCTCGGTCAGCGTCGGGCCGCCGGCAGCCTCGTACTTGCCTTTGCCCAGGTTGGCCTCCGGGTCACGGCCGAGGGCCTGGCAGGCGTCCTCCTGGTGGACGCGTGTGACCGTCCCGTCTCTCGCGACGCTGCGGTCGAATCGGGAGACGATGATGCAGGGAGTGCCGGCGAAGGTCTCGAGGGATACGTCCACAGTGGTCAGCCCGACCGCGCGGGCCAGGCGGAGGCAGGCCGCTTCCATGCCGACTAGGCCGGGGTAGCGGCGGTCCTCGACTTTGAGGATGTGGGTCGAGGGCCGCCCGCCAACCGGCCGGCCCCAGCTGTCGCCGTCTGCGACGAGCAGCAGCTTGTTCTGCAGGCCGGCGATCGACAGCTCACTGTCGTCGTAGACGGCCAGGGGGTGGTCCTCGAGGCCGGCGACCTCCTCGGCGAGGCTGTCGGTGGTGTAGGCCACGACGTGCCCTGGCCGCTCGCCGGGGTCATCTGCGGCGATCACTGCGGCGCCGGCGACATCGCGGCCGTAGCGGGAGAGCAGTCCGAAGATGTCGATTGTGGTCACCTTCGCCTGCGCGGCAAGGGCCTGGAGGTGCTGGCCTTCGGGCAGCATGCCCTTGAAGTAGATGCCTGCCTTCTGTCGCCGCTGGCCCAACGGCAGCGAGCAGGAGAGCAAGGGCATGTTGCTTGGCCAGCGTTCGAGGGCAGCATCGCTGTAGCGTAGGGTGACGTCCCCCGGCCCGGACGTGGTCAACTCGGCGACTCTAGTGCCGTACAGCCACACGCCTAGGGGTTCAGGCCTGGCCATCGTCGCCGTCCCAGGTGAGGGTGATGGTGATTCCGAGGCGGCGTGTCAGGCGCAGGAGATGCTCGAGGACCGGGGTGGAATGGCCGGCCTCGAGCTTGGCCAGCCAGTGCCGGGAGATGCCGCCCTGTTCGGCGAGCTCGTGTTGGGTGAGGTCCTGGCCGCGGCGCACCTCCGCTATGCCCCGGCCGAAGTCTTCGGCTGATCGTACGATCCACTGCTGCTGCATCGAAGCCTCCACGGGTGTGCCTGGTCAGGCACAATTGTATTGTACCTGTGATTGTGCGTCCAGAGGCACACCTGCGCGATAGGGCGCCCTGTGCCTCGTGGGGCACACAGCGGGGCGAGATGGGGGCTTCAGGGTCGGCGTCAGAGTCGGCGGTGCTGGTCGGGGATGCCCATACCTGCGATAGCTTGCATCGGCGTCGCAGTGTGATCGTGCGCAAAGACGCCGTCGGCGAGCCGATCGAGACCGTGCAGATCGTCAACGACCCCGTGGCACTGGCCGAGGTGGTCGCCCGCTCCGGTGACAGTCCGGAGGTGGTGTTGGAAGCCACCTACGGCTGGGTGCGCCACGAGGCGCTGCATGACCGTGCGGGGTGCGAGACCCCGCCTGTGGCCTGTCGCAGCGCAGGTCGCTGGAGCTGGAGGCAGCGGTGTTCAGGGCGCCCGCCTTGCCCGTGTTGGCTTGGCGGGCGAGGGTCACGTTGGCCAGTCCCAGACCCTCCAGCACCGCGGCGGTAGCATCGGTCGAGCCATCGTCGACCACGATCACCTCCACGTCGGCATACGCCGATTCGGCCAGGGTCGGGCTACCCGGTGGTCACCGCGCCGGTGCTCGCAGCGCTGACCGGCCGGTCCAAGCCGGCGGTCGGCCACGCCGTCGACCAGCTGATGGCTGCCGGGGTGCTCCTCGGTCTTTCAGAAGCCGCCCGAAACCGCGCCTGGGAGGCTGCCGGCCTGCTCGACCTGCTCGCTGGTGTCGACGCCGGGTGACACGCTCCGGCGGATCCGTTGCGCGTCGTCCGGCGACAGCTGCACGGCGATGAGGTCAGCGTTGACAAATCGAAGTTGCGTCGCCGGCCCGATGACCTTCACCCGCCGCCCTCGACGATGCTGCCGTCGTCGTCGACTTCCCACCGTCCGCCACGCGGCATGTCGGTCCTCACGGACGCGGAGCTGTGCCCAGTCGAGGGGAGACCAATGCCTATCTCCTGCCTCACACCGAGGCGGAGGGCGACGTACTTCCCGGGTAGTGCTCCCCGCTCGTCTGACCCGCCTGAGACAGTTCAGCCACCGTAGCGAGTCTGGGCAGTCTGCTTTGAGATGCCCAACATGGCGGCGATAGCCGGCCACGAGTAGCCATCGACTCGGGCCGCGTTCACGGCTTCGGCAAGTCTTGCTTCAGCGGCTACGGAACGGCCGAAGGCGTCTGCGATCCGACGAAGCGGTTCGGCGTCAACCCACGGCGGTTGTCCCTCTTGGTTGGCGAGTCGCTCAGCGATGTCTGCGGCGACCCGCTCCTTTTCAGCGATGAGGCACCAGCATCGCCGGGTCGCTCGTCAAACGGGCACGATCTCGATCAGGGGCTCGATCCCGGCAAGGTTGTTGGGTTATCCGGGTGTAGAGGCGGGCCGAAGGGGTGTGGGCGGTAGCGGCTATCAGGAGGTCCATGACTCTGGAACGTGGTCGATGACCCGAGGCCGCGACTGCTGCCGCCAGCTTCGCCGCCCGAGGTAGTGGTGTCGGAACGGTCAGCGACCAGGCTTCGTGGTGGGCGTGGAGCGGGTCGTGGTGGGCGTCGACGCTGGCACCGTCGACAGCGGGGGCTCGGTGATCGGCGGGGCGCCGGGCGGCGGAGTGGCCTGCGAGGGAACGGTACCGAGCCCGCCGGTCACGGCGCCCGAGGCGGGCGGGGTGTGGGCCGGGACCGGGGTGGTCGCCGTGTGCACGCGTCCGAAGCCGAGGAGATCGGACCACCAGATCGGTGCGATGCTGACCACCGAGCCGGTGTGAGGAGCGTTGATCATGAGGCCGTCGCCGATGTACATGCCCACGTGGTGGACGTCGGTGCCGAAGAACACCAGGTCTCCGGGGCGGAGGTCGGAGAGGGGCACGGGAACGGTGTAGCTGTACTGGTCGATGGCCACCCGGGGGATGGTCATGCCCGCCTTGTTCCAGCTGTACTGGGTGAGCCCCGAGCAGTCGAAGATGTCCGGGCCGGAACCGCCCCACACGTAGGTCTTCCCCAGCTCCGAGAAGGCCCATGCCAACGCGACCGTCGTCGTCGGTACCGGGGCTGGCAGCGGGGCGGCGGGGGCGAACTGCAGTGACATCGCCGAGGTCAGGCTCTGGCCCGCCTGGTGGGCGACCGTCGTGGCCTCGGTGCCCAGGGTGGCGGCCGTCGCCGCGTCAAGAGCACTCAGCTCCTGGCGCAGGGCCGACGCCTGGCGACCGCTCGCGTCGACGGCTTGGGAGGTACGGGTGGCGTCGTCTTGGGCGGCGGTGGCGGCGCGCTGGGCGGCGACGGCAGCAGCGTGGGCGACGACGGCCGCGGCCTGCGCGGCGACCTTGTCGGCCTTGGCGGCGATGGCGGCCCGACTGGCCGTGGCCGCGGCCCGCCGTTGGGCGGCCAGGATGCCCTGGGGGGACAGGGCCACCTGTTCGCCCACCATGGCGTCCATCACCGCGTCGCCGTCGACGTTGCGCCCGACGGGCAGCGGTGCGACGTGGGGGGCTCCGCCATTCATGTACAGATCGAGGGCCGCCTGGCGCAGGGCGGTGCCGAGGGAGGTAGCGTCGACGTTGAGCTGATGAGCCGACTGGTCGGCGCCGTCCGCCCTGTGCGCCGTCGACCCCGCCGACGCCGAGGCTTCGGTGGCCCTGGTCGCGGCTGCCGTCGACGCCGCAGTCGATGCTGCCGCGGTTGCCTGGGCCCGCCCGGCGATGACGGTGTCGGCGTCCTCCGTTGCCTGGAGGGTTGAGAGTGCGCTCTGGAGGGGTCCGGCCTTGTCTCCTGCGGTCAGCAGGGCGATGGCCCGGGCCAGGAGCTGGCCCGGGTCCTGGCCGTCGGTGATTCCCGTGTCGACGAGGGGGATCGGCGGGACAGCCATTTCCGGGGTGGCCGGGCTGGCGCCCACGAGCGGGACCACAGGCGCCGGAGGGGCGGCCTGCGCCGAGGCGGTCGTCGGGACACCGATCGCCAACGCCGCCACCGAAAGGACGCCGACGAGGGAGAGCCGCCGCCCCCGACGGCAATCCCGCCTCCTGCGATCCCCCAGGCTCACGGTGGCGAACATACTCCCTCTCCGTGCCGCCGTCCCCCTGACGGCCCGCAGGCCGGCACCGTGCCCGCCACCTGGTACGGCTACCGGACGGTCCTGCCGGTCATCGGCGAGTCAGATCCTGGACCTCCCGGCCGGTGTGGGCACCACGGACGATCCCACGGTGACCGGCCATTGCTTCATGACCATGGGGGTCCCGCCCCCGGACCCGGGTTACGGTCCGTTCGTCCTTGTGACCTCGGCCCACTCCGACTCCATCACCGACTGGGATGGGTCTGGAGACGCCATCATCGCCATCCATGGGCCTATCGACAGCGTCGCCGACGCCGAGATCGGTTCGACGGGCGCCGAGATCTCCCACGGGTGTGTCCGGTTGCATGACGCCGACCTGAGCAAGCTGAGCATGATCCCGGCCGGGACGCCGATCGATATCGTCGCCGGTGGCGAGGCGCCGCAGGCGACTCGGAACCTGCGGGCGGGAACCCCCGATCTGCCGATGCTTCGATGCCGCAAGACCGCCGGTCGCCGACAGGAAGTTGGGCAATGGCCTCCCCAGCCTTTCCCCGCCGGCCAACGCCGGCACCGGCGCGGTGGCCCATCGCTCCGGACGTCGTTCCACCCACCAGGTGAACGCCCTCAGGGGGCGGGCGTCATCCGCCGCATCCATTCGGCCAGCAACGGATCGGTGATCCGGTAGGAAGGTTGGGCTTTGCCTCGAAGCAGCCCGCGCTCGGCCAAGGAAGCCCCGGCGGCCCGAGCGGAGCCCTGGGACAACCCGAGACGCTGGGCGGCGGCACCGGTGAGCGGCTGGACCCAGGCGAGCAGGCGCAACACGCGGGCCTGGGCTTCGGAGACCAGGGCGTGCACCGCGGCGAACTCGGCGTCGCACCGTTCCAGGGCCAGGTCGACGGCAGCGTCCACTTGGGGACGGTCCACCGTGGTGCCCGGGCCGGCCACCGCCCACAGGCAGTCGGCGACCAGCATCGATCGCTGCGGGTGTCCCTCGGTGAAGGCCAGGTAGGCGGCGAGACCGTCGGCGGTGATGTCCCGACCCGACGCGCTCAGGTGATCGGCGAGGTAGTCGCCGAGCGCGGCCGGATCGAAGGGGTCGAGAGCGACCTGCTCGGCCTGGCCGTAGAGGGGCCGGGACGCCTCGTTGAACAGCATGTGCAGGGTGGAGCGCTCGGAGCCGGCGAAGAGGTAGGACACCTGGTCGGTGTGATGTTGGATCTGGGAGCGGATGATGGCGTCGGCTCGGTCGACCGAGGCAATGGCCTGGAACTCGTCGAGCACTACCAGCACTCGCCGACCGGTGCGCTCGGCAACCGCTCGGGGAATGTCCAGGACCCCCTCCAACGTCGCCCCCTCCGTAGGGGCGGGCCGGGGGCGCAGGTGGAGGGTGGCCACCCCGCCGGACACGTCGAGGCCGCGCACGTAGGGCAGGACCACCGCCGCGGCCTTGGCCAACGGTCCCTGAGGGAGCCGGGTCCACGCCTGGGCCAGGCGGAGGGCGATGTCACCCAGGGTCTGCACGCCCATGAGATCGACGATGACCACATCGAGGTCCTTGGTGGCGTGGGCGTCGTGGCGGAGCCGGTGCACGAGCGTGGTCTTGCCGTAGCGACGGGGGGCGACGAGCAGCACGAAGCGGCCCCGGGCGGCCCGATCGCTCAGGGTGGCCAGGACGTCGTGGCGGCCGATGAGCTCGTCGGGCTGGGCGGGGCCGGCGATGACAAACGGTGAACCTTCGATCTGCACCAAACTCGATGCTCCTAACAGCAGGACTTTTATGCTTATAAGAGCATAGTCTTCGGGCTGCCGCTGAGGACGAGCCCGTTCTCTGCTCTCAAGAGCATAAGGGGGCTGCTGCAAGAAGCAGAGGGGCGGAAGAGCATGGCGTGGCTCTCGGAAGGGACCTGTGGAGCATGGCTTCGGTTCCTTCGTCCACTCAGAGTGCCTCGGTCCTGGCCCGGCTGGACCGCATCCCGGTGTGGTCGCTACGGGAAGCCGGCCATCGACGAGCACGTTCGTTCGCCCATCCGCCAGGCCAGGGACCGCATGGGCACGACATGCACGTCAGGGGGGAGGGCGACGAGGGCGGAGATGAGCCCATCCCGCTCCGGTTCTGTCCATCCGCCGAGCAGGGCGCCTCCCCCGTGGCGAGCTGCGCTTTTTGCACAAGGGGGGCGTACCAAAGGTTCGTGGTGGCCACCAGTTCTTCGCCGACGCGGTCGGCGAGTGCCTCGTTGGTCCCGGCCAGAAGGTGGTCATCGATGACGACGGTCAGGTCGTCGCCAGGTCCTGATCATCGTCGGCAGCGACGTTCCTGTAGTGGACCTCGGCCGGGAGGACGGCGTCGAGGAGGGCGCTGGCGCCGCCCTCGGGGACGGTGAGCAAGGCGAAGCCGAGGTCGATGACCTCCACGCCGCCTCCACCCTGGAGGTTCCAGCGCCGCCGAACCGGCGCAGGCAGGGACATCTGGCCCGAGGTTGAGACCTTGAACCGCCGGACGTTGGCCACGGATACCTAACTTGGTAGTCAGTAAATTCTACCAAGTCGGCAGCATTCAGGCCGGCGGTGGCGGCACCAACCGCGGCGGCGACCACGCTCTGCGACCGCCGCCAGGGAGGGGGCTGGGTGCGAGCGGTCTGGCGGCGATTCCGGTGACGCTGACCGCACCCAAGTGATGGACAGCAACCCGGTTTGGCCCATCTGGACCCATCGGACGCCGGCGGGGCGACGGTCACCATGTTTCCTCGTCGGCGCCGACGACTCGTACCAGATGGTCCAGGACCTCGGCCACGCCCTCCGGGCGCATGACGATCCTGTCACCGAGGCCGACCACGATCACCCGGCAGGTATTCTATCGGGCTCGGGCCGTCGCGAGGATGGATACCTGACCATTTTGGGAGACGGTCATCAGATGGCTTGTACCGGTCATGCGGTCATGTCCCCGGGTTCGACTCGTTGGACCGTGCCCACCTGATCGATGGATCGGTCGAAGGACGCCACCTTGTTGATCCCCGTGCTCTCCGCGCATGCTACGAGGTAGGCCTCGGCAAAGTCGATGCCCTTGGTCTCATAAACCTCGATCGCCCGAAGCAGCAAGGTGGGGTCGACGGTGACCACAGCCTCGAACGCCAGCAACGAACGTACTGCCTCGGCTACCTGCCGACGAGGTGTCTCATAGAACGATTCAAGGACGTAGACAGTCTCGGCAACGACAAGGTCGGCGACCATCAGATCGGACTCATCGCTGAGATACCGGGTGGAGCGAGTTGCCCTGTCGGGTGGTACTCCCGTCAGATGCCGGACGAGGACGTCTGTGTCGACGAAGGCGCTCACGGACGCTTGTCGGCTCGTCCCGCCCGGGTTCGTCGTATCACGTCGTCCCATGCGACGTTGCGCTTGCCGGCAGGAACCTCTACCGATCCTGCGAGGGCAAGAAAGTCAGGCGTGCGGGCGACGACCGCTCGCCTACCCTCAACCCGGAAGACGATCTGGTCGCCGTCCTCGATGCCGAGAGCCTCGCGTACAACCTTCGGAACCGTTACCTGTCCCTTTGAGGTGACTCTCGCTGAGACGTCCACGGTGTGTCTCCTTACTTGACGATTGGAGTAAGGATACCCGCACAGGAGGACTTGGACGTGGACGTCAGCCGATCCGGCGGGTCAGCACCTCGACAAGGTCCGCCAGCCGGGTGAAAGCGTCGGAGAGAGGCTGAAGGTCTGTTGTGGGAGGCGCCCCGCGCGTGTCGATCCGGCCGGAGAGGACATGGAGCTCGTCCGTCGCCACCTCCACCGAGTCCCGGTTCTCGCCGCACAGGAGGCTCACCCGCTCGAGCTGGGTGGCGACCTGGGCCAGGGCGTCGGACATCGTGGCCGTGAGGTTCTCCAGGTCGTCGCGGAATCGGACGGCCAACTCGGTGCGGGTGGACTCGAGAGCCTGAGCGAAGTCGGCGTCGTCACGGGGCTCCCGTACGGGCGGTGGCTGATCCCTCGTCAGGACCTCGGCCAGATCCGCGAAGTTCTTGTCCATGTCGCTCCGCAGGGCGCTGGTCTCGTCGCTCAGCCTCTCGATGCGCTGGGTGGCCGCCGCCAGCGCAGTCCACAGGTCACGCGCCCGCTCTTCGGTTGGGGCCGGGGCCGGAGGCGAGGCTGGAGCCGGGGGCGGGTCTGGGGCCCGGGTTGGTCTCGGCAACGGGGGTGCCAGGGAGGGGGCACTGGCCGCCTCACGCCGACCTTGCGTGGCCCGCCGTCTGAGTCGCCCACTCCTTGGTTGGTCGGCCTCTTTCTGTTGATCGGGATCATCGGTTGACCATCCCCAGATCGGACCAGGACCCTCGTTGCCGTTGCCCGCACCATCCACAGCGCGGAGATTATCGGATGGAGAGGGGTGCTGGATCTGCTCCTCTCCGTCGTAGCGGCCTCTGAGTCGTAGCGGCACCGCCAAAAGATCTGCGGAGTCGAGGCTCAAGCCGTCAGCCGACAAGGGACGACGCGGACGGGGAATGGCCAGTCCGTGACCAGCGCGTCGTCCCCCGTCACCTCGGCGTCAACCACGTAGCCCCGGTCGGAAAGACGAAGAACGGTGATCGAAGGGACCGTCGCATCCACGATCCAGTAGGCCGGGACCTGGAGAGATTCGTAGAGGTGGCGCTTGACGGCAAGATCGTGGTCGGCGTTGGAAGCCGAAAGGACCTCCACCACGAGAAGCGGGGTCGCCGTGGCGGCGAGCGGGCCACCCGGTTCGAAGTTGCCCCGGCTGATCACCATGAGATCAGGTTGGACGCTGCCACCGTCGAGGAGCCGCCAGTCGCAAGGGGCGGCGACCACCATGGTCTGGGCCGTCTCGGCCTCGAAGAGTTGTGCGTAGAGCACGCCGCTGGCCCGCTGATGACCGAGACTGGGTGCCGGCGTGACGATGAGTCCCGCCGATGATCTCCCGCCGGTAGCCAGCGTCGGGCGTGCCCGCCAGATCTTCGAAGCGGAAGGGCCGGGCGGGGCCCAGCCTCAGCAACCGGTGGCGTGGCCCAGCGTAACGCAGACGGCTCGTAGCTTCTCCGGGTCCAGTCGGGTGATCAGGAAGGGTCGCCGCCCGGCGTTGGGGTGCTCATACCACCACAAGTCACCTCTCGCTACCACGAACCGTGGCCCTCGGCGCGCTCCTCGGCGTCAAGGCGCTGGAGGAGCTCACCGGTCGACGCCTCGCCTTGTCGGTCCAGGTCGCTCCAGCCGTCAGGCGTCACGGGCCGGACGCGCTCGTAGCCGGCGGCGATGGCCCGGCCGACCAGGCAACCCGGGCTTGGGCCAGGTGGGTGAGCGCAGACTCTCGGATCAACGCCGAGTGCGACATCTGACGATGGGCTGCCTCCCGATCCAAGAGGTCGACGAGCTCGTCCGTGAGCTGAACCTGATCCGCGCCCCCGTCACATAGGCCGAGGATAGGTCCATGAGTTGTGCGTCACTCGGTGGGCCTCCGCTCTCAAGATGTCGGAGGCGCCGGTTGGCTACGCCCTCTCCGCCACCTCGACGAGGTCCTTTGCGGCCAACCGGCCCTCTTCACGTCCGTTGATGACGACCGGAGGTGCGTGTAACCCGCCTTCGACTCTGCCGAGCAGCACCTCCAGCCGCCGTGCGGAGTCAGCGGCGTTCGCCTTGTTCAAGAGCGCCACTGCCTCGACGTGGCTGTCACCCTGCGCGTGCCGTCCGAGGCGGGCGCAGCAAATGACGTCCGCGGCGGCGATCCCGGCGTGCACGCACAAGGTCACGTACGCATCGGCGATCTCGCCTGACGAGGAATCCTCGATCGACTCGGCTGCAGCGAGGAACTGTTTTGGTCTTGTCCAGCCGCCCGGCACGAACCTGTGCATCACACGGCTTCTCGGACATCATCTTCCCCCGATCTGAGCCTGCAGCCATGCCCGATGCCCGTATACCGTCAACCCTTTGGCCAATACTTCTTTGAGAACCTGCTCTTCCCGTCGGGCCACGAGATCGCTCACGGTGAACTCGATTGGACGGGCATCGTTCCCCGTCCACTTCGAGATGTCCGAAGCCAACCCGGCCACCTGCGCATCCCACTCGTCTTCAGAAACCTCGTCGGGACGTACGAAGAGCAGGTCGACGTCACTGCTCGGACCGGCCGTGCCTCGGGCCATCGACCCGAACACCGCGGCGTAGACCGGCGCCCAACGCCAGGCTGTGAGACACTCCTCGATCCGGGACAGCAGCGTCAGGCGCTGTTGGGCGAGTTCGAGGATCGGGCGGGCAGCCAGATGGTCCCGGTTGAAGCGGTAGAGGTACGCGTTCCCGACACGCTCGGATGTGACGATGCCTTGCGTGCGCAGCCTGGCGAGTGCCTTGCGGATCCCGTCTTCGGAGAATCGCGGCAACATCCTGTGCATCTGTCCCGTCGTGAATGTCGTGTCGGCCTGGGCGAACACGGCGAGCACATCGCCGTCAAGCGTTGGTGTGACCACTGCCAACGGGCGCACAGCGTCCAACGATTCACCATCCTTCGGGCCGGCGAATGAGCACCTGGCCATACGTCGCTGATAGTCGAGGTTACTCGAGGATAAGCGAGTTAGCTCGAGTTCCGTCGAGCTGGCCTGCCCATCACTCCCGATGTCACGGCGTACACGCCTGCGTTTGGAGCTGTCCTTCCCAAACAGACGACGGCGGCCAGGTCGTCCGGCCAGATGCGGAGTAACCGAGGCCCCACACCCACAGGCTCCCCTGGTTGCCCATCTATGGGGAAGTGTGGCGCTTGTCGGCGTACATGGCTTGGTCGGCTTGGTGGAGGAGTAGAGCGGAATCGTTTGAGGTTGCGTCGAAGAGGGCGACGCCGACACTGATGGGTAGGACGACCGGGATCGTGGCGAGTTGGCGTCGCATGGCCTGGCGGATTCGGTCGGCGAGCTGCTCGGAGCCGTGGGGGAGCAAGCCCTCGGCGATGATCAGGAACTCGTCGCCGCCGAGGCGAGCCACGATGTCGTCATCACGCACCTGGGCCCGAAGGCGGTGGGCGGCCTCTTGGAGGGCAAGATCCCCGGCAGTGTGGCCGTGGGTGTCATTGATGCGCTTGAAGTTGTCGAGGTCACAGTAGAGGATTGCCCCTTGCGTCCCGGCCCGGGCCCGAGCGGTGGCAGCATCGAGGCATTCGAGACCTACGCGGCGGTTGGGCAGGCCGGTAAGTTGGTCGAGTGTCGCGTGGCGCTGCAAGGTTGTGTCCCGTCGCCTGCGCTCCGTGATGTCTTCGGCATGGGCGAGCAGGAACGGCACTGCGAGACCGTCGGCGTCGACCCGTGTGGCAGTGACGGCCACCCAGATGACAGTCCCGTCCCGGCGCTTTACTTGTCGCTCGGTCCTCACGTCGGGCCTGCGCCCGGCGGCGAAGTCTGCGATGGTGGTGTCGACGGGGTGGAGGTCTTCGGCCACGACCAGGTCCTGCCAGCGGGCGCCGAGGAGTTCGGCGGGCTGGTAGCCGACAACGCGGCAAAGAGCATCGTTGACTTGGAGGAACCGGCCCCGGTCGGCCGGGTCGAGGCTGACGGTGGCCATGGCCGCGGGCGAGCCGGTGAACGCGATACGAAAGGCGGTTTCGCTGGCCTCGAGGCGGGAGTGTTCGAGGCGGAGCCGTTCCCGTTCAGCGGCGAGGTCTTCGGCGAGCCGGACGTTCTCGATGGAGCCGGCGGCCTGGGTAGCGAAGGCCTCGAGCAGTGTGGCCAAGGCAGGCGCCGGTCCTTTCCCCTTGAGGGCCAGGCTCATCAATATCACTCCATCCATCTCTCCCGACGAGGCGTAGAGGGGAGCCAGCAGCCAGGCCTCAGGCTGGGTGGCGGGATCGTGGCCCGTGATCGTTCTGTCGTCGAACCACCGGGCGAAGCAGCTGTCGACTGCCTCGCCGCCCTCCACCGTGCGCAGGTTTCCATATGCGGTGGCGGAGTGGAGGATCTGGCGCATGTCCTCGGCGGCGATGGCCGTCTCGGGCCAAGATGCAGCCCGGCCGGCGGGTCCAGCCACGACGCGGACACGGAAGTCTCCGGATTCGGTTCGAAGGCTGAGGGCGACAACCTTGGAGCCCAACAGGTGAGCCGCCCCGTCGACCACCGCTTTGACCGTGTCGGCGAAGGTGTGAGCGGCGATGATCTGGGCATTGACAAGTGCCAGCCGTCGCAGGGCAATGAGTTCCACCCGCTCAGAGATCATCAGTTGGCGCCTTGAGGCCGCCGGCTGGGCTTGCTCTGGATCCGTGCCCGCCATGGCACCCCTCGATCGGCAACGGCGCGCAAGGTTATGCGCAACGACTAAAACGGTACTTAAGAGGCTGGTCCAGCGGCTATGGCCCAGAAGGGTTATTTCTCGCTACTCGGACGAACTAGTCCATCGGGGAGGACCGGCCCCTGCAGGGAGGACCAGAGGGCGCAACGCCACAATGGGAAAGGTCTGCGCCATGCGCCCGTTTCCCCGGCCTCATTCATCCGCCCTGGAGAGCTCAAGGCCCGGCTGGCTCGACTTGAAGACGCAGGCCGCCTGTCCGGCCGCAGCATCGACGCCGCCATGTGCCGGGCCCGCGCCGAGTTGCTGCTGGCACCTGAGGCTCCCGCCAGATGCACTGACGGCCAGCTGGATGGCGCTATGTGCGGTAGGCGTCGGCGCGGCCGCGGATGTCGAGCACCGTTACGAGGTGGCGGTCCTCATCGATGCGATAGCGGACGCGGTAGCTGCTTCGTCGGGCGACCCGGTGGCCGGCATAGGGAGCGCGCAGCGGCTTGCCGAGCGGCTGGGGGTTGTCGCGTAGTGCCCCGTCGATGAGTTCCCAGGCCGCGGCGGCGACCTTCACGGGCAGCTCATCGGTGAGGGTACGGCGCGCAGGTCGGGCAAGCTCGATGCCATACCTCACGTTGCGCCGGTGGCGCCCCGTACTCGCTCGGCCACGAGCCGGGCGATGTCCTCACCCGGGGTCACATCTCCGGCCGCTACCGCCTCTTGCGCCTCCGCGAGGCGCTGCTGATCGGTCGGGTCGTTGAGTAGTGCGAGGGTCTCCATGATGGACTCGTAATCATCGACGGAGATGACCACGGCGGCGGGAATGCCGTTGCGGGTGATGGTCAGCGTGTCGTGGGTCTGGGTCACATCCTCGACAAGGGCGGACAACCGATCCCGAACAGTGGCAAGCGGCAACGTCGTCATAGCCATTATTCTAGCCATGTGAGCGCCGAGGCAGGTTACCTCACCGTTGCGGGCGGGTCTTGCGCCCGTCCACGCTTTCGGCATGAATGACCGGCCGGCGGGACAGGATGACCTCATCGCCGATCCCATCGTGGTGACGGGGCCTCCCGGGGGAGGCAAGACGACGTTGGTTAGCGCTCTCGCCGCCAGGACGGGCTGAGAAGGCTTGTGGCCGGCGACGACTGCTTTGCGTTCGTCAACCGTGGCTACACCCCGCCTTGGCCTTCCGACGCATACCACCAGAACGAGATCGTGATCGAAGCAGCCCCCACCGCGGCAGGGCGGTTGGTCCGCGGCGCCCGCACCGTCGTCTATGACGGCGTCGTCGGTCCGCAGTTCCAGGCGATCTTCACGGCCGCCACCGGTCTATCGGGATCCACTACGTGGTGCTCCTGCCGTCGGACGAGTGCTGTCTTGCCCAGGTTCAATCACGTGTCGGCCATGGCTTCACCGACCTTGACGCAGCCCGGCACAGGTCACGAGCAGTTCGCCGATGCCCAGATAGAGGTTCGGCACCTGGTCACGGTCCTCCGGACGACACCGAGACGCTGACAATCCTCAAACGGGCGCCCGGCGGCTGTGTCAACGTCGCCAGAACAGGTGGTGGACCACATCGCCGCTGGGGCTGGCCACGACGTCACAGTGGTACCTGTCGAGGAGCTCTCCGGGCGAGTTCTACAGCCGGGACCCGGCGCCGAGCGTCACGGGGGCAACGGCGACGTGCAGGGTATCGACGAGGTCGGCATCGAGGAACTGCCGGATGGTGCTGGCGCCACCGCCCAGTCGGACATCCTTGCCGTCGGCGGCCTCTCGCGCTCGCTGCAGCACCGTGGCGGGGTCGCCGGAGAGGAAGTGGAAGGTCGTGTCGGACAGGGAGAAGGAGGGCCGCTCGTGGTGGGTCATGACGAAGACCGGAGTGTGGAACGGCGGCTCCTGACCCCACCAGCCTTGCCAGTCGTGGTCGGTCCAGGGTCCGCGTTGCGGGCCGAACTTGTTGCGGCCCATGATCTCGGCGCCAATGTTGCGGGGGAAGTCTCGGGTCAGGTAGTCGTCCAGGCCGCGGCTGCCCCCTGGGTCGGTGCGGTTGGGCCAGCTCGCGGTTGCGCCGGCCCAGGCGAAGAGGCCTGCGGGGTCGGCGTGGCCAAAGGGGCGTTCGAGGCTCTGTCCCTCACCGGCGCCGTAGCCGTCGCTGGAAACCATGAAGTTCTGCACTCGGACCATCTGCGTCACTGCTGCTGCTCCCTCTGTGGTGTGGTCGGTCGATGGGTCCGACTTTGCCGCAGGACCAGACTCATCGCGATCTGTCAGGAATCTCGACCCTCTGTGACGAGGCGCCCGCGACCGGTGACAGGCACATCAGCCCGGCCGAGTACCTCTGGCTCGCCGACACGGCGTTCTTCGCATTGGTGGTCCGAGATGAAGCTGGGTCAGCGTGCCTGCAGGAACTGCCGAAGGGCTTCTCGGATGACCTCCGAGGTCGTCGTCCCGGTGGTCTGCGAACGTTCGGCTAGCTTCTCTCGCAGCTCAGGGTCGAGCCGGACCGACTCGACCCTCGCCGGCGCAGAGCCCAGGGAGGGACGGCCCCGCTTTCCACGGCGGGCAAGCAGCTCGTCCACGTCGTAGCCGGCTTCGGCTTCTGCGGCGAGGGCTTCGATCTCGGCATCGGTGATGGGACGGCCAGAGTCAGCGTGGCCGTAGACCCGGGGCTTCGTCATTGGTCGAGCAACCTCTGGAACTTCGGGCGCAGGGGCATGGCGGGGATGATCAGCTGGCCTCTCAGGGAGTGAAGCGGCGGAAGCCGCCTTCGGCGTCGACGACCTGCCCCGTGATCGTGGCGGCCTCGGGAGCGAGGAGGAGGGCGACCACGTCGGCTGCCTCGTCGGGACTGTTCCAGCGGCCGCGAGGCATGTGACGTGCGACGAACTCTTCTTGGTTGGAGGTCGCCCAGCCGGTGTCGGTGGGCCCGGGGTTAAGGCAATTGACGGTGATGTCTCGCTCGGCCAGCGCGTCGGCGAGCGTACGGGTGATCTGCTGCAGGGCCCCCTTCGTGGCGGCATAGGGAATCTCCGACGGCGCAGGCCCCAGGTGCTGGCCCGAGGTGAACAGCACCACGCGCCCGCCAGCCGGTCGGGGCCGGTACTGCTCGGCGAACGCCTGCACCAGCAGCAACGATGCCCGCACGTTCACCGCCCAGGTCATATCGAGCGTCCCGGCATCCAGTTCCTGGAGGGCCCCCAGCTGGGATCGGGCGTGATTGGCCACCAGGCCGTCGAGCGGGCCGAACCGGTCGACGGCGGCTGCCACCAGTTGGCGAGGCGTATCAGGATCAGCGAGGTCGGCCTCCAGGTGCGCCAGCCGGTCACCCTCGCCGCCAAGGCCAGCGAGCACGCCGGCCATCCCGCCCGGGTCCGCGCCCCACGGCTCGGTGGTGTCATACGGCGCGAACGAGTGGACAAAGACCTGCCCCCCGTCCTCGCGGAGCAACCGCCGGGCGACCGCGAACCCGATCCCTCGACGCCGGCTGACGCCTGTTACCAACGTCGTGCGTGGCACGGGCCCATGCTGCCACGGTCCGCCAGGGTCTCGCCCCGGCGTAGGCTGAGGGTGTGAGTGAGCAAGCAGTAACGGCCTTAAACCTGGCCGAGTTCCTCGCTTGGGAGGAGCGCCAGTCGGAGCGACACGAGCTCGTCGGCGGCCGGACCTACGCCATGTCCGGCGGCACCGAGCGGCACAGCCTCATGGCCGGCCACCTCGCCGCCCTGCTTACCCCCGCCGCTCGGACCAACGGCTGCCGCACCTTCCGGGCCGACCGCAAGCTCCGGGTCGCCTCTGGCGATGTGTACTACCCAGACGTGCTGGTCGTCTGCGGCAAAGCCGCCGCCGTACAGTACGAGGCTGACGCCACCCTCGTGGTCGAGGTCCTCTCCCCGTCCACCCGGAGCCAGGACCGCCGGGAGAAACTTCGTCAGTACGGCACCCTCCCGTCGATCGGCGATTACCTGATCGTGGAGCCTGACATCCGGCGCATTGAAGTCGCCCACTGGGACAGCTACCGGGAGCTGCTCTGGATGACGCTCGGCCCCGGCGACCAGCTCACCACCCCGTACGGCACTTGGGACGTGGACGGTATGTACGACATCGTGGACTCCGACGCCACGACCTGACCGGCTCGACCACGGCGGACCTCCTTGGCTGCGATGACACCGGCGACAAGCCGTGGGACTCCAGCGACCCTTTCACCGTCGAGGTGACCCTGGTGGGCGGGGGTGGTCCCGGGAGGCTGCTACCGCGGCGGGAAGGCTGTCCGGAGGAGGCTGCGCCACCATTCGGCGAAGCGGAGTTGGAAGGTTGCCAGGGGGATGTGGTGTCGGGCCGCGTGGTCGGCGGGGAAAGCATCCCAGCCGTAGTGCTCGATGGTGACGCGGGTCTGTCCGGGTTCGGTTGGTTCGAAGGTGACGTGCAACTCGGTGCTGCGCCCGGGAGGGAAGCTGGCGTGGCGCCAGGAGAGCACGAGTCGGTGGGGAGGCGCCCAGGTGCTGATGACGCCAATCTCGAAAGCGGTGCCGTCGTCGTAGGCCTCGATCAGCCGGCCGCCCTCGCCGGCCTCAAAGGCCAGGGTGCCGTTGCGCCCGTCGCTGAACTGGAAGAGCGGGTTGGGCTGCCACCACTGGCCAATCTCGGTGGTGAAGCGGGCGAAGGCCTCGGCCGGCCCGCAGGGGACTCGTACGGCCACGAGGACCCGGGACCGGTCAGGGCTCATGGTGCTCGCGGACATAGGCGCTGAACGCCTCGAGTTGTTCGGCCCAGCCTCGCTCGGTGCGTTCGAGCCATCGGCGCAGATCGCTGAACGGTTCTTGGCGCAGCTGGTAGACGCGGACTCGGGTGTCGAAGGAGGGCGGGGAGTCGGTGACCAGGCCGGCTTGGCGCAGAGTCCGCAGGTGTTTGCTCATCGTGGGCGGGGTCACGCCTAGCGCACCGGCGAGTTCCCCGGCGCGGTGCGGGCGTAGCGCCAGAAGCTCGACGGTGTGGCGACGCAGCGGGTCGGCCAGCGCGGCCAGGGCGGCATCAACGGGGGCCGCGTCGGTGGCGGCGGTCACGCCCAGGTGGCGGAGGTGATCGGTTGACCGAGTGAGGCTTCGGCCTCGGCCCGGCTCACGTCGCGCATGTGCTGGGCGAAGGTCCACAGGTGGCCTTCGATGTCGATGGCGCGGTAGGTCCGGTCACCGTAGAACTCGTCTGCAGGCTCCCGGGCGATGCTTGCTCCTGCAGCGCGGGCACGGGCGCAGTGCGCGTCGAGGCCGGCGGCGAGCTGCACCTGCAGGCTCTGGGTGTTGGCGCCGTCCAATCCGCGCGGGCTGCGGATCGCCGGCGTCCACTGTCCGCCGACCATCACCCGCCCGTTGCCTTCGAGAGCCATCTCGTAGTGGCACATCTCCGGAGACTCCGGCGGTCCGTCGATCGCCATGGTGATCTCAAAGCCGAAGGCGTCGACCAGCCAGGCCAGCGCCGACTTCGGATCCTCGTAGTACACGCTGGCGGTGAACGTCGTTTCATCCATACAGATAGTTTCCACGCTTGGCAACTATCTGTCAACTACGCCGCAAAGCCTCGGCCTGGCCTACCGCCTGCGCCGAACATGCTGAAACGGACCGAGCAGCGACACGCGCCGCGGCGTACCCGACGAGACGGGATCCCGTAACCGGATCGACGAGCGGCACCTGACTACAGGTCGAGATGGAGTCGCAACGCATCGTCGAGGTCAACCATGATCGACGCCGAGAGTTGACCAAGGGCCGGCCCGAGTCGCTCAACCGCCACGGATCGGACTTGCTCGGCTTGGGCCTTGGAGTCGAGGGTCTGTAACTACAACGGTGTAACTGCTCTCCTACAGTAGCCGGGCCAGCCCCGGCGGAAAGGAAGTGCAGTGACTGACACCATGGAACCTTCGACGACGAAGATGGAGACCGCGCCGGGTCAGGCGTTGGCGACCAAGATCGCCACCGACGATCTGGCGGCGGTGCTGATGGCCCGGGCCGACGCCGAGGGCGTGAGCCTGGTCGGCCCCGGGGGCCTGCTTCAGGGGCTGACCAAGACGGTGCTGGAGACCGCGTTGGAGGCGGAGATGTCCGAGCATCTCGGCTACGAGGCACACGACCCCGCCGGGCACCACTCGGGCAATAGCCGCAACGGCACCCGCACCAAGACGGTGATCACCGACATCGGCCCTGTCGAGCTGGAGGTGCCCCGCGACCGCGACGCCAGCTTCGCGCCGCAGATCGTGCCGAAACGCCGCCGCCGCCTGGGCGGGGTCGACCAGCTGGTGTGCTCGCTGTCGGCCAAGGGCCTCACGCATGGGGAGATCTCCGCTCATCTGGCGGAGATCTACGGGGCCCAGGTGTCGAAGGAGACGATCACCCGGATCACCGACCGGGTCATGGAGGGCATGACCGCCTGGCAGAACCGTCCGCTCGATCGGGTGTACCCGGTGATCTTCGTGGACGCCATCGTGGTCAAGATCCGCGAGGGCCAGGTGGCCAACCGGCCGATCTATGTGGCCATCGGTGTCACCGTCGACGGCGAGCGCGACATCTTGGGCCTGTGGGCCGGGGAAGGCGGCGAGGGCGCCAAGTACTGGGCGCACGCGCTCACCGAGATCAAGAACCGCGGTGTGGCGGACTGCTGCATCCTGGTCTGTGACGGTCTCACCGGCCTGCCCGACGCGGTGAGCTCGGTGTGGCCCCAGACCATCGTGCAAAATTGTGTCGTTCATCTGATCAGGGCGAGCTTCCGCTACGCCAGCCGCCGGGACTGGTCGGCGATCGCCCGGGACCTCAAGCCGATCTACACCGCCCCGACCGAGGCCGCCGCGTTGGAGCGCCTGGCCGACTTCGCCGGCACCTGGGAGGCCAAGTACCCGGCGATCATCAAGCTGTGGGAGAGCTCGTGGGCGGAGTTCGTGCCGTTCTTGTCGTTCGCGCCGGCGGTCCGCCAGGTGATCTACACCACCAACGCGATCGAGAGCGTGAACGCCCGGATCCGCAAGGCGGTCAAGGCCCGGGGGCACTTCCCGACCGAGACCGCGGCCCTCAAGTGCGTGTACATGGCGCTCATGAGCCTGGACCCGACCGGCGTCGGCCGGCAACGCTGGTCGAACCGCTGGAAAGAAGCCTTGAATGCCTTTACCATTGCCTTCCCCGGGCGTATAATCTCTTCAACGAAGTAACCGAAGTTCACCTCAATCACGAGAACCGGTTACACCGTTTATGCGACAGTCCC
>JBPCNZ010000032.1:0-27231 GCA_051000755.1 Acidimicrobiales bacterium | reverse complement strand
GCAATAGGCGGGGAGGCGGGAGCCGGCGGGGACGGCGTCGCGGGGGCGGCCGGCGACGCTGGGGTTGGCGCCGGCGCAGCGGTCGCGGCCGACGGTGGACGGGCCGGCACGGTGCCCGGCGGGGCCGACGACGGTCCAGCACTGACCGGAGCGGGAGGTCCCGAGCTCTGCGGCGGCACCCACCCTGGTGGCGGACCGCCCGAGGCCCGAGGCGGGGACGGCACCCATCCGGGAGGGGGCCCGGCCGCACGGACAGGGACCCACCCGGGCGGTGGCGGTCCCGGTGGCCCAGGCGGCACCGGTCCCGACGGTGGTGCTACCGGCGCCGGGCGGCGGGAGTCGCGGGGCGCCGACTCGGGTTCGGCGGAGGCGGTCGGCCCGGGGGTTGCCGCCATGTCAGGCGAGGGGCCCGCCTGGGGCGGAGGGGATGGGCGCGGCGTGGGGGGTGCCGCCGGCCTGGTCGGTTGGGGAACGGGTGCCGGGGGGGCCGCAGAACGAACAGGGGTGGGCACGGACCCGGGTGACGCGCTGGCCGGCGGGGGGCGGGTGGCCAGGGAGCGGTACAGGCCCGGAGAGGGCGCCGTGGGAGCCGATGGACCCGGTGGGGTCGACGGGCCGCCGGACGGAGGAACGGGCGGGGCGGCCGGCGGGGCGGCCGGCTGGGCGACGGGCGGCGGCCCGGCCGCGTCGTCGGGGCCGGCGGTCGTGACCGGTCCATCGGCAGGCGGCGGCGACGGGGCGGCTGCCTTCTTGGCTGCCCGCTTGACCGGCGCCCGACCCGCCCCGCCTTTCAGGGCGGCGCCACGCCGCGAAGCCGCTTGACGCCGGACGACGGTGCTCTTCCTGCCCGCAGCCTGCTCCCGGTCGGCGACCTTCTTGGCTGCCATCCGTTCGCGACCGGCGGCATTCTTGGCCACGGCCTGCTCCCGGTCGGCGGCCTTCTTGGCCACGGCCTGCTCCCGGTCGGCGACCTTCTTGGCCGCGGCCTGCTCCCGGCCGGCGACCTTCTTGGCCGCGGCCCGGGCTTTGGCCTCGGCGCGCTTGGTGGCCGCCTTCTCCCGAGCGGCCGCCTTCTTGGCCGCCACCGCCTGCAGCTGGGCCTCCTTCTTGGCCGCCGCCTTCTCCCGAGTGGCGGCCCTCTTGGCCGCCACTGTCTGCTGCTGGGCCTGCTTCTTGGCTGCCGTCTTCTCGACCTGGGCCGCCTTGCGCCGGGCCACCCGCTCCTGGTCCGCGACCTTCTTGGCCTCAGCCCGGGCCCGGGCGGCAACCCTCTTGGCGGCCGCCTTCTCCGCCAACGCCGCCTTGTGCCGGAGCTCTCGCTCCCGCCCCTCGGCCTTGGCCGCTGCCACCTTCTGGGCGGCTTTCGCCGGGCGTTGTGGGGGGACCGAACGCCTGGGCGACGCCGGAGTCCGAGAGGATGGGGCCTTGGCGGCGCGGGCCTTGGCCGGCCGGGCCCTGGCCGCCCCGACGTTGGCCTTCGTAGCCTTGGCCGACCTAACCTGAGATTTCGTCGCCCGGGCCGTGGTGGCCCGGGCCGGCGTTGCCTCGGCCGATGGGGCGGCCGGCGCTCTTGGTGGCGCGCCGGGGGCCGCCGGCGCTCGGCGGGACAGGCCGGTGGTGGATACCTGGCGGGCGGCGCTGACCGCCCGCGACGAAGCCAGCTCATCGGCTTGCTCGCCGGCGTCGGGCCGAACCGGATGAGAGCCCCCCGGACCCGTGAAGCCGAGGTCGGCAGCCAGCCGGTTCTCACAGACGAGGGTGCCCTCGACCAGATCGGCCCGCCACTCGGCCCGCGTCTCGCGGCCCCGGTGCCGGAAGGTGAAGCGCACATTCCACTGCGATCCGTGACGGTGGTATGCCGACCATCCCGCGTCCGCCGCGCTCTCGGGGAGGCGGACACCGCGGTCCGCCAGATTGAGGGCCACGGCGTCGACCAGGGGCCGGTCCGACGTTCCCCGCCGGGCGGTGGTGAGCGTCAGGCGCGTCGCCCGGTCGATGGCGTCGTTCTGCTCGGCGAGCACGGGAACAGCGAAGCGCTCCACCCAAGAGGCATCGACACCGGCCTCGTCGGCGACCTCTTCCACCGTAGAACCGACTCGGAGTCGAGCCTGGATCTCCCGGGGGCTGAGGGAGCTTCGGACCCGGCGAGGAGCGGAACCATGGCGACGAGCACCGGGCGGCGACAAGCCGAGCTCAGCGCGCAGTTCTTCGATGTGATCGAGCACGTCCTCGTCCAGCACGATCTTGAAACCGCCGGACTTTCCGCCCTTGCGGGCCGCGAGAATCAGTCCATCGCGGTCGGCAGTGAGGCCAACAAGATGCAGCTCTCTCACGAGCGCCCCCGGCGCGATTGGCCCGGCTCTCGGACCTGGGAGGGCAACGTAGCAGTTCCGACTCATCGGCCAAACCGGTCCTCGCCGATCAAGGACGGCAAAAGGCCTTCGGAAGGCCTTCAGGCGCAACCCACCCGGGGTTGGTGGCGCAGAGGGGGGACCAAGCCCGATCGTCCGAGCAGGCGCACGGCCCGGGCTTCGGCCACATCGATCACGACCGCGTCACCTGGTTCGCGATCACAGATGAAATTGACCACGCACCCGTCGCACGCCGGCGTGTCCTGCATCATGCAGTCGTTGCAACTGATCGTCATCGTCGTCATGGCACCAGCGTGACCGGGGGGTGTGACATCGAGGGCGTGGGGCCCCTGACGGTGGGTCCTCTCAGCCGCGCCCGGACCGGCCGATGAGCTCGAGGATCTGCGGGGTGGAGATCACGTTGGCGCCCCTCCGGCGGGCTTCGTCGGCGACGCGCCGGTCGCTGGTCGCCACCACGACCGGGGTTTCGACGGGGAGATCGTCGACCATGTCGATGATCACTTCGTCGGCGTCGACACCAGACGGCGAGAACGCCACCCGGACGGCGTCGCGGGCTGCCCCCCGTGGTGGCGGCAACGGGTGCTCCTCGGCTCCGTCGAAGATCACCCACACCGTCGCCGTCCGGCGAGCCGCCAGGGTGGCCAGGCGATTGACGAGGTAGAGACGCTGGGCGGCAAGCTCCTCCCCCGGCCATCCCGCCAGGGACACGTTGTAGCCATCGACGACCAGGACCACTCCCTCGGTCCCGGTGAGAAAGGCGGCCGCCTCGGCGGAGTCGTCGAAGACCGCCGGAGGCAGGAGGAGAGGGCGACGGCGAGGGACGGTAGGGCCGGCGGCGGCAGCCGGGGCCCAGCTGCCGCCGCCGGCTTCACCGATCGCCCTCTCGGTGCCCAGCCCCGGCCCCGGCTCGTCCACCCGCGGGAGGTCCACCCCATCGCCGTCGGCCTGATCCAGGGCGCCGGCGGCGGCGGCCAGCGCCTCGCCCATCAGACGGGCGGCGCCGGCCGCTTCGTCCATCGCCTTGCCGAACAAGGTGCGCACCTCGCTGCGGCGGTTCTCACGACCGCCCAAGTTGGTGGGGGCACCCTCGGCGGTGGCCTCGGCCCGTTCGGCCCGGGCCACCGCCTGGTCCCGCTCGGCCAACAGCTCGTCGATGCGGTGATGAGCGTCGTCGACCAGGGCCTCCAGACCGCGGCGGGCGGTGGTGGCCTGGTCCAACGACGCCTCGAGCTGGGAGACCGTCCCTGCCGTGACCTCGAGGGCCTGGCGCAGATCCCGGGCCTCCTCTTCCGCCCGGCGGCGGGCCGACCGCTGGGCGGAGAGTTGGTCGCCGGCCGTAGCGGCCAGGTCCTTCGCCTCCCGGGCGTCATCCTCCGCACGGGCCAGGGCCGCCTCGACCGACGCCAGCCGCCGCCTGGCGCCACGCTCGGCCCGCTTCTCAGCTGCCTCTTCGGCGGCCGCCGACCGGGCCCGCTCGGCCGCTTCCAGTACCTCGGCCCAGCCCTCCGGACGGGTCAGCCACAGGTACGGCAGCCGCCCGATGACCGCCTGGTCGGCCTGCTCCGCCACCCGGCTGCGAAATTCCCCATCGTCCTCGACTGTGTCGCGCAAGGTGGCCAATGCCCGCTCGGAGAGCTTGGCGAAGCGGAGGAGAGGCCTGATCGCTCCCGGAGGAGGGACCGGCGGTGTCTCCGTCAGCCCCATGCGGGCCACGCCCAGGGCCAGCTCCAGAGCGGGCCTCAGGATGCTCGTCGCCCCGTCGCCGTTGAGGCTCACCACTCGCCCCTCACAACCGAGCCCGGATCCTGCACATCATCGGATGGTACCGGCAGGTCCCACCGCTACTCTGAGCGGATGGTCCACGCTTTCGTGCTGATCGACGCCGATCCGGGGCGGGTCGCCGATCTTGGTAGCGAGCTCGCCGATCTCGAGGGGGTGGCCGAGGTTTACTCGGTCTCCGGCTTCGCCGACCTGGTGGCCATCGTCCGGGTCCGCCGCCATGACGACCTGGCCGAGGTCGTCACCCGGGAGATCTCCAGCCTGGCCGGCATCCGCGACACCAAGACCCTGATCGCCTTCCAGGCCTACAGCCGCCATGACCTCGAGAGCATCTGGGATCTGGGAGCCGACGGTCCCTAGCCACTGACGGCCACTTCGGGAGATCCGTAGACTGGGGGCGTGCTCACGTTTGCCGAGGTCGTCATCACGATCGTGGCGATCGGCGCCGGCGTTGTTGCGCTCGTACTCGGGCTGGTCTACCGCCGCCTGCGGCGCAGCTGCCGCCTGGTGCCGGCCCGTCCGACCATGGCACCGCTGTGGTGGACGGTGCATCCCGGGCGCCCCGCGCAACTGCACCGCCGCCTGCGCCGGGCCTGCCGCACCGTCACCGCCGCCGTCGGCACCCCGGTCCGGTCGTTGCACCCCGTCCGCCGCCAGCAGCCGTCGTCCCCGCTGACACGCGTCGGCGCCGAGGTCGTGGACCGGGCCGTCGCCCTCGACGCCAGGGTGGTGGCGGCCGACCGCCTCTCCGGCGGCTACCGCCGGCACACCCTCCAAGAGCTCACGGCTCAGGTCCGGGCGGTCGAGGCCGCCGCCCAGCGGGTGGGCCGCCTCGACTCGGTGTGGAGAGAGCACCAGCGGTCGCTGCAGCCCGCCGCCCTGGCCGAGCCCAGCCTGGAGATGCGCCTCGACGCCATGGAACAGGCCATGGCCGAGCTGCGCGTCGATCGACCACCGGCCTGAGGGACCGCCGGCGTCAGGGACTCAGCGGTTGGCCGGCCCTCAGCGGTTGTCGGTGACCGCGTTGGACACCGTCACCAGGCCCTGCAGGGCGTCGAGGGCCCGGCCGTCGTCGATGACCGCACCGGCGATGACCAGCCCCTCGGCCAGATTGTTGGCCACTCCCCCGGCGACCAGGCCCGCGGCGGCATTGAGCACGACGATGTCCCGCTGCGGTCCGTGGTCGCCGTCGAGAATGGCACGAGCCATGCGGGCGTTGGTCTCGGTGTCGCCGCCCACCAGATCCGCGAGGCGGGCCGGGGCCAAGCCCAGCGCGGCAGGGTCGACCACCGACGTCGTCGTCCGGCCGACCGGGCCGGCGCCGGCGGCCAGGCCGGATGGTGGCTGACCCGGATCGGCGACCCATTCCACGACCGTGGACGGGCCTGTCGTGGTCAGCTCGTCGAGGCCATCCGATCCGTACACGACCAGGACGTGGCGGGCTCCGTTGGCCGCCAGCACCCCGCAGACCTTGGTGGCCATGGTCCAGTCGCCGACACCGACGACCTGGCGCCCGAGGCGGGCCGGGTTGGCCAGCGGTCCGAGGAAGTTGAAGGCGGTGGCCACGCCCAGCTCGCTCCGGATGGGGATGGCATGGCGCATGGCCGGGTGGTAGCGGGGGGCGAAGCAGAAGCCGATGCCGACCTCTTCGATGCAGCGGCGGACCCCCGCCGGGCCCAGGTCGATGGCGACCCCCAGCGTCTCGAGCACATCGGCCGAACCGGCCCGGGACGACGAGGCCCGCCCCCCGTGCTTGCACACCGGGACACCGGCGCCGGCCAGGACCAGGGCGGCAATGGTCGACACGTTGATGGTGCCACTGCGATCACCTCCGGTGCCGCACGTGTCGACCAGGCGATCCGCCAGCATCGGCTCGACGACGACGGTCTCGGCGGCGGCGAGCATGGCCCGCACCAGGCCGGTCATCTCCTCGACGGTCTCGCCCTTGCAGCGCAACCCGAACACAAACGCGGCGATCTGCGCCGGGGTGGCGTCGCCGCCCAGGATCTCCGCCAAGGCCGCGGCCGCCTCGTCGGCCTCCAGGTCCTGGCGCCGGGCCAGGCGCCCGAGGACGCCGGGCCACGATCCCATCGTCTCGAAGAGGGGAGCCGCCCGGCGGGGCCCTGCGGCGTCGGCCATGGGCGGGCGCGCTCAGGCCGACCGGCGGCGCTGGCGCACGATGCGACGACGCTCCCGTTCGGTGGCGCCACCCCACACGCCATCATGCTCCCGGTTGGAGAGGGCCCATTCCAAGCAGAGGTGACGGACGTCACAGCCATCACAGATCGACTTGGCGTCCTCGGCATCCTGGTCGGTAACCGGATAGAAGATGTCCGGGTCGGCCCCGCGGCAGGCCGCCCTCTGCCTCCAGATCAACATTGGCTTCGACTCCACAGCAAAATCCTCGGTCGTTCCGGTCATCGTTCTCGTCGCTACCCCTCCCGGCGCCACCTCGAGCGGCGCGCCAGCCAGCAGCTTCGGGCGGGCCATTGTCGCGAACCGGCAGCGGGGTGTCTAGCCCAGAGACCTGAAATCCCGGGGCGGCGGCAGGTGGCGAGCCCGGGACGGCCCGCCGGCGCCTTCCCTCACGTCCGTCGCGTCCCCCACGTTCAGGTCAGCGTCTTCCGTCGGGTTCCGCATCGATGCCGTAGGCCCGGGCCAACTGCTGCAAGGGGTGCTGGGGACGGCGACCGGTGCCCTGAAAGATGGCCCCGTTGGCCAGGTGACAGTCACCGACCACGACCTCGGCGTCCGCCTTGTCGATGGCGGCCTCGAGGGGTGCGGCGACCTTGCGGGCCAGTTCGTAGTTGTCGGAGCGCAGACCCCACATGCCGTCGATGCCCGAGCACTTGGCGATGGGCGTCACCTTGGTGCCCGTCAACTCGAGCAGGTCCCGGCTTCGCAGTCCGATGTTCTGGGCCTGGAGGTGGCACGGCACGTGGTAGGCCGTGGTGGCGGGAACGTCGCCGTCGAAGGTGGTGTCGATGGACGTCTCCTGGTCACGGCGGAGGCTGCCCTGGTGCAGCCTCCACAGGTACTCGGAGGCGTCGTAGGTGTTCTCCCCCACCAACCGGGCGTCGCCGGACCTGAGATAGTCGGGATAGTCCCTCTTCAACACGTAGCTGCACGTGGGCTGGGGCACCACGATGTCGTTGCCGGCGCGGACCGACGCCGCGAGAGCCCCCACGTTCCTGGCGGCCTGGCGCTTGAACTGTTCGAGCTCGCCACTGTGCAGCCATGGGGCGCCGCAACAGCCGGCCCCCTCGGCCAACTGGCAGCGGACACCGTTGCGCTCATAGACCTTGACCAGGTCATGGCCGACGGCCGGATCCTGGTACTCGACCAGGCAGGTGGCGAACACGGACGCCCGGGCCTGCTGGGGCCGGCCCAGCGCCGAGGGACCAGCCTGGGCCCGACGCTTGAACCAGGTCGAGAACCGAGTCCTGGCGTATGGCGGCAGGACGCGCTGCGACGCCACCCCGATGGCGGTGTCCATGACCCGCCTGACGAGCGAACCGGGCGTGGCCAGCAGGGCGTTGGTGACCGGGGCGGTGGCGGTGCCGATCCTCCCGGCCCAGTCGGTGCGGCCCAGCGCCTGGGTGGTCAACTTGCCCCGGACGCTGCTGTCCTTGGCGTTCTGCACCGCCTCGGCGCGCAGGATGAGGCGGGGGAAGTCGAGCTCCCACGCATGGGGAGGCACGTAGGGGCACTTCACGTAGCACAGCTGGCACTGGTAGCACTCGTCGACCACCTGGTCCTGTTGGGCCCTGGTCAGGGCGTCGACGGCACCGTCACGATCGTCGATGAAGTCGAACAGGGTGTCGAATGACGGGCACAGCGACAGGCACAACCGGCACCCGTGGCACCGGTCGTAGACCCGGGTCATCTCGGCTCGAAGATCCGTCTCGTCGTAGTAGGCCGGGTGAGACGGGTCGTAGGTGATGGTCACGTGGTTCTCCTGGCGCGCCCGTGCTCCGGGGCGGTGCGGTAGAGGGATGCTCGGCTACCAATGATTGTTGGTGAATGGCCCCTCGTCCCGCCGATACGGTGGCGCCGTGCCCGCCCCCACGCCGTTCGACCGAGCCGAGGCGCTGCGGCGCCTGGCCGAGCGGCACTTCGACGTGGTGATCATCGGCGGGGGGATCACCGGTGCCGGCGTCGCCCTCGACGCCGCCGCTCGGGGGCTGCGGACCGCCCTGGTCGAGGCCGGCGACCTGGCCTCCGGCACCTCGTCAGCGTCGTCGAAGCTGGTCCACGGCGGGCTGCGATACCTGTCCTCCCACGATTACCGGCTGGTGTACGAGGCCCTGGCCGAACGTCAGCGACTCATCCGCAACGCCCCCTACCTGGTCCATCCCCTCCCGTTCCTGATCCCCCTGTTCGGCAAGGACGGGACCGTGGCCAAAGGCGTGGCCCAGGCCTACAGCTCCGCCCTGTGGCTCTATGATCTGACCGGCGGGCTGCGCATCGGGCACCGACATCGCCGCATCAGCGCGGCCGAGGCCCTGGCCCACATACCCCAGCTGCGCACCGACCGACTGGTGGCCAGCTTCGTCTACTGGGACGCCCAGACCGACGACGCCCGCCTGACCCTGGCCCTGGCCCGTACCGCGGTACTGGCCCATGGGGCAACGATCGCCACCCAGGCCCGCGTCACCGGTCTCCTCCGGGAAGGTGCCACCAGCGGCGTGTGCGGCGTCAGGCTGGCGGACGGTACCGAGGTCCGCGGCGAGGTCGTGGTCAACGCCACCGGCGTGTGGTCGGCGGAGGTCGCCGGTCTCCCGGGGGGCTCGACCCCCGAGACCACCCTGCGGCCGGCCAAGGGAGTCCACGTGACCGTCCGCGCCGACCGCCTGCCCTGTGACACCGCCGCCGTCCTCAACGTGCCGGGCGATCACCGGTCGGTGTTCATCGTGCCCTGGGACGCGGCCGGCACCTCCCGGGCGGGCTCCTCGGGGGCGGGCTCCTCGGGGGCGGACGGGGGGGCCGGTGCCGGCCGGTTCACCTACATCGGGACCACTGACACCACCTACGACGGGTCCCTGGACGATCCCCAGGCCACCCCCGCTGACATCGACTATCTCCTCCGGGCCGTCAACCGCTGGACAACGGCCAACCTGACCCCGGCCGACGTCACCGGATCGTGGGCCGGACTGCGGCCTCTCGTCGCCGGCGAGCCCCGCGCCCGTACGGCGGACCTCTCCCGTCGCCATCGCGTCACCACCTCGCCGGAGGGGGTCGTCACCGTCACCGGCGGCAAGCTCACGACCTACCGGCTGATGGCCGCCGACACCGTCGACGCGGTGGCGGCCCGCCTCGGCCGGCGCCTCCTTGGCTACTCGCCGACGCGCCGACTGCCGCTGTGGGGTTCCGACGCCTGGTCGGACCTCCTCGACCCTGGGGCCGCCGTCGAGCTGGGCCTCTCGGAGACCACGCTCGCCCATCTGGTCGGACGCTACGGGGCAGAGGCCCGCACCATCGCGGCGCTGGTCGACTCCGATCCAGGGCTGGGTGACTCCCTGGTTCCGGGCCTGCCCTACCTGCGGGCCGAGGCCGTCTTCGCGGCCCGCTACGAGATGGCGCTCACCCTCGTCGACGTCCTGGCCCGCCGGACCCGGGCCTTGTTGCTGGACCGCGACGCCACGGCGGCGGCGGCACCGGATGTAGCCGCCCTGGTCGGCTCGGAGCTCGGGTGGTCCCGGGAACGCCAAGCTGACGAGGTGAGGGCCCTGCTGGCTGCTGCTGACGCTGGGCGCGCCGCCCTCGGCGCCGCCTCCGCCTCCGCATCGTCGTCGTCGCATCCCCCACCGAACCAGCCACGCGAGGTGTTCCCATGACGGCCGTCACCCCACCACCTCCCCTCGGATCCGGCCGACCGGTCCCGGTAGCCGACCTCGGGCGGGCCCCATCGGCCGTGTCCTCCCACCTCGGCGGCGGCGTCGCCGTCGACCCTGCGGTGATCGACCGCCTGCGCCAGGTGTGTGCCTCGGTCACCACCGACGACGACACCCGGGTGGGTGCGGGCCGGGACTGGTGGCCGCTCGCTGTCTCCTGGGCCGTGCACGGCGAGGTACCGGCGCTGCCGGCCGCCGTGGCCCAACCGGCAACCGCCGCCGAGGTGGCTGCCGTGCTCGGCGTGTGCCGGGAGGAGAGGGTCCCGGTCACCCCCGTCGCCGGGCGCAGCGGAGTCTGCGGGGGCGCCGTCCCCGTCTTCGGGGGGGTGGCGCTCGACCTGTGCGGGCTCAACGGCATTGTGGCCGTCGACGATGTCAGCCTCCTCGTCGACGTGGCCGCCGGAACCTTCGGCGACCATCTCGAGGCGCAGCTGCGCCAACGCTACGGCCTGACCCTGGGCCACTGGCCCCAATCCATCGCCATGTCCACCGTCGGTGGCTGGTTGGCGTGCCGGTCAGCCGGCCAGTACTCGACTCGCTACGGCAAGATCGAGGACATGGTGGTCGGCCTGGAGGTGGCCCTGGCCGACGGCCATCTCATAAGGACCGGGGGGGCAGGTCCCCGTTCGGCGACCGGTCCCGACCTCAACCAGGTGTTCGTCGGCTCGGAGGGCACGCTCGGCGTCATCACCCAGGCCCGCCTGCGGGCCCACCCCCTGCCCCAGGCCGAACGACGGATCGCCTACAGCTTCGACACGTTCGCCGACGGTCTCGAGGTCTGCCGGCGCATCGTGCGCCGGGGGGCGACGCCGGCGGTGCTGCGCCTCTACGACCGCCCCGAGTCCCGACGCGGCTTCGATGTCGAAGGCCGATGCGTCCTGACCGCTCTCGACGAAGGCGACCCGGGGATCGTGGACGCCACCATGGCCGTCGTCGCCGACGAGTGCGCCTCGGGACAGATCGCCGATCCGGCGCTGGTGGAGCGCTGGCTGGCCCATCGCAACGAGGTGACCTCCCTCGAGTCCCTGGCCACCGCCGGCGTGGTGGCCGACACGATCGAGATCGCCGCCCCGTGGCGTGTCCTCCCGGACCTCTACGACGAGGCCGTCGCCGCCCTCCGTGCCCTCCCACCGACGATCGCCGCCTCCGCCCACCAGTCGCACGCCTACACCGACGGGGCGTGCCTGTACTTCACCTTCGCAGGCGTAGCCCAGGGGAATGACGCCGCGGGGTGGCCACCGGGAGGGATCGACGCCTACTACCGCAGGGCGTGGGACTCGGTGATCGGCGCCACCCTGGTCCGGGGCGGGTCGCTCTCCCACCATCACGGCATCGGCCTCAATCGGGCCCGGCACCTGACCACGGCCCTGGGAACCGGTTTCGAGGTGCTGGCCAGCATCAAGGCGGCCCTCGACCCTGAGGGCATCCTCAACCCGGGGAAGCTGGGCCTGGTCTCGCCCTTCGGGCCCCCGCCGTGGCCGTCGTCCGCGGCCGTCGCCGGGCCCTGAGCCGCCCACTCACCGCTACTACGCTCGGGGCGTTCGAGGGAGGGCACCATCAGCATACTGGTTGTCGATGTGGGTACCAGCAGCGTCCGGGGGTCCATAGTCCGCGCCGACGGGACGGTCGAAACCGTCGCCCGCCGCGCCCTGCCGCCATCCCTCCCTGCCGCCGGCCTGGTCGAGCTCGACCCCGCCGCCCTGGCCGCCGCCGTGCTCGATGTCGCCCGGGCCGCCCTCGAGCGGGGTGGACCGGTCGACGGGGTGGGGGTCACGGCCCAGCGAGCGTCGGTCATCGCCTGGGACGCGACCACCGGCCAGGCGCTCGGCCCCGGGATCGGTTGGCAGGACCTCCGCACCGCCGGCACCTGCCTGGAGCTGCAGGACGAGGGGATCCGCCTCTCCCCCAGCGAATCGGCGACCAAGGCGGCCTGGCTCATCGACAACTACGCCCCCGACCGGGGCGCCGCTGTCCGGATCGGCACCGTCGACACCTGGGTCACGTGGTGTCTGAGCGGCGGCGCCGCTCACGTCACCGACCCGACCAATGCCGCGGTCACCGGCCTGTACGAGCCGGCCCGGCGACGGTGGAAGACGGACCTGATCCAACGCTTGGGAATACCGGAGACGGCGTTGGCGACCATCGTGGACTCCTCGGGGCCGGCGGCCGAAGCGTCCGTTCTTCAGGGGTCGCCGCCCATCTGTGGGATCGCCGGGGACCAGCAGGCGTCGCTCATCGGTCAAGGTTGCACCCGGCCCGGACTGGCCAAGGCCACCTTCGGCACGGGCGCCATGCTCGACATGTGCACTGGGGAACGGCCCGGTATCGGCGACCGGGGCCGCCACGGGTGCTTCCCCATCGTCGCCTGGTCGCGCCACGGCAAGCTCAGCTGGGGGGTCGAGGCCATCATGCTCACCGCTGGATCCGCCGTCGACTGGCTGGTGGACGATCTCGGGGTCCTGACCGATGCGGCCCGATCCGAGGAGATCGCAGCACAGTGTGACGACGCGGGGGGCGTGGTCGTGGTCCCCGCCTTTCTCGGCCTGGCCACCCCGGCGTGGGACTTCGGCGCCCGGGCGACGGTGGTCGGACTGACCCGGGGCAGCGGGCGACGGCAACTGGTGCGCGCTGTGCTCGAAGGTGTCGCCCATCAAGGCGCCGACCTGCTCGACGCGGCCGAGGCCGACGCCGGGGTCAGCGTCGATGCTCTGCGCGTCGACGGCGGCATGACCGCCAACGCCGTGTTCGTCCAGGCCCTGGCCGACACCTGCAACCGCCCCATCGAGGTCTCGGCCGAGCTGGAGGCCACGACACTCGGCGCCGGCTACCTGGCCGGCCTGGCCGTGGGCATGTGGTCCGACGAGATCGACATCGCGGCGGCGTGGTCCCCCCGGGTGGTGGTGGAACCGTCAGGCCGCAACATGGATCGAGACAAGTGGCGGCGGGCCGTCGACGACGCCAGGAGCTGGCATCCGGAGCTGACCGCCCTGGAGTTCTGAGGCGCCGGGGCGGCGCCGGGGCGGCGCCCACCGTCAGATGCCCGGCAGGGCCTGGTCACCCTCGGCCACCGGGGCGAAGAGGTCGCCGTGATGATCGAGGCGTTCGAGCACCTCCTCCGGCGTGAAGCGCAACTTCTGGGGATCCCCGGACTCCATTGCCTCGTCCACCTCTGCCCACGTCAGGGGGGTGGAGACGCCCGGGCGCTCCCCTGCCCGCAGCGAATACACCGACACCGTCGTTTTCGACGCCGTGTTCTGGCTCCAGTCGATCAGCACCTTGCCCCGCCGGACCGTCTTTTCCTGGGTGGTCACCACCAGCTTCGAATGCTCGGCCTCGATGTGGCGGGCCAAGGCGTGCGACCACGGTTTGGTGTGGTCGTAGGTGGCCTCGCCGTCGAGGGGCAGGTACAGCTGCAGGCCCTTGCTACCTGAGGTCTTCACCCAGCACTCGAGGCCGAGGTCATCGAGGGTGTCGCGGATGATCACGGCCACCTGGGCACAGGTGAGGACATCGGCAGGTGCCCCGGGGTCGAGGTCGAACACCACCGCCGTGGGATGCGGTCCGCCATCGCGGGCCAAGGTCGGATGGAGCTCGATGGCGGCCAGGTTGGCCAACCACACCAGCGTCGCCTCCTCGTCCACCGAGCAGTAGGAGACATCCCCCATGGTGATGGTGGGCACCCAGTCCGGGCGGTGCGAGGGGCAATTCTTCTCGTAGAACGATCCGGCATCCACCCCGTTCGGCCACCGCCGCAACGTCACCGGCCGCCGGTGCAGATGGGCCAGCAGCGCCGGCGCCGCCCGGGCGTAGTAGTCGATGAGCTGGCCCTTGGTGAATCCGGTCGCCGGCCACAGCACCTTGTCGAGGTTGGACAGCTTCAGCTTCCGGTCACCGACGGTGACCTCTGTCCCGGAGCTCACCGAGCCTCGGTGCCGACCCATGGGGACATGCGCTCATTCTTGTCGCGCCGACCGCTTCGGGGGCAAGCCCTCCTCTCCAAGGTCGCGTCGTCGGCCGGGCGGTACCGGGGCCGAGGGCTCAGGCGCTGGCCTTGTCTTGGGCCCCGGAGTCTTCCGCGCCCGAGTCCGCCTTCCCCCGCTTGCCCTTCTTGGTCCCCGAGCCCTTGCCGGCGGCAGCCAACGACGCCTCCAGGGCGGCCATGAGATCGACGACCGGCGCTTCCTTCTGTGTCTGCTCGGGGGCGGCAACAGCCTCCCCGTCGGCCTTGGCCTCGATCATGGCCAGCACCTTCTCCCGGTGTTCGTCTTGGTACTTGCCCGGGTCGAACTCACCCGACAGCGACTCGACCAGCTGAGAGGCCATCTTGAGCTCGCGCTCGCTGGGCTTGGTGTCCGCCGCCGTCGGCACCTCGAGATCCTCGGTGGCGACGACCTCGTCGGCGTAGAGCATGGTGGCCAACAGCAGCACGCCGTCGCGGACCCGCAGGGTGGCCAGATACTGCTTGGTGCGCAGGACGAAACGGCCGAGGGCGACCTTGCCGGTCTTGGCCATGGTCTCGGCCAGAAGGGCGTAGGGCTTGTCGGCCCGGCCGTCGGGCACCAGATAGTAGCTGTGATCGAAATACACCGGGTCGATGTCGTCGAGGTCGACGAACTCCTCGATCTCGATGGTGCGGTCTGCCTCGGGGTCGAGCGAGGCCAGCTCCTCGGGGTCGATGCGGACATAGTTGCCCCCACCCAGGTCGTAGCCCTTGACGATGTGGGCGTAGTCGACCTCCTCCCCGTCGACGGCGCAGACCCGCTTCTGTTGGATGCGGCCGTTGTCCTCATCGTGGAGCTGGTGGAAGCGCACCTCTTTGCTCGACGTGGCCGTCACCAGCTTGACGGGCACGTTGACGAGCCCGAAGCTGACCGATCCACTCCAGATTGCCCTTGGCATGTCTCCATTCTTCCCTGTGGAGACCGGTTCGTCACAGCCGACTGTCACCATGGTCGCCATGAGCAGCGTCGAGCACACGGCCGAACGGCTGGCCACCCTCCTCCTGAGCGGGGGCGACGCCCTGTCCGCACCGACCCGCTCGGACCTGGTGTTCGTCGATGACATCGTCATCCACCCGCTCGACGGCGGTCCCCCACCGCCCGACACCTGGGCCGTCGACGGGGGTCAGGCCCTCGTGGCCGACGCCCGCTGCTTCCAGGTCTACGCCACCCGGGCCTCCCGGATCCGGTGGCGGGACGGAGCATCGGTGCACGAGGACGAGGGCCCCCTGCGCGTCCACCTCTTCGGTGCCGGCGGCGAGGCGGACGCCCTGGTTGCGTTGGGCGCGCCCCTCGCTGACCGCAGCTCGGTCGACGTCAACCTGGCCCGGGAATGGGGGGAGTGGGAGCAGGTGGCGGCATGTGTCGCCGAGTGTGAGCCGGGCGGGCTGGTGCTGGTCGACGGTGACCTGCAGCCGGACTGGCGACTCCCCCCGTCGTGGATCGCCGAGCTCCTCGAGGTGGCCGTCGACCGGGGCGTCGGTCTGGTCGGCATCACCAAGCATTCCTCCCTGACCCGCGGCGGAGCGCCGCTGCTCGGGCGCCTGGAGCGGGAGGCGGAAGCGGCCCTCGGCCCCCGGACCCGGTGGTGGGCCCAGGTGGCAGCCACCGCCCCCGAGGTCGGCCCCGGCCTGGAGGTGGTGGTGGCCCGCCTCGACCCCGATGCCCGCTTCGCCTTCCGGGTCGACCTTCCCGGCGGCAGTGACGTCCCCCGGGTCCTGGGCCAGCTGACGACCCTGGCCGACGATGCTGCGTTCCCCGGGTACCCCTATCCCCTGTCGGTGGCCGACCGGATCGCGGCCTGCGGGACCTGGGTCCGAGCCGAGCTGTGGGATCGCCTGGAGTCCGAGTTCGACCGGCTGGGCGTGCCTGCCGAGGTCCGGGACCGGGCCTTCAGCGATCGTCACCGCCTGATGGAACGAGCGTGATCCGAGCACTGCCGGCGGTCTGCCAGCCCGACCGGCATCGCCACCGGCCGGACCCCGCTCTGCCAGGCTGGCCGCGATGACCGATCCCTCCATCAGCGACGGGACCCCGGTGCGGGGGCGGCTGTTCGGCAAGAACGTCCTCGAGGCCACGTTCCGGGCCGCACCCGACGAGGACCTGTTCCTGGGCGAGCTCCTGGTGGGGGTGGACGACGCCACCGATCGCCGCTACCTGTTCCGCATCGTGGACGTCACCTACGGCACCGAGCACCGAGAGCCGGGGTGGGCGGAGCGGGTGGCGGGGACGCTGCTCACCGACGACGCCCGGGGGGAGGAGGGGGCCCACCCCATCCACGAGCAGCGACGGCGCACCTACCGGGTGGCGACCTGTGGCTGCCTCGGCTACCTGGCGCCGCCCGCTCGTCCCGGCTCGCCCCGGACGGTGTTCCGCAAACCCAAGAGCCTGCCCACCCAGTTCTCGGCGGTGATGGCCCCCCAACCGGAGGATTTCGCCTTCCTCGCCGAACGCATGGGCGACCTCACGGTGGGCCGGCTGCGCAGCGGGGAGACGGTCGTCGACCTTCCGGTCGGCATCCCCGGCCAGACCCTGGCCACCCACGTCGGGGTGTTCGCCACGACGGGCATGGGCAAATCCAACCTCCTCCAGGTCCTGGCGGCGCGGGTCATGGGGGCCAACGGGCGCTACGGGCTGCTGATCATCGACCCCCACGGCGAGTACCTCAAGGCCCTGACCCGGCATCCGTGGGCGGCCACCGCGCTGCGGTGCTATGCCAACCGGTCCCTGCCGGGCACGTCCTCGCTCAAGATCAGCCTGGGCGAGCTCTCCGTCGACGACCTGCGCACCGCCTACGAGTGGAGCCGTCCTCAGGAGGAGGCCCTCTACGAGCTGGAGCGTCATTACGACACGGGGGGCGACGGGGGCGGCCTGGCCTGGCTGGCCGCCTTTGCCGGCATCGCCGACCTGGCCGGATTCCGTGACGTGGAGCTGTCGGCCCGCGTCGCTCTCTCCACCCTCCAGGTCGTCCACCGTCGAGCCCGGCGCATCGTCGGCCTGCGCTGCATCGCCACCGACCCCTCCGTGTCGGTCGGCGGACGGGTGGTCAACGATCTGATGGCAGGGAAGGTGGTGCTCGTCGACGTCAGCGGGCTGGGCTCGACCGAGGAGGTGATGGTCGCCTCCTTCCTGGCCCGTCGCATCCTCGAGGAGTGGCAGGGTGCCTACCTGGATGATCCGGACCGCCACCTACGCATGCCGGTCGTGGCCCTCGCCCTCGAGGAGGCCCAGAGGGTGCTGTCGGGGAACAAGGACCGAGAATCCAACGTGTTCCCGCGCCTGGCCCGGGAGGGACGGAAGTTCAACGTGGGCCTGTGCGCCGTCACCCAGCAGCCGAAGCTTCTGGACGACGAGTTGCTCAGCCAGTTCAACACGTTCTTCGTCCTCGGCCTGGCCGACGAGAAGGACCGCAACATCCTGCGATCCTCGGCCAAGGCCGACATCAGCTCGCAGGGTGCCGAGATCCAGACCCTCATGCCCGGGGAGTGCCTGATCGTCAACCTGGCGGCGCCGTTCGCCATCCCGGCGACCATCGATCTCTACGCCGACGTGGTCCGACGGGCCTCTCCGCCGCCGGCGGCTCGACCGTCGGCGGCGGCCAACGTGTCCGCCCTCGTGGACTGACGGGTCCGGCGCCGGGGCGGGGCGGGGCGGGGCGGGGCTCAGCCTTCGGGGCTGTCGAAGTCCCCGGCGTCGCGCCGCAACCGGCCGAGGACGTCGACCACGGCGGTCACGTCGGCATCCGAGAGGCCCGGGGCGGAGAAGACGCTGGCGTTGATCACCTTGGTGGCCTGCTCGGCGAGGGCCCGGCCCTTGGGTTGGATCTTGGCCAGGGTCGTACGCCGGTCCGTGGGGTGAGGAACCCGACGAATGAGGCCTTCGGCCTCCAGGCGGTCCACCGCGTTGGTGACGCTGGTGGGATGGACCTGGAGGCGGGCGCCCACCTTGTTGAGCGGCAAGGACCCCTTCCGGCTGAACAGCAGGAGCATCAGGACCTCGTAGCGGGCAAAGGTCAGCCCGAGGGGCCGGAGTTGGCCGTCGATCTCGCCGAGGAAGATCTGCTGGGCCCGGAAGATCGACGTGATGGCCGCCATACCATCGGCCGCATCCTCCCAACCGTGCGCTGCCCATTGGCGGTGGGCCTCGAGTATGGGATCGAAACCGAGCGGCCTTCCCGCCACGCGCTACCTCCCCGGTCGCCGAGTGCGACGCTTCGGGGAAGGCAGGGTACTCGGGCCGATCGTGTCCCGGAGCCCGTCGGTGCCGGTCAGGTCGGTGAAGACTCGTAGTGCCAACCGCCGTCGCCGGTGACCAGACGCCGGCGGGGACCGGGGCGCTCCAGGTCGCCGTCCTCGTAGCCCTCATCGCCTTCCCACAGGGTGGCCGCCAGCTGTCCCGGATCGGAGAAGACGACGCGGGTGACGTAGCGCTCCGGCAGCCGGGAGGCGGCGGCGTCCAGGGCCGAGGCCACATCTCGGTGGTGCGACAGCCAGTGCAGGGTCATCCACGTGGGTGGGGCTAGGGAGATCTCGCCGCGATCGCGCCGGGCCATGGCCTCCGCCGGTTCGACCCAGACGTGGTCATGGACCTCGGTCTGGTCGACCACGACGGCGTGGCCGGGAGCGGCGGCGGCAACGAAGAACCAGGTGGCGAATCGCCTCGCCGCCTCCGCCGGGGGCAGCCACCAGGAGAGGACCGCCAGGCCCTCGCGCTCCAGTCGCAGCCCGGCTTCTTCCCCTGCCTCACGCACGGCGGCGTGGCGGGCCGCGGCCACCTCGCCGGCCGCTCCCACGTTGCCCGCGGCGAACGTCCCGGGCGCCTCGGGGGACGCGGCCACGGCTCGATGGTCCTCCTCGTCGACCCGGCCACCGGGGAACACCCACATCCCGGCAAAGGAGCCCTCGGGGTTGCGGCGAACCAGCAGCACCTCGAGGCCTCCGTCGCCGCCCCGCAGAGCGGCCACGGTCGCCGCCGGGCTGGCCGCCCGGGAGGCAAGGGGGTGGGCTCCTGTCACGGCCCGAGGATACGGTTCGGGACGTGCCTCCCGTTCCGCCATCACCGCCCGTCGGCCCCGAGCGGGCCGGCCTGGCCGCTGCCGCCAGCGTCTCGTGGGCCCAGTTGCTGCGCCGCCACGCCCACCTGCTGCCCGACAAGGCCGCTATCCGCTTCGAGGGCCGGACCATCACCTTCGCCGAGCTCGACGCCCGCCTCGATGCGGCGGCCGCCGCCTTCGCCGCCCGAGGGGTCGGGGCCGGCGACCGGGTGGCCATCCTGTCGGGCAACCGCCCCGAGATCCTCGAGGCCATCGGCGGTGCCGTCCGCCTCGGCGCCATCGCCGTGCCCGTCAACTTCCGCCTCGTCGGCCCCGAGATCGCCTTCCTCCTCGCCGACAGCGGCGCCGCCCTGCTCGTCGTCGACCCCGAACGCCTCGATGCAGCCAGAGCGGCGGCCGCATCCATGGATCGGCCGCCCCCGACGCTGGTGTTGGGGACCTCCTACGAGGAGGCCCTCGCCGGCGCCGACCCCGATGACGTCCAGGCCACCGAGGCCACCCTCGAGGCGTGGCGGGCGGAGTCGCCGGCGTTGATCATGTACACGTCGGGCACGACCGGTCGGCCCAAAGGGGCGGTGCTCACCCACCTGAACCTCTTCGTTCAGACCTTCACCCAGGTCCGCACCGCCCGCCTCGTCAACGAGTCCGACGTCACCCTGTGCGCCTCGCCGATCTTCCACATCGCCGGCATCGGCAGCACTATCCCAAGCCTGCTGCTGGGCAACACCGTCGTCCTGGTGGGAAGCGTGGCCTTCGACCCGGGAGCCATCCTCGACCTGATGGAGGGCGAGGGGGTCACGTCGATGTTCCTCGTCCCCACCCAGTGGCAGGCGCTGTGCGACCTCCCCGACGTGTCTGAGCGCCGCCTGCGGCTGCGGACGATGTCGTGGGGGGCATCGCCCGCCCCACCGTCGACCCTGCGCGCCATGGCGGCGACATTCCCCAACATCGACAACGTCGCCGTCTTCGGTCAGACGGAGATGTCCCCGGTGACCGCCAGCCTCGACGGTGACGTGGCCCTCGACAAGCTCGGCTCGGTCGGCCGACCGGTCGCCACCGTCGACATCCGCATCGTCGACGAGGCTATGGGCGACGTGGGCCAGGGCGAAGTGGGCGAGATCGTCTACCGGGGGCCGACGACGATGGCCGGGTACTGGCGCAACCCCGAAGCCACCGCCGAGGCCATGGCCGGGGGTTGGTTCCACTCCGGGGACCTGGTCCGGGCCGACGACGGCGGCTACCTCACCGTCGTCGACCGGACCAAGGACATGATCCTCAGCGGGGGCGAAAACATCTACTCCTCCGAGGTCGAAGCGGCCATCGACGGGCACCCGAAGGTCCGGGAGGTGGCGGTCGTCGGCGCCCCCCACCCCCGCTGGCTGGAGACGCCCGTGGCGGTGGTGGCGCCCGCCGATCCGACCGACCCGCCCAGCGAGGCGGAGATCTTCGAGTGGGTGTCCACCCGGTTGGCGTCGTACAAGAAGCCGACCTCGGTGCGCGTCATCGACGTCCTCCCCCGCAACGCGTCGGGCAAGGTGCGCAAGACCGAGCTGCGGGACTGGGTCACCGGGGACGACGGCCCCTGAATCACATTGTTGGAATTTGTCACCCCGCTCTGGTTGGCTGGGGGTATGCGGATCGCAGCGATCGGTGACGCCCACCTCGGACGGTCCTACTACTCCCTCACCACCGAGGGCGGTGTCAATCAGCGCGAGTGGGACTTCGAACGGGCCTTCGAGGCCGCGGTGGATGCGGCCCTGGCCGAGCGCCCCGACCTGGTGGTGTGGCTGGGCGACATCTTCGACCACCCCCGGCCCAGCTACCGCTCCTACCGGGTGGCGCAGAGGGCCCTGGCCCGCATCCGGGACCATGGGGTCGAGGCCGTGGTCATCACCGGGAACCACGACACCCCCCGCCTGCCGGGGCGAGGCAGCCCCTATTCGAGCCTGGCCGACACGTTCGGGGGCTTCCACTTCGCTCACCGCCTGGCCTACGAGCGCTTCGAGCTGGACGGGCTGGTCGTTCACGCCGTCCCTCAGATGCTGACGGTGGAAGCGGCCCTCGACGCCCTCGATGAGGCGGCCGGGAGTCGCAGCGGCGACAAGACCAACCTGTTGCTCACCCACCCCCGCCTCACCCAGCTCCAACCGAGGAACGCCGACATCAACGAGATCGAGGTGGACGCCAACCGCTTGCAGTCCGATCTCGTCCTCCTCGGCCACTACCACACCTTCGCCAGGGTCACCGACACCATGTGGTACGCCGGGTCGACCGACACGTTCAGCTTCGCCGACGACCCCCAGCGGGAGAAGGGCTTCGTGGTGCTCGACACCGACACCGGGACGTGCCGTCATGTGCCGGTCCCCGGTGCCCGGCCCCTCGTCACCCTGGAGACGGTCTACGCCCTGGGCCTCTCCCCGTCGGAGTTGGCCGAACGGGTCATGGCCCTGGCCGCCAGCGTTCCCGAGGGGACGGTCGCCCGTCTCTACCTCGACGGGGTCGACCCCGAGGCCTACCGGATGCTCGACCTGCAGGCGGTGCGCGACGCGGCGGGCGCCGCCCTGTTGTTGAAGCTGGAGCCGCAGTACACGTCGACGACGATGCACGCCGAGCTGCCGACGGTGGAGGGCCTGGGCGGGCAGTGGGAGGGCTACCTCGAGGGCCAGGACCTGACCGGGCTGGACCGGGACCGCCTGGTCAAGGGGGGCCACGACTACATCCGCGACGCCATCGAGGCCGCCGGTTGACGTGCTGCTGAACCGGATCTACCTGCGGAACTTCCGGGTCTACGAGGACGAGCTCGACCTGGAGGTACCGCCCGGGCTGGTGGGTATCTACGGACCCAACGGGTCGGGCAAGTCGACCCTGCTGGAGGCCATCGTCTTCGCCTTGTGGGGCAAGGCCAGGACGACCAAGGACGAGATCCGTTCGTCGGGGGTGGGCGGCGACTGTGTGGCCGAGGTCAGCTTCGAACACGAGGGCCACCTGTTCGTCGTCCGTCGCACCCTGTCGGGGATCAACGCCGCCGTCCGGGCCGAGGCCCAGGCGGACGGCCTGGTCATGGCCACCGGTGTGCGCGAGACCGGGCGCTACATCCACTCGGTGCTGGGCATGGACGACATCGCCTTCCGGGCCTCGGTGTTCGCCGAGCAGAAGCAACTGGCCGCCTTCAGCACCCAATCCCCGGCCGACCGGCGCCGCCTGGTCCTCCAGCTCCTCGGTATCACCCCGCTGGACGCGGCGCGCGATGCGGCCCGCCGCGACGCGCGCGACACCGGCGAACAGCACCGCCGGTTGCGGGACCTGCTCCCCGATATCGACGTGCTCACCGTGGCTGCCGCCGACGCCGACGCCCAGGCGGCAGCGGCCGAGACCACGGCGGAGAGCGAGGAAGCGGCGGTCGAGGTCCACCGGGCCCGAGCCGAGGAGGCCGTCGCGGCCGTGGCGGCAGCGGAGACCGGCAAGGCCGCCTACGACGCCCTGGTGGCCGAAGGGCAGGCGGCGAGGGCCGAGCTGGAGCGCACCGCCGCCACCGCCACCCAGTTGGCCGGCGAGGATGGCGCTCTGGCGGAGGCCGCCGACCGCCTGGTCGACGCCGAGCAGCGGGCCGCGGGCCTCGACTCCTGCGAGACCCGGTGCCACGCCCTCACCGCCCTGCTCGACGCCACCCGGGCTGTCGAAGCCCTGGTGGTCGCGCCCGAGCCTCCGCCGCCGGACCGGCCCGCCCACGACCGGGTCGTCGAGGACGCGGGAGCGGCGCGCGAAGCGCTGGCCTCGGTCCGGGGACAGGCCGGCGCCGCGGCCAGCGACGTGGAGCGGGCCAGGGAGCAGGCGGAGCGTTCGTCGGGCCTGTCCAACGAGGCCGACTGTCCCCTCTGCGGCCAGGCTCTCGGGGCCGCCTTCGAGTCGGTGCAGGCCCACCGGGCTGCCGAGCTCACCGAGGCCACCGGACGGCTGGCAGCCCTGACCGCCCAGCAGCACGGCTGCGAGGACCGGGCCACGGCCGCCGCCGCCACCCTCAAGAAGGTCACCGCCGAGCTGCAACGATCCGACGCGGCCAGGACCGCGTGGGAGCAGACCGCGACCCGGCGGGCGGATGCCGTGGCGGCCCTGGCGCGGACCCGAGCCACGATCCCGGATGGGGGTGACGATCTGCCGGCCGACGCCGCCACCCTCGCCCGCCTCCGAGACGACGCAGGCGTGGCGCTCAAGGCGGCCCGGGCCGCGGCCGGCGAAGCCGACCGCCTCCGTGGCTTCCTCGAGCGGCGCGAGGTGGTGGCGGCAAATCTGGTCCGGGCCCGATCCGACGCAGAGCGGGCCACGGCCCGGGTCGCCGACCTGCTCCGCCAGGTCAAAGCCATGGACTTCGACCCGGCCCGGCTGGCCGCCACCCGCACCGCCCACGAGGAGGCGACGGCGCGCACGACGGCGGCTGACAAGGCCGCCCGCCAGGCCCGGCTGGCCGCCACCCAGGAGCGGACCCGGGCCGAGGGCGAAGCCCGCCGGCTGGCTGACGCCCACGAGCAGCACGCCACCCTCACCACCCTCCAGGTCGACGCCCGCCACCTGAGCCGGCTGGCCGACCTGTTGGCCGAGTTCCGCAACACCGTCGTCGCCTCGGTCGGACCCCGCCTGGCCCTGCAGGCCGCCGAGCTCTTCGGGGAGCTCACCGACCACGACTACGACGAGCTGCGCGTCGACCCCGAGACCTTCGGTCTGCAGATCACCGACGGCGGCAGGGTTTTCGGCCTCGACCGCTTCTCCGGCTCCGAGATCGACCTGGCCAACCTGGCCCTGCGGGTGGCCATCAGCGAGCACGTCCGGTTCCAATCCGGGGGCTCCGTCGGCCTGTTGGTGCTCGACGAGGTGTTCGGGCCCCTCGACGAGGAACGCAAGACCCGCATGCTCGGAGCCCTCGAACGTCTCCGGGGCCGGTTCCGCCAGGTCCTGGTCGTCACCCACGACAACGAGATCAAGGAGCAACTGCCCAACGCCATCGAGGTGGTCAAGCTCCCCGGCCGGAGGGCCACGGCTCGCCTCATGGGCGCCTGACGCGACCCCGGGTCGCAACGCCGTGTCGCTGCCGGGAACGTCGAGGACGGGATCGCTCGGGCCAAGGACATCGCTGAGGGCAGGAACGTCACGATCGCCAGTGCGAACCCACTTGAAGTACGCCGACCCCCATGCTCTCGAGGTCCAAGGTCATCATGATCAACCGGAGGTATCTCGGAGATCGGCCCTGCGGTCGCGCTACCTGGCGAGAGCGTGGCGGCCAGATCCCGGCTGCCGGCGGCCGATCGCCCCTGTTTCCGCAGAAACCGCAAGGTGCCACCATGGCGGACATGTTCCGCAGGCACGGCACGGACCCTGAGGGGGGCCCCCGGCGGCTCATCGCCTCAGCCACCGCCGCGCTCATCGGGGCCACCCTCATCAGCGCGTGCGGCTCGACCCAACCGCCCGTCGCCGCCGTCCGCTGGGTGAGGGTGGCCGATCAGGCGTTCGGATCCCCCCGAGCGACCCTGCAACTAGCGACCGTGGCCGCCCCCTCGGGCGGCCAACCATGGCTGGTGGGGGGCGACACCCTCACTCCCGACGGGGTCACCCATGTCGGCATCTGGTCGTCCCCAACGCCGACCGGCCCGTGGCAACGGGCCGCCATGCACCCCGTACCGGATCGCGATGGGCCCTACGAGACCATCCTCGGCTTCGCTCGCGGCGCCGACCGGACCGTGGCCCTCGGGGCCCGCAACAGCCCGGGGGAGGGCTATCCCCGGCCGTCCACGTGGACCGGCGAGGATCCGAAGGCCACCTGGCAGGAGGCTTTGGCCGATCGCGAGCTGTTCGGCGGCCCGGACATCGTCGCCCTCGGCAACATCACCGCCGGGCCGCACGGCTACACCGTGGCCGGCACCTGGGTCGGTCCCGCCGGCCATCCCGGCGCCGCCGTGTGGCGGTCGGGCGACGGGATCCGTTGGGTCCGCAACGACACTGACCCGGCCTTGTCCGGCCGCCCGGGGGAGACGCCGCTCGCCCTCGACGTGGCCGACAACGGTCGCGGTGTGCTCGTCGTCGGAACTGCGTCGGCGCCGGTACCAGGCCAAGCCGGTCACCAACGCGGAGCCATGTGGTACTCCCCCACGGGCGTGACCTGGGTTCGGCTGTTCGGCGCCGATCCCCACCTGGACCAACCCGGGCAGACAGCCATCACGGCCGTCCGGGCCCTGGGCGACGGCTGGGTGGCGGCCGGCACCATCGTCGACGGCGCCCGAAGCCGCCCCATGATCTGGTCGGTCGACACCAACCTGCGGCTGCGGGCCCAGGCCCTGCCCTTCTCCGCCGGTCAGCCTCCGGTCGCCCTCTCGGGCCTCACCCTCTCGGCCGACATGGCGGTCGCAGCCGGGGTCGCCGGCGGACGGCCGGTGTTCTGGGACGCGCCCGTCGACCATGGACGGCTCGGGACATGGAAGCGCCTCCAGCCCGGGCCCGCTCCCGCCGGCCTGCGCACCGTGGCCGTAGCCGCCGGGCTCGGCGCGGTGACCGCCATCCTCGCCAGTCCCACCACCTCCCAGGTCTGGGTCGCAGACCCCAGCCCCGGATGATCACTCCGGCGCCACCTAAAACGAGAATGAACCGTGAGCGTCGGGGTTGACGTGGGCTGCGCTGCGTCTGGGGTCTGGGGGGCTGGTCAGGCGGCGGGTTGGAGACTGACCCGGTAGCCGAGGTTTTGGAGCTGGTTGATGGCTCGCTGTCGGGACCGGTCGGCGTCTCGGGTGATGAAGTAGTCCCCGCCGAGGTCCTCATAGACACAGCCGTTGGTCATCAAATGCCAGGCGATGACCAGGATGGAGTGGCCGACCGCGACCGCAGCTTTCTTCTTCCCGACCCGGCGTGCCAGACGCCAGAACTGGGCGGCCAGGTAGGTGTCACGGGTATGGGATGCGGCCCAGGCGCATTGGTTGAGGGTCTCTCCCAGCCACCGGTCGCCTTTGTTGGTCTTCCCCGAGTGACGTTTCCCGCCGGTGATGTTGTTGCCCGGGCAGACCCCCGCCCACGACGCCAGATGACCCGCGGTCGGGAACCTGCCCATGTCGACACCGATCTCGGCGATGATCACCTCCGCGGCCCGTTTGCCGACCCCCGGGATCGTGTCAAGCAGGTCCCGGGCCACCGAGAAAGGGGCCATCACCCGGTCGACCTCGACATCGAGGGCGGCAATAGCGGTCTCCAAATGCTCAAGGTGGTCCATGGCCAAACCGATCAGCAGGGCGTGATGGTCGTTGAAACGTCCCTTGAGCGCCAACCGCAGATCGGGGATCTTCTTACGCAACCGGCCCTTGGCCAGCCCGGCGAGCACCTCGGGGTCGCGTTCACCGCCGAGCAGAGCACGGAGCATGGCCCGACCCGACACCCCCAAGATGTCCGAAGCGACTGAGTCCAACTTGATCCCGCCACTTTCCAACGTCTTTTGGACTCGCTGCGATTCACGGGTGTGGTCCTGGATCAACCGTTTGCGATACCGGGTCAAATCGCGTAGCTCCCGGATCTCATGCGGTGGCACGAAGCTGCCACGCAACAAACCGTGTTCGAGCAACTCGGCCAACCATGCCGCGTCGGCCACATCGGTCTTGCGGCCCGGCAGAATCTTCACATGGCGGGCGTTGACCAACTTCTGATCGAACCCGGCGTCTTCGAGGACCTCCCAGATCGGCAGCCAGTACTGCCCCGTGGCCTCCATCACCACCTCGGTCACCCCCTCGCCGCTCAACCAGGCCGACAACTCCTCAAGGACAGGCGTGAACGTCCGGTATGTACGGATCTCCTGGCGTCGCCCCCCACAACCATCGGGGGTCCGCACCGCGGCCACTACCTCGTCCTTGCCCACATCCAGCCCGGCAACCCGGTCCACCAACAGATCCATCACCGACACCTCCCAGTCGTAGAGCCAACAGGGTCCGGCAGGGCCAACCGAGTCAACAACGCTAAAACACGTCTTCAAAAACTGAACAATTCGTGGTACCGAGAAGGCCCCCGCATCAATCTAGCTATCGGGCTCACCCGCACCAAGGAGAACCGTGCTTTGCCGGACACCACCATTCTCATCCCTCGTGGCGGCCCCGGCAATGACGATCTAGCTA
>JBPCNZ010000031.1:0-9350 GCA_051000755.1 Acidimicrobiales bacterium | reverse complement strand
GTTCGTCTTTCGCAAGTCGTGGTTGGTGAGGATCACGACGCTCGATAACCGCGGTTTCGAGACCAAGGAGTCGCGACGCATCGTCGTGGACTCTCGCCAAGCAGCGACGAAAGCCTTAGTCGAGATCTCCCGGCTCCTTGCCGGTGGGAGCGTTGCAGCTCTCGATGCCAAGATCGTCAACGGCGACTACAGGGCAGAATGATCGCCCTTAACTTAGCTTATAAGGGCTCCTCGCCTTCGCGGTAGTCGTTGCTGCCGGCTGGTATGGCCGGGCCCGAGGGGGGCTGGGCTGACGGTCGGTCGCCAGGGGTGGTCCGCTCGTTCTTGGTGACGGTGACGGTGGCCCACCTCAGGCTGGGGCTGTCGTCGGCGGTGACTTCGATCTTCGAGCGCTTGTCGCCTTCGGTGTTCTCCCAGCTGCGCTGATCGAGGCGGCCCTCGACCACGATGCGGGAGCCCTTACCCAGGCTCTGGGCCACGTTCTCGGCGAGCTGGCCCAGCACACGATGTCGAAGAAGCTGGTGGCCTCTTCCCCCTCGGAGGTCTGTCGGTTCTGCCAGCGGCGGTTGGCCGCCAGGCCGAAGGTGGTGGTCGCTTCGCCCGAGGGGGTGAAGTGAAGCTCGGGGTCACGGGTGAGGTTGCCTACCAGGGTCACGTTGTTTCCGGTTGCCATTGTCTGGTCCCTTTCTTGGTTCGGTTCGGGTGGTGCTGGGTCCGGCAACCCATCGCCGGGAAGGGGCGGGGCAAGGCACGAGTGCCGACCCCGAGAGGGAAACCCGCAGCGGAGACATCGTTGGAGCGGAGACACCCCATGGCCGTTAGCTGTCAACCCCCGCCAGTCCTCTTACCGAGGGGGAGCAGAGACGTCTGCGGTGAAGAAGCGCCGTCCAGGAGCGCAGCACCAACCGAGAAGGAGCCACTTCCGGGGTCGGACCTGCTTCACGGCGCCACCGAGAGCGGTCAGGAAAGACGCCGGTTCCGAGTCCTGCCCCGAATTGTGAGGTCAGCCCAGCCATCGCCAGATCCGGCGATCTGCGCACGGGCGGGGTCATCGTGGCCTCGGGTCCAAGACGCACAAAAGAGCCGTTCTGGGCGGGCGTGCCCGCCGACGCAGGTCGGGTGGTGTGCAAGCTGGAGGAAGCACACGCTGCGGTGCGCCGGGCTGGCTCCGCACACCTCACGGGTCCGAAGGTTGACCTGGTGTTTCGCGGATAGCCCCCGATGACCGGGCAGGTCACCGGGCGGCCCATACGGACACCCCGCCGTTCAGCACCACCTCTGGCGTCTGCGGTTCCCGTATGCCGTTCCGCCTCCGGGCCACGCCGAGCTCACCGGGGCTGGTCAGGATGTCCGGCCATAGTCGTCGTCGAGACGCACGATGTCGTCCTCTCCGAAGTAGTCGCCGTGCTGCACCTCGACGAAAACTGACGGTCCAGCCGCCCCCCCGTAACGAAACGTTCGGGCTGTCCTCACGGGTCAGGTTTCGGGGTCAGTGCTGGACACCTGGGCCGCCTCCGGCATCTCGCAGGGCCCGGAGCTCGGGGAGGGTTTCGCGATCTGTCGGCCGGTCGATGGCCTCTTTCGAGATGATGATGTCCTCTAGGGACGCAACGTCGACTTCGACGCCGGCGACGGTCATCCGCTTCGATCGGGGGCGAGGTCCTCGTAGCTGGCAAGCCGTCGGAGCCCGTCTTTGGTGGGTAGCCCTCGAAGAGTGTCGATGTCGCCGGCGTCGGTACGCCACGTGGAGATCTCTGACGCTGTGATCATTCGCTCATCGAGCGGGGCGGGGAACGGCTCCTTCATACCCTCGACGCGGTAGCCGGCGTGGAGCTCGGCGAGTGCCGCCGCAGCTCTTTCCCTGTTTTGGCGGGTCCAGCGAAGGCAGGTGTCGACATCGGTGGTTGCTCGAGTGGCGGCGTGGGCCTGGGCGCCGGCGCCGCCGACGAGGATGTACTGCACTTGGTGCGCGGCAAGCACTCGCAGGATGCGCTCTAGTTGGAGTGGTGGCGCATCTCGGTCGCCCATGCTGCCCAGTCCCGGTCGTGTACGTCGTTGGCGATGTCGTCTTCGACTTGGGCGATAGCCTTCATCAGGTCCTCGGTGGATGCACGCCGGCCGGTCTCCCCGTGGAAGACGACAGAGACGTCATCCGAGCGGCTGGGCGGCCCTGTGTCGGCCCAAGCTGTCATGCGCTCGGTGACGTCGACCACTTCAGGCTCAGGGGTCACGCCGCTTATCGTATCGGTGGTCCATGCCGTTGGAATGCGGGTGACCGGCCGCACCAGCGGATCAGGGGGTGGACCGGGCTGCTCGCTTGGTTTTGCTGATGGGGGGGCCGGCGTCGACGCTGGCGGCGGCAGCGACTTTCTGCATGGCCGTCGGGTCGCCGGCAAGAAGGTCGATCGCGGAGCGGAGCAGCTCAGCGACGGAGGACCTGTGCTGCCATGCGGCTTCTCGCATGAAGTCATAACGGGTGTCGTCGAGATCGAGCGTTACCCGACGCGGGTAGGACGCTCGACCGGTCGGCTTCCGAAAGGGGGCCTTGGCTGGGCCCTCGGCGGCCTGCTTAGCGCTCCTGGCGATGCGGTCGCCCGCGCTCATCGGGTTACCTCCACCCCGCCCGCGGCGGTGAGGACCAAGCGGTAGGCGTCGAGCGCCTGGGACGACAGCGGACCGTCGGGGCCGGCAGCGACCGCGACTCGCTCGGGCACGCTCCCCCACACCGGTACGCCGGCGGCTTCCCACGCGGCGACGGTTTCACGGTAATCCTTGGTCTGAGTACGGGCTGCGGTCACGACCAAGCCGAAGCGCACCCCTTCAGGGATCATGGCGAGAGTGGCTTGGACTCGGCTGACTTCAAGCGCCCCGGCTCGAGTGGGGATCACCACGGCGTCGACGTTCTCCAGCGCGGCCCGGACGAGGCGTTCAGCGCCAGGTGGCGTGTCCAAGATGACGGTGGTCCCGTCGCCGAGGTCGACGGCCCGGGCCACCAGGCGCTCCGAGGGCGCCTCTACCAAGTTCACTCCGTCGATGGGCTGCTCATCGAGCCATTCGGCGGCGGACGCTTGGGGATCGGCATCGACGAGGACTACACCACCTTTCTCTGCGGCCACGGCGGCAAGATAGACAGCGGTGGTGGTCTTGCCAACGCCGCCTTTGACGTTGGCTACTGCGATCTTCATCGGGTTCTGTTCCTCCATATGGCTGATACAACCAGTCTGTGCGGCACAGACGGGCTGTGCCGCACAGAACCACTCTACGGGTCCAGGTATGACAGTTGGTGCCAAGCTCATGGATCTGCTCGCAGGTGTCCTCCCTAGAACAAGCCGCCGACCACTAATCATGATTTCCTGGTAACTGGAGTTCATGATTTCTGGTAAGAGCTAGCTCTTCAGGAGCTCGTGTCGAGCGGATGCTCAGCGAGCCAGGCGTCTACCAGGTCCCGCACTACATCGTTCATTTTCCGGTCGTGCCACGCAGCGGAGGTCTTGAACTTACGGTAGCGATCGGCGCCGAGGTCGACGGTGATCCGGCACTTCTCCCCTGAGGTGCTCAGACCGGTCGTGAATGGCTGCTGGGTCCTGTTGGCGGCCTCGCGGGTACGGGCCAGTGCCGCCCGGGTGGATTCACGCGGTGCCAACGGGGACCTCCAGCTCGTCGGCGACATGGCTGTAGTCGTGGAGCGGACCTGGGCGACCGGCGCCGACGGTGGAGGCGATCTCGGCCCGGCGACGAACCAGGGTCCGGAACCGTGGCAGCCCTTCCTCGTCGATAACCTCGAGCACTTCCCGTGTCAAAGCGGTGCGCAGATCGACGAGGGTGACCAGGATCCGGGCGGAAACGTGGGCTGCGTCTGCGAGACTCAACGCGGCGCGCCCTCGGCGCAGCTCCTCCACCCCTGGCGGTACTGGCACGATGGCCAGATCTGCTTGCTCCAGGGCAGCCTCGATGATGGTCACGTCGCGGTTGGGGCAGTCCACTACGACGGTGTCGAAGCGTTCGGCAATCCCGCTCAGCCGGCGCCGTAGCATCACTGCGGAGGGGAGCCCTTCCACCGAGACCGACAGCGGATTCCCGACGTCAGTCGCTGCGGCATCCCATTCCAGCAGCGTTCCTTGCGGGTCGGCGTCGACCACCAAGACTCGGCGACAATCTCGCCGGGCGAGGGCTTCACCTAGGTACAGAGCGGTGGTGGACTTACCAACACCGCCCTTCACCGCCTCCACGACAAAGATCATGAGTTCATCATGACCAGTTTATCGCTTAGTTGTGAAGCCAGTAAGCGGGTTACCCGCATAGCCAGATTGACGGGCGTGTACCCGAGCAGAGCTGGCAGGGGGCTTCGATGATGTCGGAGTCATTCGCCGCCGTTGTGGCCGGCCAGCGGCCAGATGTCCCTGCATCGGCGCACTCTGCGCCGGCCGTCCCGGCTTCCTTAGTGCCGCCTTGTCGTTCGTCGGTGTCGACGTGACGCAGCGCGTAGCGCTGCTCGATCGTTGATAGCCGCCCTCCGCGGGTCGCGAAGCATTGCCGTGAGTGTTGGGGGTGACGTGTTGTGGGTCGGGTGGACTTGAGAGAGCCTTCAGTGGCGGAGCCACGGCTGGACGTGGGTGGTGTGGGGTGATCTTCTGCAAAGCAGAAGGGGCTGACGGCCAAGCATGGCCGTCTGTTTGACCGCCAACTTTGGCCGTCCTAGATGGGCAACGTCGTTGCTGTGAGGGCGCCGCCGTCCTCGGGCAAACCGGTACCCCTGACGGCGGGAGGGCGCTTGGGTTGTGTGCTGGCCAGGCGGGGATGGTCGAACGACCGGGAGGCTTCACCGGGCGCCGCCGTGGCGGCCCAGCCCTAGTTAGGGAGGGGTGTGGCCCGGGCCGGGCTCGACGCGGCCCTCCCCTACCAGGCTGATCGAGATCACTACCGGCGCGGATCGGCGAAGCCGGCGGCATCACGGAGGGCCAACACGACCAGCTGCGGGTCGTCGCCCGCCATGGCAGACTCCCATACCACGGTCAGGTCCCCCTTGGTCTCATACAGGGCGTAACGCACCTCCCCCAGGTCTGACACGCCCTGTTGGCGCAACTTCGCCAACACGTCGTTCTCGGTAACACCGCAGACCCGCAACTGGTCCTTTCGGAGCCGCCCGTGCTCGACCAGGACCCGTACCCGATGATCGACGAGCTTGGCCATCACCGGCGAGAAACGGGCCACGCTGACGGCGAAGTGAGCCACGAGGATCGTCACCAGGGCGACGGCACCGACGGCAACGGATTGGCCGCTGGCCAACGCGGTTCGGCCCACGATGGCCCCGATGGCGACAGCCGCGGCGAAGTCGATGGCCGTCCATTGCGCCAGGGTTCGTCGCTGACCGAACCGCAACCCGAGGAGGGCCACCAGATAGATGAGGGCAGCCTTGGCTGCGACGGTCCCCAAGCTCTGCCAATCGCCGGTCAACCAACGCATGTCCGCTCCTCGGTTTCGTCAGAGAGTCAGGAAGCAGTTCTACCCCTGCTGGATGCCGCATGCCCCGACATCGGCGTCCCGGGCACTCAGCGCCTCCGCATGCGATCGAAGTTCCGCATGCGATCCAGGTCCCGGTGGTCCCGCTTGATGGGCCTCTCGGCTCCCGGTACAGCAGCGGACTGAGAAGCTCGCGGTGTGGGGGCGGGGGGCTGTGGTCGATGACGCAGTCCGCCGCCGCCGTGGCGCCGACGCGCTTGTGGATGACCTGGGCGACCTCGAGGATGCGTTCTCGCAAGCCCGACGGTGGCCTCCACCCGGTGACCCACCCGGACCGGTGTCGACGGCTTGGCCGGCTTGCCATTCACCCGGACGTGACCGCCCCGCCATGCCTCCCCGCCCGATCCTGTGGCTGCGTTCGCGATGGCTGAGGACGCCGAAGAGTACGTCGCTTGGTGTGAGGCCCCGACGAGGTCAGCTTCGGCATGGCCGGAGTCAGGGCGGTGGCAGGGGGATGCTCTGGGCGAAGCGGAACACGTTCTCGGGGTCTACGGTGGCTTTCACCTGCTGCAGCCGGCTGAGGTTCTGCCCGTAATAGGCGTGCGCCCAGCCCGTCAGCCGGGGGTCGATATGGTTTTGGTAGGCAGCTCCGCTCACGTGGGGACGGAGGGTGGCGTACCACTGGTCGAGGAACGCCTGGTCCGCGGCCAGCTCCGTCGTTGAGGTGCCGGGGTCGAAGTCGACGTTGTATTGCACCGTCGCTAGTGATGACCGGTGCACGAACGCGGTGGCGTCTGCCGCCACTCGGTTGATCGCACCGCCGTAGGCATCGAAGCCCAGCGCCGCCGTGGTTCCTTCGGAACGGCGGTGGTCGATGCCGGCCAGGAAGGCAGCCACCCCCGCGTCGTTGAGCGGCCGGTCGAGGTAGTCGGATTTGGCCAGGGTCGGGGTGCGAGGCAGGGATCCGTTCTGGGTCTGGAGGCGACAGGAGGCGGCGTTCAGTGTTGAGCAGCCGGCTTCGACCAGCATGGCGTGGGCGAACGACGTCGTCTCGTTGTACTGCGTTGCCCCTGAGCTTCCGGTCGCGGTGTCCAGCCCACGAAGAAGCGGTGTCAGATCGCTTGGCGTCCCCGACCACACCACCCCCACGTGGACGATCGGTCCTGGTCGGTCCGGGAGGGTTTGCAGGACCAGGTTGGACCACAGCGGGTCGGGCGCATGAGGTGCCCACTCCAGCCACGCGGGCAGAACCTGTGAGGCCGCCGCCCACGGCCACGAGAGGGACACGAGGGTGATGTCCCCGGTGGTGAAGGGGGTGAAGCGAAAGGAAGTGACGATCCCGAAGTTGCCGCCCCCGCCTCCCCGGCACGCCCAGAACAGCTCAGCGTCATGGGAGGCGTCGACCGTGCGCATCACCGAGTCGGCGGTCACCATCGTCACCGAGGTGAGGGCATCGCAAGCCAGCCCGTAGCGGCGGCCCACGACTCCCAGGCCGCCGCCCAACGTCAGCCCGGCGATCCCCACGGTCGGACATGATCCGGCTGGGATCGACATGCCATCGGCGTTGAGTCCCCGGTAGACGTCGACGTGCAGAGCGCCGGCACCGACGGTGACAGGAACCCCTGACTGCACCGCGCTCATCCCGGCGACGTCGATGACCAACCCGGGGCCGGTGGAGTAACCACCGTAGCTGTGGCCACCGCTGCGGGGGATCGGGGCCAGACCGTGGGCTCGGGCGAAGGCGATGCAGCGCTGGATATCGCTCGGGGTCTGGCACCGGGCCAGGGCTGCAGGCCGCACCGAGTCGTAGCGAGAGTCGAACAGCTGAATGGCCGTGGCATAGCCAACGTCATCCGGCAACAGCAACGGCCCGCTCAGCGCATGGCGGAGCGTGGCCCAGTCCGTCGGCTCCGCCGGCTTGGGCGCAACCGTGGAGGAAGGCGACGGGCTGGTCGAATGGCTCGGACTCCTGCCGCAAGCCGCCAACCCGATGGTGGCAGCAGCCCCTGCCCCCCAGCCGAGGAAGCGCCGACGATCCCACTCAGTCACGGTCAGGAGGCGATGCCAACGGTCAGCCGCCGCCCAGGGCGGGACGTCGGACGGTACGCCGCTGATGGCGGGACTGGCGCAGCACATCTCGGGCCTTGAGCCGCCGGGGCGACGGCCACGAAGTAGTCGTCGCCCATCTCGACGATCCAGACGTCGAGGGACGGGGGCCAGCGGGGGGTGCGGGGCTGGCGTGGTGGGAGAGGCGGTCCGGCGCGGCCATGACCCGAGGATACGTTCCGACCGTGGTCAAGGGCGGGAGACGACCTGCGTGCATGTATGTCACACGGTGCGGACGGTGCGCCTGGGAACCCACGTGACCGGCGATGTGGGCCGCCCCGCCGCGACGCCCCATGGCCGCCGCCGCCGACGAGCCAGCCTGACCGGCGGCAACCCACCAAAGCAGGTGAGAGCTAGGACATCCGCCAGCTCATGGTCACCGGCACCCAACATCGGCGCCCATTCAAGCTCGGGATCGAGCACGCAGTGATGTTGCTAGCGAGCCGCACGCCTATTGGCAACGGCCCAGTCGGGGCCGCGCAAGGAGGGAACGTCATGGCAGAACCGGGCCATCACCAGCTCACCTGGGCCGCCGCCGGCCTGCGCCGAGCCGCCCGAGAGAACGGCGTTGAGCTTCCCGTCGACTACTCCGGCCGTGTCGCCGCAGACGGGATCACACGCTGCGACCAGATCGGGTGACCAGGCTGGGCTCGGGCGTAATCATCACACCCTCCCCAGCTCACGCAGCGAGCTCCCAATCGTGGTCGCCTACGCCGACAGCGGCGGCCAGTGGTACCGCGACGGCAGCCGCCACCACACCAGCGGCATACCCAGAAGCGACGTCGCGATGGGAGCGGTGCGCCCTGGAGCAGGTCGGGAGGTGGCCCCGTGACCCGCCCTCAAGGCGCCCAGCCGACCCCGCCCTCGCTAAACATCACCCCCCTGGGCTGACCCGGTAATCGAAGCAGTCGGCCACCGGCCCGGATCGCCCTACATCGAAGCCGTATGGGTCGGAACGTTAGGCCCGTCAGCGGCTTGGGCGTGGCAGCGCCTGGCCCGGATCGCTGCTGCCAAGCCCGGCCTGGCCATCGACACCGCCAACCTCGCGGTCAGCCTCGGCCTGGGCGACAGCGTGGCCCGCAATGACTCTCCCGGACGCGGTCACGGCTCGTGGCCTTCGACGCCGCCCACCTGGCCGGCGAGACCATCGCCGTCCGGGTCGCCCTCCCACCGTCACCGAACGCCAGGTCGCCCGGCTGTCACCCTCGGCCCGCCTAGCACGCACACGACCACCTGACCGGGCGGGCCGCCCCGCGGATGCCCGCCACGACTGGTCCTGCGGTAGAGCGAGAACTCTCGGTGATGGCGCTGTGACCGGGCCCATCGGCGCCGCCAAGGCACGGCGCCCACTCGCCGAGGTCTTCGCCCGCACCGGACTTCACCTGCCAACTGGGGCAGGTTCGGTCACGGTCCGCTGCCCCATGCCCTCCCACGGTCACCCCGACCGCACCCCGTCGATGCGTCTCTTCCTCGACGACAACCCCTTCTACTGCTTCGGTTGCGGCGCCCGCGGCGACGTCATCCAATGGACCCGAGAAACCGAAGGGAGTGGCGGTCACGCCACCCCCGCCGCAGCCCAGCGGTACCAGCACGCCGCGACCCGCCGCGACACCCTCATCGCCGTTGCCTTGGAGGAGGTCCTAGCTCAGCATCAGGAGCTAAGCGCCGCAGCTCGGATCCCGCTGCTGCCGGGCACTGGCGGGCAGAGGCCCTCCGGGCGACCGTACCCCCCGCCCCTATCACCGTAGAAATGGCCCCTGACGAGGACGTTTCTGAGAGCGAGC
>JBPCNZ010000030.1:0-24687 GCA_051000755.1 Acidimicrobiales bacterium | reverse complement strand
GTCACCGCCGCTGGGGCCGGCCGGCCGAGCCGGTGCCCCAAGTCGCCTGAGCGACGCTCGTAGACCCCTCGCGGTGCCACCGGCTTGGTCCGCCGCGCTCCGGCCGCCACACCCGGGCGCCTGCGGTCTCCCCACGACCCCCGGGTGTGGTTGCCAGCGGGCCAGACGGGCCGGAAAATCACACGACTGTTATTTCATGTCATCTCAAACGCGCGCCGGTAGGTGGTCAGGGCACTAGCGCCGCTGGCCTCTAGCGCCCGGCACCCGGCCCCCCGCTCGCCCAGCAGGCCAACAGCCCGCGGCGCCTCAGCCGGAGGAACGCCCCGGCGGTCACAGGTTCTCCAGGTCGTCCGCAGACTGGTCGATGGGCACCACCAGCTCGACGACCGTGCCCCCGTCGGTGTGCATGGCGATGGTGCCACCCAGCTGGGAACCGACCAGGCCTCGCACGATGGACAGGCCGAGGCTGGCGGTGTCATCGATGGAGAAGCCCGGGGGTAGTCCCATCCCGTTGTCCCGAACGGTCACACGGAGCTCGTCGAGGCTGCGGCGCAGGTCCACGTCGACAAGGATCGGCTTCTCCCCGGCCTCCGCGGGCCCGCCGGACTCCCCGGAACCCCCAGGCCCCCCGTCGCCCCCAGCCTCGCCGGGGAAGGAGTGTTCGGCGGCGTTCTGCAGCAGTTCCGTGAGCACCACGGCGAGAGGGGTGGCCACCGCCGCCTGGAGCAGACCGGCCTCGCCTGAGTAGGTGATGCGAACGGGACGGTCGGGGTCGCCAAGATCCTCGGCCATCCTCACCAGGGACGGCAGGATGTCGTTGAAGTCGACCTGATCGGTGGTGTCCCGCGAGAGGATCTCGTGCACCAGGGCGATGGAACGAACCCGGCGCTCGGATTCCTCCAGGGCGTGGCGGGCGTCACCCAGCGGGAGGCGGCGGGACTGGAGGCGCAAGAGCGAGGAGATGGTCTGCAGGTTGTTCTTGACCCGGTGGTGGACCTCGCGGATGGCGGCGTCCTTGGACAGCAGGAGGCGGTCCAGGCGCCGTAGGTCGGTGACGTCGCGCAGCAGGACCACCGCTCCGGTCAGGACCCCATGGTCGAGGAGGGGGACGCAGCGGATGACGACGGCCACATCCGGTCCCCGGGACACCTCCTGGGTGGCCGGCAGGTGGGTCTGGTAGGCCAGGTCCACCACGTGCTGGTCGATGCCGGCCTCGTCCAGGCGGATGCCGGCGGTTCCGGTGGTCAGACCCATCCGGTGCAGGGCGTTGACGGCGTTGGGCGAGGCATAGTCGACGCGAGCACTGGAGTCGAGCACCACCACCCCGTCGCCGACGCGCGGGGATCCGCCCGGCACCTCGTCGTCGGTGGGGAACGGGAACTCGCCGGCGGAGATCATCCGGGCCAGGCGGTCGAAGACCTCGACGTAGACCCGCTCCAGCTCTCCGGGCCGGCGGCCCACGAGCAGGGCCGACTCCCGGGTCATGATGGCCACCAGCTCGCCCTGCCAGCGCACGGGTATGCACACCAGCCGGCCCCGCTCGCTGCGGCTGGGAATGGACACCTCGCCCTCCACGACACTGCCCAACCGCCACGAGCGAGCCACGAGCGGGCGCTCCTGGGAGTCCATCACCTCACCGATGAGATCCTCGAGGTGGAGGGTCTGGCTGGTGGTGGGCCGGACCTGGCCGATGACGACGAAGCGGTCCTTGGACCCCGTCGCAGGGACGAAGAGCAACAGGTCGGCGAAGCACAGGTCCGACAGCGTCCCCCACGAGCTGACCAACCGCTGCAGGTGACCCACGACGGGCCCCTTGAGGTTGGTGCGCTCGGCCAGGAGATCCCCGATCACGGCCATGGCGGCTCACCCGTCTCCACGTCGGTCCCCTAGTTCCAGATCTGCTCGCCCAGGCGGAGCAGACCGGCGAGGTCGGCGATGTCGGCGTCGAGCTCGGGAGCGGTGGCCACCACGTCGGGGGCCCTGGCCAGCTCATTGCGCTGCTCGGCTTCGCGCCGGGCCACGAGGGAGAAGTTCACGAAGTTGTGGCCGATCTCGGCCAGGACTCGCTCCACCTGGTCCGGGTCGCTGCCGACCAGCTCGGCCAGCTTGGCGCCGTCGGGCGTCGTGTCGTCCCCCGAGGCGATGGGCCCGGCCCGGCGGACGAGTTGCTCGGCCCGCTGATCGGCGTCGGAGTCGAGGAGGTACTCGGGGAGGACCTTGTTGAGCACGAGAGCGCCGAGATGGAACTTCTTGGACAACAGCACGTCGACGAAGAACTCCGCCTCCCGGAAGGCGGCCGCCTCGAGGGTGCTCACCACCATGAACGTGGTCCGCCGGTCGTGCAGTAGTCGCTCGACGGCGTTGGCCCGGGTCACGAAGCCGCTGTACATGGTCTGGAAGAGGATGAAGAACTCGGCGATGTCGGCCAGGAACTGCGACCCGAGGATCCGGTCGGCGATCTGGTAGAAGGGCCGGGAGGCCATGTTGACCAGACGGCTGCGGTAGGGGACGATCAGCATCTTGAGGAGGCGGGACTGGAAGAACTCCGCCATCCGCTCCGGGGCCTCGATGAAGTCCACGGCGTTGCGTGTCGGCGGGGTGTCCACGATGATCAGGTCGTAGGTGCCCTCCGAGTGAAGCTCGTAGAGCCGTTCCATGGCGATGTAGTCGTGGCTCTGGACGAACCGCCCGGAGATGTTCTGGTACAGCGGATTCTCGAGGATGCGCCGCTTGGTGGTCTCGTCCGGTGCGTGCCGGCGGACCAGGGCGTCCCAGCTCTGCTTGGTGTCGAGCATCGCTGCCCACATCTCGCCTCGTGGCTTGACCCCGATGTCGCTGAAGGCGCTGGCGGGCACCCGGCGGGCCTCGTTACCGAAGCCCTTGAGACCAAGGGCGCTGGCCAGTCGACGAGCCGGATCGACGGTGACGACAAGGACCTTGCCACCGTGACGGACGGCGGCCATGGCGGCCGTGGCCGCCGCCGTGGTGGTCTTGCCCACGCCGCCGGAGCCGCACGTCACCACGATCTCTTTGGACGCCAGCAGGCTTTCGATGGTCACGCTGGGGCTGCCATCAGTGGCCCAGCTCGGCGGCGAGGGCGTCGACCACCTGATGCGTGGCCCGCAGGCCGTGAGAGCGGAAGAACAGGTAGGGAACGTAGAGCAGGGGGATGTCCCCGCCCAGTTCGCTGCGGAGGCGTTCGAGGTGTTCGGTCCGGCCCCGCCGCAAGGTGACGGTGAGCCGGGCGGCATCGAGCAGGGAACGGACCGGCCCGTCGAGGATGCCGGCCAGTGCCTTCTCGGCGTCGGGTTCGTCAAGGCGGTCGAAGACCTCTTCCTCCCCCCGACCGAACAGCTCGGGGAGGACGCGGTTGACGATGATCGCCACCAGGTCGATGTTGGTCTCCTTGGCCACCCGCTGACGAAGCTCGATCGTCTCTTGGACCGGCATCTCCGCCGGCGTGGTCACGATGACCAGCCCCGTCTGGGCCGGGTCGCCGAGGATGTCGAGCATCCAGCCCGTCTGCTGGCGGACCAGGCCGACCTGGACCAGGCCGTTGATGGCCTGGGGGGCGGCCAACTGGCTGACGACGTGGCCACTGGCGGCGGCGTCGACGATGACAATGTCGTAATGGCCCTCGCGCACCTCCCAGCAGAACTTGCCGACCGTCACGATCTCGCGGACCCCGGGGAAGGCGGAACCGACGAAGTCGAACATCTTGGCCAGCGGGCCCACCCGGGCCACGAAGGGGAGCTTCAGCTGCAGGGACATGTACTGGCGCAGCGACGCTTCGGTGTCCATCGACATGGCCCACAACCCGGGGGAGACCTCACGCTCGTCGAACGACGTGGGCCCGGTCTCGTAGAAATCAGCCAGGTTGCCCTTGGCGTCGACCTCACAAACGAGCGTCTTCTTGCCCCGGCTGGCTGCCAGGAGGCCGAGGGCGGCCGCCACCGTCGTCTTACCGGTTCCACCCTTGCCGGTGACGAAGACGAGCTTGCGATCGAGGAGCCCGACCAAGAAAGAAGATCCGTTACCTGACCGCGGAGCCGAAGCCGACCCGGCGGGCCGCGTCGTCGGCCGCCCCCAGTTCGACATAGGCGACCTTGGCGGCGGGGATGGCCACCCTGCGGCCCTTGCGGTCGGTCAACCACAGCACCCCGCTGCCCGAACCGAGTGATTCCTCGATCTCGGCGGTCAGCTTGGCCACGTCGGCGTCGTCGGCCAGCTCGACCTCGAGCTCCTTGGGCGTCTGGGTGATCCCGATGCGTACGTCCACGCGCACTCTCTTCCGATCGTCGGCCCGACCCGGGCCATCCTGTCGCGGCCGGCAGTCCCGGCTCATCCATCGTAGGCGCCCGCGGCGCTCTGGAGGCGAGGCCCGCCTCCGGCGGTCCTACCGTGGGGGCGTGGCCGATGCTCCTCTGACCCCAGGCCCTGACGGCCGACGCGCCGCCGAATGGGTGGCCACCATGGGAGGAGCGGCGGATCCCCACGGCGTCGTGGTGGCCCACCGCGGCCCGCCCCCTGCGGCGCTGGCCCCCGCCCTGCCCGTCGATCGGGCCAGGAGGGAGGAGGCCGAGGACCGGGCGATGGCCCTTGGTGCCACCAGGGCCGAGGGCGCCGGACACCGGGCCCGGCCCGAGGCGGCCGACCCCCTGCGGACCTGCTTCGAGCGGGACCGGGACAGGATCCTGCACGCCAGCGCCTTCCGCCGTCTGGCCGGCAAGACCCAGGTCTTCGTGTTCCCCGCCGATCACCAACGGACCCGCCTGACCCACGCCTTGGAGGTGGCCCAGGTGGCAACATCGGTGGCCCGTGCCGTCGGCCTCAACGTGGCCCTCACCGAGGCCATGGCCCTCGGCCACGACTGCGGTCACGGTCCCGGTGGTCACGCCAGCGAGGACGCCTTCGATCCGCTGGTCAGCGGGGGCTACGAACACTCGGTCTGGGGAGCCGACGTGGTCCTGGCCCCCCTCAACCTGTGCGCCGAGACGCTCGACGGGATCCGCAACCACAGCTGGTCCCGCCCGACCCCCGCCACCCCGGAGGGGGCGGTGGTCAGTTGGGCGGACCGCTGCGCCTACAGCTCCCACGACCTCGAGGACGCCATCAGCGCCGGCATCGTGGCCTACGCCGACCTACCGGACCAGGTCACCGGGGTCGCCGGCGCCACCCGGTCCCGGCAGCTCGATTTCTTCGTTGGTTCCCTCGTCGAGTCCGTTGCTCGGACCGGCACGATCGGCATGGCGCCGGGCCCTGCCGCCGCCCTGGCCGCCCTACGGGCCTTCAACTACGAGCGGATCTACACCCGGCCCGAGTCCCTGGCCCAGGGCGACGCCGTGGTGGCGGTGCTGCGGGCCCTGGTCGGATGGTACGCGGACGATCCGAGCCGGGTCCCGGCCCCGTGGGCCGACCCGATCCAACCGGCCCGGGCCGCGGTGACCTACGTGGGAGGCATGACCGACCGCTTCGCCTTCGAGACCGCCGTCCATCGCCTCGGCTGGCGCCGGGACCGTCTCCCCAAGGGCGTCGACCTGGGAGTGACCGCCCGCTGAGCATCCGGACGGCCCGAGCCGGTCGAAGGGCGCGACAGCACCCGGGCCAGGGACCCGGGTGCCGGCGGTGTTCGTCAGTCGAAGCGGATGACGCCGCGGATGTTCTTGCCGGCGTGCATGTCCTCGTAACCCTGGGCCACGTCGTCGAGCTTGTAGGTGGAGGTGACCAGCTCGTCGAGCTTGAGCCTGCCGTCGCGGTACATCTGGATCTGGCGAAGGATGTCGGCGCTCGGGTTGGACTCACCGAAGAGCGAACCCTGGATCCGCTTCTGGAACAGGGTGAGCTCGCCGATCGACACGGGGATGCCGACCTCGGTGATGTCGCCCAGGCCGGTGACCACCACGGTTCCGGCCTTGCGGGTGGCGGCGAAGGCCTGGCCCACGTGCTCGCCGTGGACGACGCCGATGGTGACGATGACCGAGTCGGCGCCCTGACCGTTGGTGACGGACTTGGCGAACTCGTCGGCTTCGGCGATGTCGGAGTACACGTGGGTGGCGCCCAGCTCCTTGGCCTTCTCCCGCTTGAACTCCACGGGATCGACGGCGATGACATTGTCAGCGCCGGCGGCGGCCGCTCCCTGTACGGCGTTGATGCCGATGCCGCCGATTCCCATGATGATCACGGTGTCACCGGGATGGACCTGGGCCGAGTTGACGGCCGATCCCCAGCCGGTGCCGACACTGCATCCGAGGAGGCAGATCTTGTCGAGGGGGAGGTCCTTGTCGACCTTGATGGCCGAGTTGACCGACACGGTGGTGTGCTCGGCGAAGGTGCTGATCCCACACATCTGAGCCACCGGGCTCCCGTCGCCCAGGTGCATCCGGAAATCGGTGGGGTCCTCCCACCGGGACCCGGCAAGGAGGGTCGCACCCAGATCGCAGAGGTTCTGGTGGCCGGTGGCGCACCAGCGGCAGCGGCCGCACCCGGGCAGGAACGAGAACACGACCGCGTCACCCTCGGCGAAGCCCGGGGTGTTGGGCCCGATCTTGGAGACCAGGCCGGCCCCCTCATGGCCGCCGCAGATCGGGTAGGTCCCGACAGGGATGTCCCCGGTGGCCAGGTGGTCGTCGGAGTGGCACAACCCCGAGGCAACCATCTGGACCTGGAGCTCTCCCTGGCGAGGTTCGTCGAGGTCGATGTCGATGACCTCGAAGGTGCCTGGAGCGCTGCGGATGACGGCACCGCGTGTCTGCATGGTAGGTACTTCCCCCTTGATTCTTTGGACTCGGTTGCCGGTCATCCTACGCGCTCCCCGGGAAACTCGCCTGACGCCGTGTCGCATGCTCGCCGTTGCCGGCCCGGCGCACCGGGAGCACACTGGGGCGATGAGCGTCGCCCCCTCTCCCCCAGGACCCCACCGCGAGCTGGCCGCCCGCCACCGCCGGGTCATGCCGTCGTGGATCGGGTTGTACTACGACGAGCCCATCGAGTTGGTCAGCGGCCAGGGCCGGCGGGTCGTCGACGGGGAGGGCCGCACCTATCTCGACTTCTTCGGCGGCATCCTCACGACCATGACCGGCCACGCCATCCCCGAGGTGCTCGAGGCCGTCACCGCTCAGGCCGGGCGGCTCCTGCACAGCTCCACCCTCTATCTGATCCGGCCCATGGTCGAGCTGGCGGAGCGCATCGCGGAACTCTCGGGGATCCCCGACGCCAAGGTGTTCTTCGTCAACTCCGGCAGCGAGGCCAACGACCTGGCGCTGCAGCTGACCTGCACGGCCCGGCGCTCGAACCAGGTGCTGGCCCTGCGCCACAGCTACCACGGACGGTCGTTCGCGTCGGCAGGCATCACCGGGATGCGGTCATGGTCGGCTTCCAGCCTGACGCCGGTCAACGTCAGCTACGTCCATGCCGGTTACCGCTACCGCAGCCCGTTCAAGGACCTCCCCGACGACCGTTACATCGCCGCGTGTGTCGACGACCTGCGCGAGGTGATCGAGACGGCGACGGCCGGCGACGTGGCCTGCCTGATCGCCGAGCCCATCCAGGGGGTGGCCGGATTCGTGGTCCCTCCCGACGGTCTGCTCGGTGCCCTGCAGGAGGTCTGCGACGAGTACGGGATCCTGTTCGTGTCCGATGAGGTGCAGACCGGGTGGGGCCGCACCGGGGAGCACTTCTGGGGATACCAGGCCCATGGGGTGCGGCCGGATCTCATCACCTTCGCCAAGGGTTTGGGCAATGGCCTCGCCCTCGGCGGTCTCGTCGGCCGGGGGGACCTCGTCGACGACGTGCCGGCCAACTCCATCTCCACCTTTGGCGGCAACCCGCTGGCCACGGCCGGCGCCCTGGCCAACCTCACCTACCTGCTCGACAACGACCTCCAGGCCAACGCCGCAGCCATGGGGGCCCGGCTCCGTGAGCGACTCGATCCCCTCGGCGACAGGCTGGCGGTGATCGGCGAGATCCGGGGCAAAGGGCTGATGGTCGCCATCGAGCTGGTGCTCCCGGGCACCACGGCGGCCAACCCGGCGGCCGCGGCGATGGTCCTCGAGGAGTCCCGGGCTCGGGGCCTGCTCATCGGCAAGGGAGGGGTGCGGGGCAACGTGTTGCGCCTCGCTCCCCCGCTGTCGGTGACCGCCGACGAGATCGACGAAGCGGCGGCCGCGCTCGCCGAGGCACTGGTCGTCGCCGACGAGGCGATGGCGTCGAGGTGAGGCGGCGAGGACCTACGGGCCGGCGGCGGTTGCGGCTGCCAGCTCCGTCCACATCTCGATCATGTCCGACATCTGGTAAGCGGCCTGCAGGCCGCTCGGGTTGGGCAGCAACCACAGCATCGATCCGCCCAGCCGCTCGGTCTGGCGGCCAATCGCGGCGCGGGGCCGACCGAATGCCGTCCGGTAGGCCTGCATCCCCAGGACGGCCACGCAGACCGGCGTCAGGGCCACAGCCTTCTGCTCCAGGCGCGGGGCGCCAGCCCGCAGGTCGGCGACCGACAACTCCGCGGCGGTGGCCGTCGTCGCCCCCACGAGGTTGGTGATCCCCACCCCGAAGCCGAGCAGCTCATCCTGCTCGGAGGGCATCAGGAGGCGGTCGGTGAGGCCGGAGGCGGCCAGCAGCTTCCAGAACCGGTTGCCGGGGCGGGCGAAGTGCTGGCCCAGCCGGCCGGACAGCAGCCCGGGATTGATCCCGCAGAACAACACCCGCAGGTTGGGGCCGACGATGTCGTCGACACCGGTCACCGTCCCGACGGTGGAGGAGACGCGCTGACGTCGTCCTCCAGGGCCTCCATCTCCGCCAGCCAGGCGGGGGCATGGCGGGCCGCCCATTTCGGGCCGATCAGGCCGTGGCGCATGGCTCGCATGGCGTCGGGGTCGCGCAGGGCGTAGCCGATGTGGCCGACGATGGCGACCACGACGGCCAGAGCCAGCCAGTCGTGCACGAAGGTCGACCCGGTGCGGAACGACAGCGGCCACGGGTGGTACCACCGCATGATGGCTCCAGTGGCCAGCATGACCACGATGGTGCCACCGGTGAAGACGGCATTCAGCTTTTGGCCGGCATTGAACTTGCCGACTCGGAGCCGCCGGCGAGCGGCCAGGCGGCGTTCCCGGCCGGTGCCCACGGCGCGCATCCAGGCCCGGTCGTCGGCGCTCCAGCGGTTGAACCGGCGGAAGTCGGCGCGCAGTCCCCTGCCCCACCGTCCGGCCAGGGCCATGACGATCGGCACCGGAAGAGCCAGACCGCAGTAGACGTGGATCTCCTCGACGAGGTGACGCCGACCGATCAGCGCGCTGATCGGCTCGAGATAGAGGGCGGCGCCCGTGAGGATCAAGACCGCGAAGAGGGCGGCATTCACCCAATGCACCGTCCTCTCGACCTTGTCGAACCGCAGAAGGGTCCGGCGCCGCGGAACCCTAGGTGGTTGCGTCGTCGCGACCATTGCTTCTCCCCACCCACGCTTCCACGTCATAGTTGCCGGCCTGTTCCCAATAGCCCGGCTCCACCCGGTCGACCACCTGGATCCGCGACAGCCACTTGCAGGACTTGTAGCCGTACATGGGGGCCACATAGAGACGGACCGGACCACCGTGGGCGGTGGAGACGGGACCGCCGAGCATGGAGTAGGCGGCGATGACATCGGGGCGGAGGGCCTCGGCCAACGTCAGGCTCTCCGTGTAGGCACCGTCGAAGGACTCGAAGCCCAGGGCCTGGGCCCCCGCCTGCACCCCGGCCTGGCCGAGCAGGACGGAGAGGGCCACCCCGGTCCAGTGCACCTTGGGGACCCTCCACCCGGTGACACACTGGAAGTCCTTGATGAGGGACGTGGGCGGCATGGCCTGGAGGTCGGCGAACGACAGGGTCATCGGGTGGTCGACCATCCCGTCGATGCTCAGGTGGTAGGCGGCGGCGCTCTCGGCGGGGAACCCGCTCGTCACCGTGTAGATCCGGAACCCGTCACCGCCCGGTATCAGGGAGGTGATCCCGGTAGGGTCAGCGGACTGGATCGGGTTGAGCACCGACGCGATGCCCCGCTGGATCGTGCTCCCCCCGACGATCCCGACCGCCCCCAGACCGAGCATGCCGAGCAGCACCCGCCGACCTATGGGTCGGCCCTGCACCTCCTCCGAGCCCGCGGGACCCTCCGCGCCGCGGCCCTGTCGCTCCGAAGCTCGCGGCGGTGTATCGAACGGTTTCACCCCGATCATTACTACGACGTGGCGAACGGCGAGTGGGCGCGCGTTCAGCGAATCGTAAGTTCCGGGCGGAAGATCCGGGCCCGTCCCCGGGCGACGATCTCCCCGGCGATCGAGGCGAACGCCTGGGAGGCCTCCCCTTCCCGGTCGGCCACCGTCACCGGCCGGCCGATGTCACCACCCTCCCGTAGGCGGTTCTCGAGCGGGATCTTGCCGAGCAGGGGCACGCCCAGCTCGGAGGCCAATTGTTCTCCAGCGCCGCTGCCGAAGAGCTCGTAGCGCTTGCCGTCGTCGCCGGTGAACCAGCTCATGTTCTCGATGACCCCCCGCAGCGGCAGGTTGATCTTGCGGGCCATGTAGGCCGTGCGCTGCGCCACCCGCTTGGCGGCTGCCTGGGGGGTGGTCACCACGTAGACCTCCGAGGTGGGCAGGTACTGCGACATCGACAGGGCCACGTCGCCAGTCCCGGGGGGCATGTCGACCAGGAGGAAGTCCGGGTCGCCCCAGTCCACGTCGACGAGAAACTGCTCGAGAGCCTTGTGGAGCATCGGGCCTCTCCACATCACCGGCTGGTCCTCATCCACGAAGAAGCCGATCGACATGCACCGCACCCCGTAGGCGACGGGCGGGATCATCTTCTCATTGCGTACCGAAGGGTCGGCGTCGATGCCCAGCATGGCCGGCACGGAGAATCCGTAGACGTCGGCGTCGAGGACGCCCACGTCAAAGCCGGCCTGGACCAGGGAGATGGCCAGGTTGACGGTGACCGACGACTTGCCGACGCCCCCCTTGCCCGAGGTGATCCCGATCACCCGGGTGGTGCTCTTGGGGTCCATGAACGCATTGGCCTGACCGGACTCGTGGCCGAGCGGCCGCCGGGCCGCCGCGGGGGGTGCGGAGGCCGGGGGGGCCGCCGCGGCCAGGGGGGCCGCCGCGGCCAGGGGGGGCGCAGCCGGGCTGGGGCCGGCACCCGCCGCCGTGGCTCGTCGGGCATCCTCACGGGCGGCCAGCCGCCTTCTGACCTCGGCCAGCTCCTCCGGGTTGAGCACCGTCGAGGTGACCGACACGTCCTTGACCCCCGCCACGGCCGACACGGCCCCAGTGACCCGACGCTCCATCTCCTCACGGCGGGACGGGTCAACCCCGCTGAGGGCGATGGCCACCCGGACCCGGCCCCGCCGGATACCGATCCCCCTGATCATCCCCAGGTCCACGATGCTGGCCTGCAGGTCGGGGTCGGTCACCGGGCGCAGAGCTTCCATGACCTGCTGCTCGTCGAGCGCCATTCGTCGGGTCCTCCTCGTCGCCGGGTGTCCACCGCTGCGGTCGGAGAACCGGGCGGCGACCCTACCCGGGCCCTGATGCACTTCGCCGCAACCCGCCCCCAGCGGAGCGGAGGCCTTTGGCGGGGGCACTCGGTAGGATACCGGGCGTGACATCACTACGGGGAAGGGTGGCGGAGTCGTCGGTCAGGGCCGTACCCGTCTCGGTCACGGCCCGGCGGCCCGCCCTTTCACCGGCGGAGGACGGCGCCGCGCCGGGCCCTGGCCAGGAGGACCAGGCCAAGGAGGACGTGGTCCTGACCGACGCTGAGTTCTCCGCCGCGGTCAGCGCCGTCACCTCCGCGTTCGGGGACCCGACCCGGCGCCGCATCTACCTCCACGTCAGAGAGGGGGCGGATGGCACCACCGCCTCGGAGGTCGCCCAGCACTTCGATCTGCACTCGAACGTGGCCCGCCACCACCTCGACAAGCTTGTCTCCGGGGGCTATGTGGAGGTCTACACCGAGCGGTCGGCAAGCGGCAGCGTCGGTCGCCCGTCGAAGCGCTACCGGGCTTCCAACCGGGCGGTCGGAGTCGAGGCGCCGCGACGCAGCGACGACCTGCTCGTGCTCCTCCTCGGGCGGGCCTTGGCCCTCGTCCCGCCGGCCGATGCCGAGTGCATGGCCGAGGAGGTCGGTGAGGACTACGGCCGTCTGCTCGCCACCCAGATGGGCAGCTCCGGGGGGCAACGGTCGTTCCGCGCCGCCCTGCACGCCATCGCCGACGCCCTCACCGCCCACGGGTTCGCCGCTCATGCCGACGCCCGGGAGAACTCGGTGGCCCTGATCCGGGACAGCTGCCCGTTCTTCGACACCGCCCAGCAACATCCGGTCATCTGTGCCGTCGACCGGGGCATGGTGCGAGGGATGCTGGCCGGGCTGTACGGCAAAGCCGTCCCGGCCATGGAGTCGTCGCGGGCCCTGGGCGACGCCGCGTGCGTCACCGTCGTCTGAGCCCCATCCCGGCGATCGCTGGGCCCGCGTGACCACGGTGCCCGCGTGACCACGGTGCTTGCGTGACCGGGGTGCGGGCCTACCTCGACCACGCGTCGACCACCCCGCTGCGCCCGTCGGTGCTCGAGGCCATGCTCCCCTGGATGAGCAGCGCCGACCCCGGCCGGGTCCACACCGAGGGGCGGATGGCACGCGTCGCCCTCGAGGACGCCCGCAGCTCGGTGGCGGCCGCGTTTGGCACCCGATCCCGGCAGGTGATCTTCACCTCCGGTGCCACCGAGGCCATCCACGCCGCTGTCTTCGGTGCCCTCTCTGGAGCTTCCTCCCCCGCCGGGTCAGGGCCCGCCGGGCCCGAGCACGCTGGGCCCGGGCCTGCCGGGCCTGGGGCCACGGGCGGCCATGCGATCGTGTCCGAGGTCGAACACGCAGCCGTCCGCGACGCCACCGCCCGCCTTGCGGGCCAGGTCACCTGGGTCGGGGCCGATGCCGAAGGTCGCATCCGCCCCGCGGAGGTCATCGCCGCCATCGGGCCCGACACCGCCCTTGTCCACGGTCAGTGGGCCAACCAGGAGGTCGGCGCCCTCCAGCCCGTCACCGAGATCGTGGCCGCCTGCCGGGAGCGGGGGATCACCGTCCACGTCGACGCGGCGACGGCCGCCGGGCGGGTCCCGATCGACTTCGATGCCCTGGGCGCCGACCTCCTCTCGGTGTCGGCCCACAAGCTCGGCGGTCCACCGGGCATCGGCGCGTTGCTCGTCCGGCGGGGGCGGAGGTTCACCCCCATGCTGGTGGGCGGATCCCAGGAACGGGCGCGACGGGCCGGCATGGAGAACGTGGCCGCCGCCATCGGCTTCGCCGCCGCAGTGTCGGCCCTGGGCGAGGTAGCCGAGGACGGGACCCGACTTCTCACGGAAGCGGCCCGGGCCCGGCACCAGATTGCCATCCTCCGTGACGCCGCCCTGGCCATCGACGGGGTCTCGGCGATCGGTCCGGCCGACCCCGGCGGTGCCATCGCCCACCTCCTCTGCCTGGATATCGCCGGGGTCGAGGCGGAGGGCGTGCTCCTCGGCCTCGATCAGGCCGGCGTGGCCGCCCATTCGGGGAGCTCGTGTTCCTCGGAGCTGCTCGAACCCTCCCCGGTCCTCGCCGCCATGGGCCTCCCCGCGGAGCGCAGCCTTCGGTTGTCGGTGGGGTGGACGACCACCGACGACGAGATCGCCCTGGCGGCACGGGTTCTGCCTCAGGTGATCGGCCGGCTGCGGGCCCTGGCCGGGTAAGGCCGGCTCGCCCGCCCGCCGGAGCTGCCGCTGCCGCCCCCCGGCGCCCCCTGCGCTGGCCCCCCGCCATCTCCACGCATTGTGGCTGTCTCCGATTTGCTGAGCATGGAACAATATGTAATAGTATGTAATAGTGCAGAAGGACACCCGGAGAGTGCTGGATGTTTGGCTGCGCGCCCATGACGGGATCGTCAGTGGCACACAGGCCAGACGCCTGGGCATCTCCAGTTCCGCCCTTTACCGGTTGGTGGAATCAGGAGGGTTGCACCGACTGGCTGCCGGTGTCTTCGTCGACCCGTCCTGGCCGGCGAACCCGCGAACCAGCCTGGGCGCCGCACTCCTTGTCGCTGGCCCTGACGCGGTCGTGTCGCATCGATCGGCAGCATGGCTCTGGAAGCTGGTCGAGCCTGCGCCCCAACTCCCGAGCATCACCATCCCTCATGGTCGGAAGATCCACCGACCCCTGGGCGCGATCCATTCCACCAGGAACCCACCCGTCCAACGCCAGCAGGCAGGGTTTCCCATAACCGACCCGGTCCGCACCCTTGTCGACCTGGCAACGACAACCGGGGGCAAACCGCTCGACGTGTTGATCGACCGCGCCCTCAGTCTTCGCCTGGTCAGCGTCGGACGTCTGGACGATGCCACCAGGCCACAACCCCGGGGCCGGCAGCCAGGGGTCGGAAACCTCCGCCACCGACTCGTCCTTCGAGGTCACCTCGAAGGACCGACACCCAGTGTCCTTGAAGCACATATGGGTCGCCTCCTTCGCAAGCTCGAACGCACCCATGCCATTCCTCCTCCCCGACCGGAGGTCACCGTCGAGGGAGGCCGGTACCGTCTCGACTACGCCTGGCCCGACGTGGGGCTGGCCGCAGAGGTCGACGGCTACGTCTGGCATTCCACCGCTGAGCAACTCCGTCACGATCACGAGCGACGAAACCGACTGGTCGTCGACTGGACCCTCCTGATCTTCACCTGGGTCCAGGTCGTCCATGAATCCGACCAGGTCTTGGACCGGATCGCCGCCACCTATCGGCACCTGGCCCGCCGCGGCCGGCTCCCCACGGGCTGAGGCCGAGGTCCCGCTGCTAAGGGGCCGACGTCGGAGTCAGCCCACTCGGCGCCGGCGCCGTGTTCCCGGCGAGCGCCTGGACCAACGCCGCCTCGACGCGCCCTTTCACCTGAGGGTCGGGGTTGTGATCGAGGTACCACTGGAGATCGGTGACCCCCTCGGCCTTGCGGCCGACGTCGAGCAGGACGATGCCACGGTAGAGGTGGGCAACCTCGTCGGTTGGGGCCAGGGCGACGGCTCGGGTCAGGTCCCCGAGTCCCTGGGTCTGAAGGCTGCGCTGCTGGGTCTGGGCCAGCAGCCACCCCTGTTCGGCCAGGGCCTGGGCCTGGTTCGGGTCGTCGGCCAGGATGATCCGGCAGTCCTTCAAGGCGGTGACGGCGTCGCCGGCGGCCGCCGCCTTCTGGGCCCGGGCGAGGAGCTGGGCGTCCTTGGCGGCGCCGACGGGCGCGCCCGACACGGTCTGGCCGGGCATGCGGGCGCCGGAGCCTCGGTGCACCGCCAAGCCGGCCAGCGACCCGGCAGCCACAGCGACGACCACGCCCGCGGTCCACCGCCACCGTCGCGGCCAGCGGGCCTGGCGCGACGCTGGCGCCGCCACTGGCGGGGACCCTTGCGCAGCAGACGGGCTCGGTTCCGACGCCCGTGACCCGGTGGCCGCGCCGGAGCCCGATGGGGCTTGACCATCCCCGGCCAACTGACGGATCACGGCTGCGGCCCGGACGGTGTAGTCATCTTTCAGGGCGCCGAAGTCGGCGTCGTCGATGTCGCCGGCGTCGTGTTCGACTTCGAGGTCACGTAGGGAGCGAAGGAAGAACTCCCGCTCCTCTTCGAGGACTGACCGGGGTCGGACCGTCAGGGCATCCGGCTCGCCCGGGGACGCATCGACGGAATGGGGATCATCGATGGCGTCGTCCTCGGGCGGCACCACCACCACCTCGCCGGGCGTCGGCCGACGCCGGCCGGGGACCGTGCCCTGTGCGCTCATGACGCCGGGTCCGCCCGGGCCGAGGACGGTGGCGACGCAGGCGAGGACGGGGAGCGGAGGGCCTCACCCACCAGCTTCCGGTCGGTGTCGCTGGCCCCGGGCCCGTTGACCGCCGCCGGCCGCCAGCGGCGAAAGGCCAGGATTAGCCCGACGATCGCAGCGGCCACAGCCAGGACGGGCACCACCCACACGATCAGGCCGACGCCGTTGGCTCGGGGCCTCTCGAGGATGCCGGACCCGTAATTCCTGACGATCCCGGCGAGGATCGCGCGGGGCGACTGACGGGCGGCCAGCTCGGTGCGGATCTGGCTGCGGATGGCCAACGAGGGCGGGGCATCGGACTGGGCCACGCTCTGGCCGTTGCAGACGGGGCAGCGGACCTGGCCGGCGACACTGAGGGTGCGCTGGTCGAGGGACGGGTGACTGCTCCGCTGGAGGCCGACCACGCCGGCGACGATGACGACGACGGCGATGACCAGCCAGGGGCCCCAGCGGCGCAGGACGGAGCCACGGGGTGACGCCGACGTTGTTGGGGCGGAGGCGGTGACCATGTTCAGGATGACCCGCCGGTGGTGCTCGACGGCGCGAACGGGGCGATGATGGCGTCGAGCTGGTCGGCGACGACCCCGTTGACCAGCTTGGCCACGACCGTCCCCTGCGGATCGATGAGGTAGGACTCGGGGATGCCGGTGACACCGTAGCTGACCTTGGCCCCGTTGTCGTCAATCACCGGCCAGGTGCCGTGACGGGACTGGAGGAAGGAGGCCAAGGTCCGCTCGTCGCCCTCCTGATAGGCAACGGTGATGATCTGGGCGTCACCCGTCGAGGCGTGGCGGGCGGCGAAGGTGAGCAGCTGGGGCGTCTCCTGCTGGCACGGGACGCACCAGCTGGCGGCGAAGTTCACGAGGACCCAATGCCCCGGGGGCCCGGCCATGGTGGCGGTGGGCGGGGCGCCTGGGTAGGCGAGGAGGTTGGGGCCACCGATGGGCGGCGCCGGCTTGCCGATGAGGGGGCTCTTGGCGTTGACCTGGCTGGCCGGACCGCTGGTGGCCAGCACCGCCACGAGCACGGCGAGCACAACGGCCACCGACAGCGACGCCCAGAGGACAACGCGACGGCGGGGCCCCCCGGACGAAGGCTCGGGACCGGTGGTCGTGCCGGGGGGGTTGGTGGTGACCGTCATCCGGGAGCACCGGCGGCACTCGGGCCGGACCCGTTCACCGGGCCCACCACCTTGGAGCGTCGCCGGGTCGAACGGGACAGGCCGCCGACGCCTGCGGGCACCGGATGGGCGCTCTCCCCGGCATCGGGATCATCGAGATCGTCCGCCGCCCCAGAACCAGCCCCAGAACCCGCCGCCCCCGAGCCCGGGGTCATGGAGACAGGTTCGGTGGGACGTCGGCGGCGCCGGCCGGGGAAGGCGGCCAGGGCCGTGCCGCCGATGACGACCAGACCCCCGACCCACACCCACATGACACCCGGCTCGACGATGACGCCGATGACGGCTACGCCATTCCCATCAGGTGGGGCAGCGAGGGTCAGGTAGACGTCCGTCTGCGGCGTGGAGCGCACCGATGGGGTGCCAACCGTGTCGTTGGCGAACGGGTACTGGGAGATGGCCGGGCGGTAGACGCCGGCGTGGTCGACGCTGACCCGGGCCTCGAGCGACGTCTTCTGCGCCGAGCGAACCGTCTGGGCGCCGAGGAACGTGACGCTGTGGCCCCCGACGGTCGCGCTCTGCCCGGCGCGCAGTGACACCTGCCGCTGGTGGGCGAACGAGTGGCTGACGGCGAAGGCGATGGCGATCATGATCACGCCCAGGTGGACGATCATCCCGCCGTTGACCCGGCCGACGAATCCCCGGCGACCTGTGCGGTGCACGGCGATGATCAACTGGCGGAGAGCGGAGGCGGCGGCGAACGCCCCCAGGGCGAACGCCAGCAGCGGGTTGAGCCCCCGCACCCCGCCGATCACGCACAACGCCAGCACGACCGCAGCCGTGCCCGCCGGCCACACCAGCCGGTGGCGCAACAGTTCCCCCGACGCCTTGCGCCACGGCAGCACCGGGGCGATGGCCATCAGGAACAGGAGACAGACCACGATGGGCATGGTCATCTTGTCGAAGTACGGTCCGCCGACGGTGATCTGCTCCCCGTTGACGGCTTGGGCGATGAGGGGGAACACGGTGCCGAGCAGGACCACCACGGCGAAGGCCCCGAACAGCAGGTTGTTGGCCAGGAAGGCACCCTCGCGCGACAGCGGCGAATCGATGCGGCCGGGGGAGCGCAACCGGTCCCCCCGCCACATCAACAGGCCGACGGCGGAGGCGACGACGAGGCCGAAGAAGCCGAGGAGCACCGGGCCGATGCTCGACACCGAGAAGGAGTGCACCGACTCGAGGACGCCCGAACGGGTGAGGAAGGTCCCCAGGATGGTCAAGCTGAACGTGGCCATGATCAGCGACAGGTTCCAGACCCGCAGCATGCCGCGCCGTTGCTGGACCATGACCGAGTGCAGGTAGGCGGTGGCGGTGAGCCAGGGGATGAAGGCGGCGTTCTCGACCGGATCCCACGCCCAGTACCCACCCCAGCCGAGGACCTGGTAGCTCCACCACGCTCCGAGCACGATCCCACCGGAGAGGAACGCCCACGCGAACAGGGTCCACCGCCGGGTCTCGGCCATCCATCCCTCGCCGACCCGCCCGGTGATGAGGCTGGCCACCGCGAAGCAGAACGGGACGGTGAAGCCGACCAGGCCCAAGTAGAGGATGGGGGGATGGAACGCCACCAGGATGTGGTTCTGCAACAGGGGGTCGGGACCCGGTCCGTCCGTCGGGAGCGCTCCGGTGACCGTCGAGAACGGGTTGGACACGGTGAGCATCAGCCCGAAGAAGAAGGCGGCGACCGCGAAACCGACGGCGGTGGCCCAGCCCACGATGGGCTCGTGGATGCGCTTGCGGAAATGGATGGCCACGGCCGTGAGGTAGCCGGCCAGGATGAGCGACCACAGGAGGATGGAGCCTTCCAGCGCCGACCACATGGCCGTGACCCGGAACAGCAGTGGCGTCTCCCGGCTGTCGTTGTGGGCAACATACGACAGCGAGAAGTCGTGGCCGATCAGGGCTCGCTGCATGGCGATGGTGGCGATCACGGCGCCGAGGAGGATCACCCACGTGTAGCTGCGCCCGATGCGGACCAGGCTGGGGCGACCCTTGACCAGGCCAAGGACGATGGTGACGATGCCAGCCACGGCGCCGAGGAGGGAGAGGAGGACGGCACTCTCTCCCAGGGCGGCGTTCAAGGCGTGGTCCCGGGGACGGGCTGGGGCTTCAGCCGGTTGGGATGGGCTTCGGTGTAGCTGGCGGTGTGCTTGACCATGATCTGATCGCTGGCGTACACCGCGCCCTGCCAGTGGCCTTCGAGGACCACGGGGATGCCCGGCTTGAACAACTCGGGCGGCGATCCGGTGTCGACGACAGGCACGGTGACCCCGTTGGCGGTCAGGTCGAAGCGCACGGTCTGGCCGACCCGGGTCACGTCGTTGTCGACCGTGCCTTCGATGCGGAACACCTTGGTGCCGAGGCTGGCCCGGCCGGCGACAGCCTGGTCGGCGGTCTTGAAGAAGACGGTGGCGTTGGAGAGTCCCTGCACGGCGAGGAAGGCCAGCGCCGCCAGGATGACCACCCCGGCGACGATCTGGCGGCGGCGGGAGCCGAGGAGGCGGCGACGGGTCAGAGGTTGGGCAATGGCGCCCCCCGAGGTGGTGGACGCCTCGCCTGAGCGGTCGGCCTGGGTTCCGGTGCCGCTGACGTCTAGCGACACGTCGGCTCCTCGTCGGGGAGGGACTGCGACAGGTTCCGCCCCCGGCGTATGGTCCGCCACGCGTAGGCCACGATGATCAACGCGGTGACGCCGTAGCCGCCGGCGACGTAGCCGTTCATGGCCGCACCGCCCGCTGCGGGGCGACCGGGATCGGGACCGACGGAGGCCGGGACACGACGGGGCGGGTCGGGACGGCCTCGGCCCGGCGGGCCTCGATGGCGTCGGCGAACCCGTCGGACTCGAAGCGGTCCTCGAGCAACTCGAGGCGGTAGCGGTGGATGAGCAGCCAGGTCAGGACGAGCCCGAACGCCACGAACGACAGGCCCATGGTGGCCAGCTGCCACCCGTGGATGAGGGGGTTGGTGCGCACCAGCGTGTTCCCTTGGTGGAGGGTCTTCCACCAGGTGGTGGCGTAGTGGTCGACGGGGATGATCAAGGCGCAGCCGATGGCGGTGAGGGCCGCCCGTTTGGCCCGCCCGGCCGGGTCACCGCCGGTCCGGCGCAGAGCCAGGTACCCGGCGAAGACGGCGAAGAGCAGGGCGGTGAGGGTCAGACGGGCGTCCCACGTCCACCACACCCCCCACGACCCCCGGCCCCAGATGGAACCGGTGGCCAGGGTGATGGCGCAGAAGACCTCCCCGACCTCGGCGGACGCCCCGGCCAGGGCATCCCAGCGCCGGCTCCTGGTGCGGGGCCACAGATAGGCCAGGCTGGCGAGGGCGCAGAGACCGAAGCCCACGTAGCAGCAGGTGGCGACGGCCGGATGGACGTAGATGAGCCGGACCAGCTCCCCCTGGGTCACGTCGGGGGGAGAGACGACCAGGCCCAGATAGGCCGTGGCGGCGACGGCCACCAAGGCGGCGACACCGATCAGGCGCGTCGTGCGAGTGGCGGTCGAGGCCCGGCGGTTTGTGCTCATGCTTCCTCCAACAAGGCCCCGAAGGCCAAGACCCCCAACGTCACGTAGATGACCGCGAAGCTGACCAACAGGGCCAGCCACCGCCAGCCGTCATCGGCCGAGAGACCGAGGGCCACCCTCCACGCCTCGGTGGCCCCCAGCAGCACCGGGGCCACGACGGGCAGCACGAGCAGTGGCAGGAGGGTCTCGCGGACCCGCAGCCCCGAGGCCATGACCCCGTAGAGGGTGCCGGCCCCGGCCAGGCCCACGGTGGCCACCACCGCGGTGGCGACCAGCAGCAGCGGGTCGTGCAGGGTCGTGCCGTAGAGCACGACGATCCCGGCGCCGAGCAGGACCTCGAGGACGACCAGCTCGGCGGCGATGGCCACCGCCTTGCCCAGGAAGATCCCGGCTGGGTCGAGACCCGACATCCGCAGACCGTCGCGAGCGCCGTCCGCGGCCTCCACGGCGAAGCTGCGCTGCACGGCGAGCAGTGAGCACAGCAGGACCGTCATCCAGAACAGGCCTGGAGCGGACCGGGTCAGCAGGGAGCGGTCCTGGTCGAAGGCGAAGCCGAAGAGGACGAGCACCACCAGGGCGTAAGGGGCGACCTGGTTGGTCGTCACCCGCGACCGAACCTCGACGCGCAGGTCCTTGCCCGCCACCAGGGCGGCGTCAGCCCACACCGGAAGCCTCCACCCGCTGCCGGTCGGCGGTGGTGGCGGCGGTCGCGGTCGCCTCGCTCGGCTCGGGGAGCACCATCCCGCCCGCAACGGTGACCGTCCGATCGGCGAGGAGGCGGGCCCGGTCCTGCTCGTGGGAGGCCATGACCACGGTCGCCCCTCGGCTGGCGGCGGCCCGAACCAGCCGGTCGAGGAGGTCGCGGTGCTCGGCGTCGAGCCCGGCGTGGGGCTCGTCGAGCAGCCACAGGCCCGGATCACGAGCGACCAGGATGGCGAGGGCGGCCCGGCGCCTTTGGCCGGCGGACAACGACGAGACGGAGGCTCGCCGCAGCCTCCCGCTCAGCCCCAGGGTGTCGAGAGCGGCGTCGATGCCGGCCACCGGGCCCCGGGCGGCGCGCAGGGCGAAGCGGACGTTGTCGGTCACGCTCAGGTCGTCGTAGAGGGCGGTGTTGTGGCCGTAGAGACCGGTCTGGCGCCGCACGGCCCGGGGGTCGGTGCTCACGTCGGCGCCCAGGACCTCCGCCGACCCCGAGACGATGCGCAACAGGCCGGCGCAGGCCCGCAGGAGGCTGGTCTTGCCGGCCCCGTTGGCCCCCTGGAGCAGCACGACCTCACCCCTGGCCACGTCGAGATCGACGCCGGCCAGGACGGGGAACCGACCCACGAGGGCGACGGCTGAGCGGAAGCGGATCGCAGGACCCATCACGACCGCCGCAACGCTACTGGGGTGCCACCCGCTACTGCCATCCGGGCGGACCGCCCCGACGCCCGTCACACGGTGGCCTGTCACACCGTGGTCGGTCACACCGTGGACAGGCGTCCGAGGCCGACGTCGTTGAGGACGTTGCCGAACCACGTCGAGAGGACATGCAGGTCGTTGGTGAGGAGCAGGACACCGAGAGCGGCGAGCACGAGCCCCGAGACCACGTTGATGGCCCGGGCGTGCCGGCGGGCGAAGCCGAAGACACCGCTCAGCCGTCCGAAGGCGAATCCGGCGGCTACGAAGGGAACCCCGAGCCCGAGCGAGTAGGCGACCAGCATGGCCTCGCCGCGCACCAGGGTGTGGCTGTCGGCGGCCAGGCTGAGCACGGCCGCCAGCGCCGGGCCGATGCAGGGCGTCCACCCAAAGGCGAACGCCATGCCCATCACCGGCGCGGCCCACGGCCCGAGGCGGGACGGCAGCACATGCCACCGACGCTCGGTCGTGAGGACCCGGGGACGGACCAGTCCGGCGAAGGCCAAACCCATCACCACGATCACCGCTCCGGCGACCCGGTTGAGAGCCTGCTGGTGGGTCTGCAGGGTGGAACCGAGGCCGGAGGCAGTCGCTTCCAAGGCGGCGAAGACCACGGTGAAGCCACCGACGAAGGCGAGGGCGGACAGCACCAGACGGCGCTGGTTCGGCCCCGACGCCACCTGCAGCTCGGCGGTCCCGACCCCCGACATCATCGACAGATAGGAGGGAACGAGCGGCAGAACGCAAGGCGAGAGGAACGAGATGATGCCGGCGCCGAACGCCACGACGAAGCCGATCGGCGAGTGGAGGATGAGGTGGTTGCCGTCCATCAGCGCCGCCCATCATGACAGCAGGGTGGCGCCTGGCGACAGCGGCCCCCGGCGCCGCCCATCCGCGTCCCGTGGCGAGGATCAACGGTAGCGTCGACCGAGTGCCGCTCAGCGCTCTCGCTCTTGTCCTCGGCGGCGTCATCGGCCTGGTCCTCGGGGGCGATGTCCGCCATCTGGCCACGTGGCGGCTGCGCTCGTGGTGGCTCCTCGCGCCCGGTGTCGTGGGCCAGGCGGCCGCCGACCGCTGGCACCTTGCCGGATGGGGCACCGTCGTCCTCCTGGCCGCCTACGGGTGCCTCCTGGTGTTCGTGGGCCGCAACATCCTCCTCGTCGGGATGGGCGTGGTGGCCGTGGGGCTGATCGCCAACCTGGCCGTGATCACCGTCGACGGGGGGATGCCCGTGCATCCCGCCGCCGTGGTCCGGGCCGGCATCGCCGCCCCGGATCAGCTGGCCGCCATCGGTTATGGCCGACGCCACCATCTCGAGACGGGTGGGGACCAAGGCACCTTCCTCGACGACCGCCTGCCGGTGGGCGCGGTCCACCAGGTCCTGTCCATCGGCGACCTGATCCTCTTCGTCGGGGTGGCCGACGTGGCCGCCAACCTGGTTCGCCGGCCGCGGCGGCGGCGGGCCACGTGGGTCCGGCGTTGGTACGCGGTAGCGCCCGTGGGCCCGCCCGCCCCGAGGCGGAGCATGGCGGAGCTGGTGCGTTCATGGCCGACCCCGACCTGATCAGCGTTCTGTCGTTCCGCCTCGGTGGTCCTGACGGTGTGTCGGTGGAGGCAGCCAAGTGGGCGACGGCCCTCCAGGCGCTCGGATACCGGATCCGCACCATCGCCGGCGGCGGGACCGCCGACGTGATCCTGCCGGGCCTGGGAGCCGGCGCCGAGCTGGGAGGGGCGACCCCGCCGCCCCTGCCCGCCGACGAGCTGCTCCGGGCTCTGGGCGACAGCGGGCTGGTCGTGGTCGAGAACCTGTGCTCACTTCCCCTCAACCCGGCCGCCTCCGCCACCACCGCGGCGGTGCTGGCCGGGCGACCGGCCGTGCTCCACCACCACGATCTGCCCTGGCAACGAGCCCGGTTCCGAAACGCCCCCCCGCCGCCGGACGACCCGGCCTGGGTGCACGTGACCATCAACGACCTGTCGCACCGCCAACTCGTCGAGCGGGGCATCGAGGCCGTGACCATCCCCAACAGCTTCGACACCTCCGCCCGCCCCGGGGACCGCGAGACCACCAGGTCGGCGCTGGGCGCGGGCCCTGAGGTGCTCGTCATCCTCCAGCCGGCCCGGGCCATCGCCCGCAAGGACGTGGCCCGGGGCTTGGCTGTCGCCGAGCAGATGGGCGGGTGGTTCTGGCTTCTCGGGGCCGCCGAGGAGGGTTACGGGCCGGCCCTGGAAGGGATCCTGGCCGGCGCCCGTGTCCCGGTGCGGCGAGGCTCGGTGGCGCCGATGGTGGCCGGTCGCGGGGTCGAGCACGCCTATGCCGCCTGCGACGCGGTGGTGTTCCCCTCGACCTGGGAGGGATTCGGCAACCCGCCGGTCGAGGCGTCGCTGTTCCGCAAGCCCGTAGCCGTCGGCCCCTATCCGGTGGGGGCGGAGCTGGTGGCCAGGTACGGCTTCCGGTGGTTCGACACCGCAGCACCCGACGAGCTGGCCGCCTTCCTGGCCGCGCCCGACGGAGCCCTGCTCGACCACAACCGCCGGGTGGTGGTCGAGCACCTGGGCCTGGACCGACTCGTCGCCCGCCTGGCCGAGCTCATCGACGAGGCGGGATGGCCCCGCCGCTGAGGTGTGAATCGTCGTGAGTGCTTCGCGATGGGGCGCGACGGAGCAGGGTGGGGGTCGGTTCTGGGTTTTGGGGTCGTCGTTGGGTTCAGGCTGCGACGGGTTCGAGGGTGACTTTGTGGCCC
>JBPCNZ010000029.1:0-10914 GCA_051000755.1 Acidimicrobiales bacterium | reverse complement strand
GCGGAGTGAGCCCAGCCACCGTCCAGCGAATCTGGTCGTCGCGTGGGCTCAAGCCGCATTTGGTCAAGACCTTCAAGTTGTCAAACGACAAGCATTTCGACGAGAAGCTCATCGACGTGGTCGGCCTTTACCTCAACCCGCCGGTGCGCCACGAGGCGCCCACTGACCGAGTGGGGTGAAAGGACCCACTCTTGGCCTGTCGCAGCAGGTCATTTGAAGCAGAGAGCAGCCTGATCCTAGAGACGTAGGTGAGGGTGGGAAGCAGCTCTGTCAACGCCGTGACGGTTTGGTACTGCCAGACGGGCCGGGCTCGGCAAGCGAGACAGGAAGGTGTACGTGTGCAGGAACCAGTGGTCGAACCCCCTCAAGTCAGGAACCGGCTCCAACCTGGTGGATATGGGCCGGACAGCAGTGCACGCTCCGACGCGGTCTGGTCGGGGCGACTCCGAAGCCGGTTAGGTGGGCTGGTGGGGAGGCCACGAGGAAAGCCTGCGGCGTACTTGTGGCGAGGCTGTAGGGGAACAGCTGGGCTCAACACCGAGCCGACGCCGAACGCTTACGGGCCGAGACCGCAGGGGTGCTTGTCCCCATGGGGCTTCGGCTCTCTGAGGCCAAGACGGTGATCGTTCACATCGACGAGGGCTTCGATTTCTTGGGCATGCACATCCAGCGGCACAAGAAACGAGGTGCGGAGAAACGCTTCGTGTACACCTACCCGTCACGAGCCGCTCTGGCGGCGGTGAAGGCCAAGGTTCGAAGCGCTACCCGTGGAACAACGAACCAGTCGCTCTCCGACCTCTTGACCCGACTCAACCCGGTTCTTCGAGGATGGACCAACTACCACCGCCACGGGGCGTCTTCCAAGACCTTCTCCTACCTGACGGCCTTCACCTGGCGCCGGGTATGGATCTGGTTGCGGCACAAACACCCCAAGGCGACGGTGAAGGAACTGCGACGGCGCTATCTCCCGGGATGGCATCCCGAGCAGGACGAAGTCCGGATGTTCTACCCCGAGGCGGTGGCCATCGTGCGCTACCGCTACCGGGGAACGGCCATCCCCTCGCCATGGGCGACGAAGGAACCCGCCGCATAAAGCCAACGGCACGGTCACGTGGAGAGCCGGATGCGTGGAGACGCGCACGTCCGGTTCGGAGGGCGGGCCAGGGAAACGGAGCAGCCGAAAGGCGGCCACCGCGCCCTGGTCCGACCCTACGACAACGCCGTTGTCCTGTCGGTGGATGAGAAATCGCAGGTGCAGGCGTTAGATCGGACGGCGCCGATCTTGCCGCTATGGCCAGGGATCCCCGAAAAGCAGACCCATGACTACCGCCGCCATGGCACCACGCTGTTCGCCGCGTTGGAGATGGCGACGGAGAAGGTGACCGACGCCTGCTACTCCCGGCACCGCCACCAAGAGTTCCTGGCGTTCCTCAAGGTCGTGGCCAAGGCATACCCGAGAGTGAAGCTGCACATCGTGGTCGACAACTACGCCACCCACAAACATCCCGACGTCACCAAGTGGCTCGAACGGAACCCCCGTGTCACCCTGCATTTCACGCCCACCTCGGGGTCGTGGCTGAACATGGTCGAGATCTTTTTCTCGATCATCACCCGCCAGGCCATCCGCCGTGGCACGCACCGAAGCGTCAAAGAACTCATCGCCGCCATCAGCAACTTCATTGACGGCTGGAACGACCGATGCCAACCGTTCGTGTGGACCAAGACCGCCGACCAGATCCTCACCCACGCCCGCTCAGGTCCAAGAACCTCCTTCACACGACAACTAGCGGTCCAACGGGACTCATCGGTACCGCCCCGAAGCCTGCGACGCGATGACGTTCGCCGGCGGGTGCCGTCTTACTGACAGTGTCCGCACGGGGGGGTCCTCGATCCCATCGACCTAACATCTCCGAGCGTGACCCTCAGCCCTTCTTCCCTGGCACCGCAGGAGCTCGAGCGATACCGCAGAGAGCTCACCGGATTCTGCTACCGGATGCTCGGCTCCGGTTCCGAAGCCGAGGACGCCGTGCAGGACACCATGGTGCGGGCCTGGAAGGCCGCAGACGGGTTCGAGGGCCGCTCGAGCGTCCGGTCGTGGCTGTACCGCATCGCCACCAATGTCTGCCTGGACATGCTGCGGGGGCGAGAACGGCGGGCCCGGCCCATGGAGCTGGCGTCGTCGTCTCCCCCCGAAGGCGCCTACCTCCGGGCCATGCTCCCCGAACACGCATGGGTGTCCCCCATCGCCGACGAGCGCGTCCTGCCCGACGAGGCGGACCCGGCTGACATCGCCGCGTCTCGGGAGACGATTCGCCTGGCGTTCGTCACCGCCCTGCAGCACCTGCCGGCCCGCCAACGCGCCGTGCTCATCCTGTGCCAGGTGTTGCGCTGGCAGGCCATTGAGGTCGCCGAGCTCCTCGGGACGAGCGTCCCGGCGGTCAACAGCGCGCTGCAACGAGCTCGAGCCAGGCTCGTCGACATCCACCCTGACGAAACGGGTCCCGATCCGGTCGCCGCCGACCAGCGCGCCCTCTTGGCCCGCTATGTGGACGCTTTCGAACGCTACGACGTGAACATGCTGGTGACGCTGCTGCGTGACGACGCCGTGCAGTCGATGCCTCCCTACGCCATGTGGATCCAGGGCGCGGCCAACATCGGCCGGTGGCTCGTCGGTCCTGGAAAGGAATGCAGCGGCTCGCGACTGTTGCCCGTCGCCGCCAACGGCTGCGCCGCCTTCGGGCAGTACCGGCCGGACGGGGTCGGCGGGCACCGGCCCTGGGCCCTGCAGATCATCGAGGTTTCAGGTGATCGGATCTCCGGGTTCCACAGTTTCCTCGACACTGGCCACCTCTTCCCCGCGTTCGGCCTCCCCCGCGAGCTCCCGGCATAGGCCGGCCAGCTCCACCAGCTCGGCCAATTCCCCACACATCTCCCGCACCTCGATGGACACCCCCAGACGGCGGGCGGCGAGTTGGAGTTGGGCCAGCGCGTCCACGACGGCCAGATCGGGTCGACCGGCGCCCGCCAACGGCCATCCCGACAGGACACGACCGCAGCCGCTGATCAACACGATTCGACCCCACGCTACGTCCGCAGCCACAAAGGATCGACGCCCGGGCTCACGCAAAATCACCGGTCCCCGGCGACCGCTTCACTTCGCCGGGTGGCAGAGTTGGCCGGTGAACGCCGGACATCCCTTGCAACCGTGACTGTGCCTGCGCCGGTCGAGGAGATAGCCGCCGGGCGGCCACTTGAAGCTCGTTTGGGAAACCGAGTTGGGCGGACCGACGTTCCAGGTTGGAAGGGGCCAGGAGCGTTCGTTCGTGAAGTGGACGCCGACGCCAGCGGCATCGATCTCCGCCGCGAAGCGGTACGGCTCGTGTGGGCGGTCGACTACACGCCCCGTGCCGCCGCTCGTCGACCAGGGGTACAACGATGACGGCGGGTGGATCGTCACCGCACCCCTGTTGGGCCAGAACGCGGTCGCCAATCGGTGGAAGGCCGACCCAAGAACGGCGGTGACCGCCATCGGTGAGGGACTCCGCGCCATGCACGAGGACCTTCCTGTCGATACCTGCCCGTTCGGGTGGACAGCTGAAGACCGGGTGGCCTACGCCCGCCAGGCGGCGGAGCAAGGACTGATCAGCATCGGGCGCTGGCACCAGGTCCATCGCCCCCTCGGCATCGACCGGGCACTCGACCTCGTCGACGACATCCCGCCAATCGACCAACTGGTCGTCTGCCATGGAGACAGCTGCGCGCCGAACACCCTCCTCACTGACGACGGCCGCTGGTCGGGTCACGTGGATCTTGGGGAGCTTGGCATCGCTGACCGGTGGGCCGATCTCGCCATCGCCACGTGGAGCACGGAGTGGAACTACGGGCCTGGGTGGGAAGGCCTCCGTCTCGATGCCTACGGCATCTCGCCTGATCCACAGCGGACCCGCTACTACCGACTGCTCTGGGACCTCGGTCCCTGAGACTGCCGAAGGGTCGAACCGGGCGTCATCGTTACGCGGCCAGAAAGGTGTCAAGGGCCTCGTTGAGCTGGTCGGAGTTGGTGGCGGGCAGGGAGTGGTTTGAGGCGCCGGGAAGGGTGACGGCGGTGACCTGGGGCAGGAGGCGCTCGGCGTTGTCGTTCGGGGGCCGGGGCATGACGAGCTTCGAGCCCTGGAACTCGCCGCCTCCGAGGCAGGCCAAGTCCACCGATACGGGTCAAGTAGAGCAGACGGCGTCTCCTATTCGAGGACGTTGCGCAGGCGCGTAGCGGTCGGTCGGGCGAAGACGGGCAGCGAGTGCATGCGGTAACCGATGCTCAGACCGGCGAAGCAGGAGGTCGGGTCGGCAGCGCTAACCGGGTGACCCTCGGCGGGCTGGCCACGGCGTAGCTGAGGGCGATCCACGCCCCGTAGGAGTGTCCGGACAATGCCGCGGACGGGACGCCGAGACTGTCGAGCAGACCGTTCTACCATCCGATGAGGTCGTCGGCCCGCCGGACGGGCTGGCCCGCAGCAACACTCATGCCGGCGTCGCCGATCCGGTCGACGGCGTAGACCCGGCGGCTCTGGGCGAGAACGCCGGCGTTGGCGTACCAGATTGGCGAGGGGCAGCCGCCGCCGTGTAGCAACTGCAGCGGCGCCTCGCCGGCCGGGCCGCTGGCGTGGACTCGGGTCGTCCCGTACTCGCCGGCGACGTCCATCGAGGTTACCGGAACAGGCCAGCGGCCCAACGCTTCGTCGTAGGCAGAGACGAGGGCCTCGGCGAGTTGCTCGGACCGGAATCGCGCCACCAGGGCCCCGGCTTCGGATGCCATCAACCACCTCCAACTCATGTCACACCTAATGGTTCGACCCACGTCCTCGGGGTTGCAAGGACCTGATGGGATGGAACGCGTGGGCCGATTCCGAAACGTAAAGCACCCCAGCCTGAACGGCGCCCAGCGGGAGATCTTCGAGTGTCTTTACGCCTGATCAGTCGGTCCGGACCGAGACTCGCCGTCCACTTCCCAGGACGTCGCCGATCCGCTCCGCCTTCGGCATCGAGGCTGAGCGCGGCACCGGCCCGGCCTCGTGGAACCACACTACGTCCAGGGACGTCCCCCGGTTTAGGCTCGGCCCTTCGTGACCGGAGGTGCTGGCGTGGCTCGTCGTCGATCTGCTGTCGAGGCTGTCCTGACGACCGCGGGGGTGGCCGGGCCGGCCATCTTCGTCGCCGATTGGGCGGCGCTCGGGGCTATCCGCTCCCACTACTCCCCCGTCAACGACGCCATCAGCCGCTTGGCCGAGACGGGGGCGCCCACCCGCGGCGCCATGACCGCCGGGTTCATCGTCTACGGAGCCGCGCTCGTCGCCTACGCCGGGTCGAAGCGCTCCGGCCTGCCTCGAACCACCCGGCTGCTGGTGGCTGGCACCGGCCTGTCGACCTTCGGGGTGGCGGCGTTCTCCCTCGATGCCAGCGGCAAGGGCAGTATCCACGCCGTATTCGCCGGCATCGGTTACGCCACCCTCGCCGCCGCCCCCCTTGTGGCAGCAAGAGCGTGGGCCCGGAACCCCGCGTCGAGCCCGTGGGTACGGGCATCGACGGCCGCAGGCATCGTCACCGCCGCCTTCCTGATCGCCAGCACGTTCGCGCCCGCGCACGGGCTCCTGCAGCGGGTGGGACTCACGGCCGGTGACGCCTGGGTGGTGGCCACCGCTCTGCGGGCCCTGCGTTCCTCCCCCCGGAGCGGGTGACCTTCCTCGGGCCGTCGCGCCGCGTCCTCAGCGGTCACCATGTCACCGCCGCCGGCCCGGCCGGCTGCAAGTCTGGTACTGGGGGTACGGCCGCAACCTTGGAGGCCCAGGCGTCGACCGCCCGACGGGGCTCAGCCGGAAGACCGGTAGCATCCGCGCATGGCCCCCACCCGCACCGAGGACATCGGCGCCACGGACGGCAGTGGCACCTTCGCCGGCACGGTCACGCTGCCTGCGGGCGGCTCCGGGCCGGGACTGATGCTCCTCCAGGAGATCTTCGGCGTGAACGACTACATCGTCGATGTCGCCCGCCGGTTGGCCGAGCTCGGATACGTCACCCTGGCCCCCGACCTGTTCTGGCGGCAGGAGCCGGGCGTGGCCCTCGGCCATGACCAGGCGGCCCTGGAAAAGGGCATGTCGTTGGCCCAGCGTTTCGACGGGGCCAAAGGGGCCGAGGACCTGGGGGCGGCGCTGGCCCACCTGCGCTCACTGCCGGAGGTGCGCGGTGGAGCGGGAGCGATCGGCTTCTGCTTCGGCGGGGTGATGGCCTACCTGACCGCGGCCGTGGCCGACCCCGATGTGGCCGTGGCCTACTACGGGTCTGGTGTGCCGGACCTCCTCGCCATGGCGGACCAGGTGGCTTGCCCGATCCTGTTTCACTTCGGCACCGCCGACGCCTTCCTGCCCTCGGAGCGGGCCGAGGAGGTCCGCGCCGTCTTCGAGAGCCGGCCCGACGCCGAGGTGCGGGTCCACGAGGGCGCCGGCCACGCCTTCGACAACTCCTTCGCGCCCCAGTTCTCCCAGCCCGAGCACGCGGAGGTGGCGTGGGGCCAGACGGTGGCGTTCCTGCGTCGCTACCTCCCCGTCCCCCAACCCGTGCGCTAGGCGCTCAGTCGAGCCCCATCAGGGCCACGAGGTCGGCGGCGTTGCGCACCCCGTAGTCCTCGTAGCAGTTGTTCATGAGGGCGTGGACGGTGGTGGCTTGTTCCCGCAGGGCCTCGAGCTTCGGCACCCACGCTCGCAGCTGAGGCTTGGAGTACAGATACCGGAACCGTTCCGCGGCCGTGGTCCCCGGCTTCTTCCACGTCTCGTCATTGCGCCCGTGGAACCGGACCACAGCCAGCTCGGGGTGGGTGACCTCCGCGACGGTGGGGAGCTTGGATTTCGCAGGAGCGTCCACCACGACGAGGGCCAACTCCAGGTCCCGCAGCGTCTCGAGGGTCCGGTCCCGGTCCTGGGGGGCGGCCAGCCACGTCGGCGAGCGGAACTCGACGCAGACCGGCAGGTCGACCCAGCGTTCCCGGATGGTGGCAAGCTCGGCCCGGTTGGCCTTCTTGGCCGTGAACCACTCCGGGTACTGCATCAGCACCGACCCAAGCTTCCCCGACTCGCGCAGGGGCCGCAGGGCGGCCTCGAACCGGTACCAGGCCTCTTCGCTGGCGTCGTCATCGAGATGGGAGGCGTAGACGTTGCGCTTGTCGGCGAACTCAGGCTTGATTGCCTCCCTCACATCCGGCCAGAGGGAGTTCGGTCGGGTGGGATGACCAGTCAGCAAGGAGTAGGCCTTCACGTTCATGGTGAAGGCCTCCGGCGTCCGCTCGGCCCAGCCGCGGGTCAGCTCCGGCGAGGGTGGGAAGTAGTAGGTGCTGTCGGCCTCGGCGATGGGGAATTGCGAGGCGTAGAAGGCCAGCCGCTCGGCGGCCGACATCGACTTCTTGGGGTACCAGGCCGTGTCCCTGACGAGGGTCTTGTCCGTCCATGAGCACGTGCCGACGAGGACTCTGTCGCGCTGCACAGCCCCCATCGTTGTCGCTCGAGCGAGGTCCATGGGGCGCGACGACCCTTGGCCGGTCACCGCCAACCCGATAGCGTGTCCGACGACCAAGGGGGACGATCATGAACATGGACGAGTACGCCGAGGGTGTTCCCTCCTGGATCGATCTGTCCAGCCCGGATCCCGTCGCGGCCGCCGGCTTCTACGGGCACCTGTTCGGCTGGGAGTGCCCCGAGGGCCCTCCGGAGGCGGGAGGGTACCGGGTCTGCACCCTGCAGGGCCGGAGTGTGGCGGGGATCGGGCCGCAGATGAGCCCCGGGCCGCCGGCGTGGGCTACCTACGTCAACACGGCCGACGCCGACGCCGTGGCGGGCCGTGTCTGCGCCGCCGGCGGTCAGGTGCTCGCCCCGCCGTTCGACGTGCTCGATGCCGGGCGCATGGGGATCATCGCCGACCCTACGGGCGCCGTCATCGGCGTGTGGCAGCCGGGGACGCACCGCGGCGCGCAGATCGTCAACGAACCCGGAGCGTGGGGATGGAGTGAGCTGGTAGCTACCGACCTGGACGCTTCCATCGCCTTCCTGACCCAGGTGTTCGGCTGGGGCGCAGAGCGCAACCCGCCGGAAGGCCCGGTGCAGTACGTGGAGTGGAAGGTGGACGGCCGCTCGGTGAGCGGTGCCATGCCCAAACCACCGAGCATGCCCGAGTCGGTGCCGTCCTACTGGGGTGTGTATTTCGCGGTGGCCGACGCGGATGCCACCGCAGCCATGATCACCGATCTGGGCGGAACGATCATGCTTCCGCCAACCGACATCGAGCCGGGCCGCTTCGCCATGGCCGGGGATCCGACGGGGGCGATGTTCAACATCCTCGCCGTGACACCTCCGGGCTAGGTCAGGGCCGGGCCAGGGCTAGGCCAGGTCACCGGGCCGAAGCTTCACGCCGAACGTCTCGGCCAGTCGTTCGGCGATCGACCTCCGGACCACTTTGGCTGTCGGCTGCCCAATCCAGAGGAGAAAGGCGCCGGCTGGCGTCACCATGGCGAGGGCGGGGCTCTGGGTCGGACTGAACCCGCCGTAGCCGACGAGGCCGGTCCCGGGGACCTTCAGGACATTGGCGATGGTCGTGAAACCGCCGGGAGACGAACGAAAGAGAGGCAACGGGAATTCGGAGAGCGCTTCCACCAGCATCTCGTACTCGGCGTTGAGCAGCGAGATCGACAAGTCGGGTTCGTCTTCGCTGTCGACGGCGTTCGGATCGATCTCGATCTCGGGTAGTGAATCGGCGACCAACTGCATCATCAGGTCCCGCACACTTGACAGGTACCCGTAGTGACCCCGGGGCGTAGCCATCCCGTCGTAGGGAAAGAAGGCGTCCAGATCATCGATCAGCGTGTTGCCGGTGAACCACCCCTGGAGGGCGTCGGTGGCCTCCGGGAATGCGGCCTCATCCCCGTCCGCACCCGACCCGGGGTCACCAGCACCGCCGGCGGCCCGTCTGGCCGTGTCCCAGCTCTCGATGAGTTGGCCGATGGCCGCCGTATCAGCACTGTCGGGCTCGAGGGCGATGGCATGGATCATCACCTGTTGGCGGCTGAGCTCAACGAGTTGACTGAGCTGGATCTGCCAACGGGCACCTGCAGACCGCACCGCCGGCGCCGTACTCCCTGGGTCTGTCATGACCCAGCACGGTAGCGGGGACCGCCGCCGCGGTCCCAGACGGTTGCCAAGCACTACCGTCGGCCCCATGGACGACGATCAGGTCCTGGTGGAAGCCGCAGGCCGCGAGGTGGCTATCGGCCATCCCGACAAGGTCTTCTTTCCCGAGCGGGGCGAGACCAAGCTCGACCTGGTCCGGTTCTACCAGTCGGTCATCGATCCGCTGCTCGCCGCCGTGGGAGGCCGACCCGTGCTCCTGCAACGGTTCCCCCACGGAGTCGGTGGATCCTCGTTCTTCCAGAAGCGGGTGCCGGAGAGCCGACCCGATTGGCTCGAGACGACCGTCGTCAGCACTCCCAACGGCACGACCTCGCGCGCTCTGGTCGCCGCCGACCTCGCCCACGTCCTGTGGGCGGTCAACCTGGGGTGCCTCGGCTTTCACGTGTGGCCGGCCCGGGCGGCCGACCCTGACCATGCCGATGAGTTGCGCATCGACCTCGACCCGACACCAGGCGTGACCTTCCCCATGGTGCAGGAGACGGCGCAGGAGGTGAAGGCCCTCCTCGACGAGCTCGACGTCGTCGGCCTCCCGAAGACGACCGGCAATCGTGGCATCCACGTGTACGTGAGGCTCCTGCCCCAGTGGACCTCCTACGAGGTGCGATCGGGCGCGGTCGCCGTCGCCCGCGAGCTGGAGCGGCGCCGGCCCGACCTGATCACCGCGTCATGGTGGAAGGAAGAACGGGGTCGGCGGGTGTTCGTCGACTTCAACCAGAACGCCCCGCACAAGACCATCTTCGGGGCGTGGTCCGTCCGAGCCCGTCCCGGCGGGCAGGTCTCGACGCCGTTCGGCTGGGACGAGCTGGACACCATCGAACCCGACGCGCTGACCATCGCCACGGTGCCCGAGCGCGTTCGCCGGGACGGAGACCCCTGGGGGCCCATGACCGATCATCCGCAGTCCCTCATTCCCCTGCTCGCCATGCACGAGAGTGACCGGGCCAAAGGCCTGCTGGACGCCCCGTGGCCGCCGGTGTATCCCAAGATGCCGGGTGAGCCTCCACGCGTGGCACCGAGCCGGGCCCGCCACCCCTGAAGGGACGGTCGGATCCGCTCGTGGTGGGCGCCGGGGAGCCGGGGTCGTCGCGGCTCACGGCGCTGCGGTGCCAGGCCCAGCTGTTGTCGGGCCCGGCCGCCACCGATCCCGTCGATGTCGCCGGCCGTCTCCTCGCGGTCCAGGCCCAGGACCCGAGAGGTTTCCGGCTGGCGGTGCGGTCCCGCACCACCGGCGTCGCCGTAGACGATCTCGAGCGCGCCCTCAGCATCGACCGCTCGCTCGTCGTCACCACCCTCAATCGCGGCACCCTCCACCTGGTCCGGGCCGAGGACTACTGGTGGTTGCACGCCCTGACCACGCCACCGCTGTTCACCTCCAGCCGCCGCCGCCTGACCGAAACCGGACTGGACCCCCGGCAGGTGGAGGTAGGCGTCGAGGTCGTCACCCGGACCTTGGACCGGGAAGGGCCCCTCACGCGCGACGAGCTGAGGGACCACCTCGACGGCGCCGGCGTGCCTACCGCCGGGCAGGCCCTCGTCCACCTCCTCACCATCACGGCTCTCCGTGGCTTCACCGTGCGGGGACCCATGCGCGACGGCCGGCAGGCCTGGGTGCTCGTCGCCGACTGGCTGGGCGCAGCGCCCGCCGTGGACCGCGGCGCCGCCCTCGAAGCCCTGGCCCGCCGGTACCGCG
>JBPCNZ010000028.1:0-19411 GCA_051000755.1 Acidimicrobiales bacterium | reverse complement strand
GCGGCCGGAGGAGAGCTCACCGGCCCTCAGCTCACCGACCGCCTGGGCGAGCTTCTGGCCGGCGCCGCGCGCGTGGGCAAGGACACGATCGACCTTCGGCCGAGCCCCACGGTGATTCTGATGGTGGGTGTGAACGGCACCGGCAAGACCACCACCATCGGCAAGATCGCCTGGCACCTGCGCAACGAGCTGGGCCGGTCGGTGCTGCTGGCCGCCGGCGACACCTTCCGCGTCGCAGCGGTGGAGCAACTGGTCGAGTGGGGCGAGCGCTCGGGGGTGGAGGTCATCCGCGCCGCTCAGGGCTCCGACCCGGGTTCAGTGGTTTACGACGCCATCCAAGCGGCGCTGGCCCGCGGTCACGACGTGGTGATCTGCGACACGGCCGGCCGCCTCCACACCCAGCAGCACCTGATGGAGGAACTGGCCAAGATCAGCCGCGTGATCACCAAGCTGATACCCGACGCGCCCCACGAGACGCTGCTCACAATCGACGCCACGACCGGGCAGAACGGGCTGCGGCAGGCCATGCTGTTCCGTGAGGCCGTGGGAGTCGACGGCATCGTCCTGACCAAGCTCGACGGCACGGCCAAGGGCGGCATCGCCCTGGCTATTCAGGCCGAGTTGGGCATCCCGGTGAAGCTGGTGGGAGTCGGCGAGGGCGCCGGCGACCTGCTCGCCTTCGATCCCGAGGAGTTCGTCGGCGCCCTGCTCGGCGAGAGCTGAGGACCAACGGACCGAGGGCCGGGCGCCAAGAACGGGCGCCCGACGCGGGCGCCCGACGCGGGCGGGCTTACGAGGAGACGGGCACGCCCGGGGTGGTCACCCGTTCGCTGACCACCCGGGAGGAGCCCCCCGGCGCCATGGTTACTCCGTACAGGCAGTCCGCCGCTTCCATGGTGCGCTTCTGGTGGCTGACGATGACCAGCTGGGCCTCTTCCCGGAATCCGTTGATGAGATTCAGGAAGCGGTGCAGGTTGACATCGTCGAGGGCCGCCTCAACCTCGTCCATCAGATAGAACGGCGACGGCCGGCTGCGGAACACCGCGAAGAGGAAAGCCATGGCCGTCAGGCTGCGTTCACCCCCGGAGAGCAACGACAGGCGCCTGACGTTCTTGCCCGAGGGCCGGGCCTCGACCTCGATGCCCGTGTCCAGCAGGTGCTCAGGTTCGGTCAGGCGCAGGCGCCCCTGACCGCCGGGGAACAGGGTGGCGAACAGCTCCTCGAAGTTGTCGGCCACATCGGCATAGGCGGCCCGGAAGACCTCGACGATCTCCGTGTCAACGGCCCGGATGATCTTGGAGAGGTCGCGCCGCGCCGAGCGGACGTCCTCCAGTTGTGCCTCCAGGAACCCGTGACGCTCCTGGAGGGCAGTGTGCTCCTCGAGGGCCAGCGGGTTGATCGGGCCCATGAGGCGCAGCTCCCGCTCCAGCTCGCCTCGGCGGCTGGGCGCCGACGTGCCAACCGGGAGCGGAGGGCACGGGGCGTCGCGGGTGGCGTCGACCTCGATGTCGAGGTCGCGCCGGACCACCTCGACGAGTCCTTCCAGGCGGACCTTGGCGTCGGTCTCGTCGAGATCAATGCGAGCCGTCCGTTCCCGAAGCTCGGCCATCTGGCGCTCAGCGGCAGCCCGCTGGCGGCGGAGGCTCTCCAGCCGTTCGCTCAGGGCCCGGGTTGCCTCTCCTTCCTCGCGGCGGGCCTGGCGCAGGTCGTCGACGGCAACCGCAAGCCTGCGCTCCCGGTCCTTGACCATCTCGGTCAACCGGGCGAGGTGGGCCCGGGTGGCCTCGAGTCCCTGACGCCTGGTCGCCGCAGTGTCGCGCTCCACCACGTTGCGCTGCAGGCGCTGCTCCACCTGTTCGAGCCGGGAGGTGGTCAGCTTGCGTCGCTCTTCGAGGCCCGCAACCCGCACCTCGAAATCACGCCGTAGAGCGGCCACGGCGGCGGCCCGGTCCCCCAGCCGGCCCCTTGCCGCCCGTTCGGCCATGGCCGCCTCGGCGTCGGCCCGGGCCGCGGCTTCCACACCGGGGAGGATCTGCTCCAGCTCGGCGACGCGAGCCAACTCCCCGGCCAGGCGTGCCTCCGTGTCCGCCCTGGGGGCGGCGGCGTGGGCTACGTCGGACTCGAGCGCGCCAAGTTCGGTCTCCGCCCGGGCGAGGGTCGCCGCAGCTGAGCGGCAGCGCTCACGGTTGGCTTCCGCCGCCCGGCCTGTCTCGTTGACCTCCCGGCGCGCCACCTCGGCTCCATCCTTGGCCGCTCGCAGCCGATCCCGCCCCCGAGTGGCGGCGCCGGCGTTGGCGGCGGCCGCGGCCCTCGCCTCTTCGAGCGCCGCTCCGGTCGCCCCGGTGGCGGAGGTCCCGACCCGCCACAAACCCTGGGCAAAGCGGTCCCCATCGGGAGTGACGACCACCAGATCGGGCCGGGCCACGGCCAGGTCGATGGCCGCCTGCCAACCCCCGTCCACGATGACGCTGCGGGCCAGGATCGTGTCGAGGAGCTCGGTGACACCCGGCAGGCGGGCCCGAACCCGGCCCCGCAGGGGGGTCGCCCCCGCCACGTCGATCCCACCACCGAGCCCAGCCCGCCCCGCGGGCCCGGAGAGGGCGACCACCGCCCCTCCCCCATCGTGGTCGCGAAGGACTTCGAGGCTGCGGCAGGCGGCGTCGGCGTCGTCGACCACGACGGCGGCCAGCACCTCGCCCGCAGCCGCCTCGAACGCCGTCTCGAAACCCTCGTCGACGTCGACCAGCTCGAGAAGAGTCCCCACGACGCCCGTCACCCCGGCCAGACGCTCGGCTCCGGCGCGGGCCCGGGCCTGGTCCAGGGCCTGGGCGAGAGCCTCGGCCCGGGCCGACCAGCGGTGGGCGTCGGCGTCGGCGGTCCCGGCCACCTCCTCGGCCCCGGCCTGCTCCTCCTCGGCCGCCGCCAGCCGTTCGACCGCCGCCACCGCTGCCGCCCACAGGGGTGTCGCCTCTGACTCGGCGGCCGCCTTGACGCCACCCAGACGCCCGACCTCGTCGCCCAGGCGGGCGACCCGTTCTCCGGTGGCGCTGACCCGCTCGGTGATACGACGAGCTTCGGCTCGGGACCGCTCCACCGCCGTGCGGAGAGCGCTCAGCTCGGCCCGGACCTCGGCGGAGGGATCGGGCGGACGGGGGGCATCCCGGTCCCAGTGACGCTCAACCTCGGCCCGCTCGAGGGCGAGCGCTGCCTCCGCCTCACCCACCTCGGCCTCCTCGGGACCGAGGGCGGCGGCGTCGCTCTCCGTTCCCTCCAGCCGGGCCCGCAACGACGCCGCCTCGGCTTCGAGACTGGCCACCACGCCCGTATCGGCTGCGGCGCCCAGATCGCGGCCCACCGACCGGTTGCGCTCGGTCAGTACGGCCAGCAGGCCCTGGGCCTTGGCCCGAAGGCGCTCCGCCCGGGACAGCGCCTCGGCGAGATCGGCACTCCGCTGGGCGTCGGTGGTGGCGCTCAACTCGGCCTCGTCGGCGACGACACGGGAGTCCAGATCGCCCAAGGCGTCACGCAGCTCGACCTCGGATCGTCCCAGCTCGGAACGGCCCCGGGCCGCTCCGGCCAGTCGGGCCTCGATGGTGGCCAGCTCCCGGCCGGCCAGGTGGCGGCGCAGAGCCTCGAGCTCGGTGACCAGGCCGCCGTGGCGGCGGGCGGCTTCGGCCTGCTTCTCGAGAGGGCGCAACTGGCGCCGGACTTCTCTCAGAAGATCCTGGAGACGGACCAGGCTGGCCTCGGTTGACTCCAGGCGCCGCTCGGCCCTCTCCTTGCGCCGCCGGAACTTCAAGATGCCGGCCGCCTCCTCGATGACCAGGCGGCGGTCCTCCGCCCGGGAGCTCAGGACGGCATCGAGGTTGCCCTGCGACACGATCACGTGCTGCTGGCGCCCGACGCCGGTGTCGGAGAGCAACTCCACCACGTCCAGCAGACGGCAGGGCACCCGGTTGATGGCGTAGTCGGACTCCCCGGTGCGGAACAGGGTCCGACTGATCGTCACCTCGGAGAAGTCGATCGGGAGGAGGCCGGCCGAGTTGTCAATGGTGAGCTCCACCTCGGCCCGACCCAGCGCTGCCCGCTTCGGGGTCCCGGCGAAGATGACGTCCTCCATCTTCGAGGACCGGACCGTCCTCGGGCTCTGGGCACCGAGCACCCAGGCCACGGCGTCCACCACGTTGGACTTGCCGCTGCCGTTCGGGCCGACCACCACGGTCACCCCGGGCTCGAACTCCAAGGTGGTGGTCTCGGCGAAGGACTTGAAGCCCTTGAGCGTCAGTGACTTCAGGAACACGCGCCGTTCAACCTAGACGACGGGGGTCCCCGGACCCGAGCATTGGCCCCGCCAGGAGCGTCAGATCTGACAGCTCGGGCAGGAAAAGCCGCTGCGGCCGGCGGCCATGACTCTGATGATGGGGGTGTGGCACCGCCGGCAGGGCAGGCCCTCGCGCCCGTAGGCCTGATGGAAGGCCTGATAGCCACCTAGCGACCCGGACAGGTCGCGATATTGGCTGTCGGCCAACGAGGACCCCCGGCAATCGATGGCCAGGCGCAACGTGGCCCGTCGCGTCCGCCACAGGCGACGAACCTCGTCGCCCCCCAGATCGCACGCCGGCCGGCCGGCTCGCAGCCGGGACGCCCACAGGATCTCGTCGGCGTAGAGGTTGCCGATCCCGGCGAGGAAACGCTGGTCCATGAGCAGGGGTTTCAGGCGGGTGCGCCGTCGGGCGAACAACGTGGCCGCCTGAGGCCAGGTGAGCCGGTTGTCCAAAGCGTCGAGGCCCAGGTGGGCCAGTTCGGTGACGTCGCCGGTGACCGGGTCGGTGGCGGTCACGAACATCTCCCCGAAGGTGCGGGGATCGACGAAGCGAAGCTGGCTGTCCCCCTCCCACTGGAGGACCACGTGGCTGTGGGGGGCCAGGGGGGCGTCGGGGGGGGTTCGGCGCAGCTGGCCACTCATGCCCAGGTGCATGACGATGGCGTCGCCACTGTCCAGGTCGGCGACGAGGTACTTGCCCCGCCGGCGGACGCCGATCAGTCGTCGACCGGTGACCCGTTCCGCCAACTCCGGGGCCGGGGTGTGACGACGGAGGCGGTGAATTCCGTCGGCCGCGACGTGCTCGACCTTCTTACCGACGAAGTCGCGCTCGAGATCGCGTCGCACCGTCTCGACCTCAGGTAGCTCCGGCATGGCGTCGTCAGCTCCCGTCGCTCAGGACGACCCGTCGCCGGTGACCGGACCGCTGGACGGGGACGGCCCGGCCGAGGTCATGTCGGCGGCCCCGTCGTTGAAGTCGGGGGCGTCGCCGAAGAGGCGGGCGCCGGGAAGGTCCCCGTCGAGGGTCGGCTCTTCGACCAGCTCTATCCACGCGGCCCGGGCCGCCGCCTGCTCGGCTTGCTTCTTGGAGCGGCCGTGACCCCGGCCGCGGGGCCGGCGGGCCACGTGCACCACTGCGTCGAAGGTCTTGGCGTGGTCGGGACCGGCGTCGCGCACGGTGTAGACGGGCAGGTTGTCGAACCGGCGGGCGCAAAGCTCCTGCAGCCGGGTCTTGTAATCCTGGCCGCCGGGACCGACGGCAGCCTCGGCGATGCGCTCGCCCAGGAGGCGCATCACCAGATCGGCAGCCGCGTCCCACCCCTGGTCGATGTAGACCGCACCGATGACCGCCTCGGTGGCGTCGGCCAGGATCGAGGGCTTCTCTCTTCCCCCGGAGGAATCCTCCCCCTTGCCGAGCAGCAGAGCGTCACCGAAGTGGAGCTCGAGGGCGACATCGGCGAGGGCGGCGGAGTTGACGACCGACGCCCGCACCTTGGCCAGCTCACCTTCCGGCAGGTCAGGATAGGTGCGGAAGAGGAACTGGGTGACGACGAGGCCCAAGACGGAGTCGCCGAGGAACTCGAGGCGTTCGTTGGATCCCGTCCCCGGGTTCTCGGCGCACCAGGATCGGTGGGCCAGCGATTGCACGGCGAGGTCCTCGTTGCCGATGTCCCATCCGAGGCGAACGGCCAGGTCGCGGATCCGACCTCGGACGTCGGTTGGCTGCTGCAGGCGGACCGACCCCCTCAGGCGACGTTGAGCTTGGCGACGACGTAATCCACGGCATCTCGGACCGTCTTGAGGTCTTCGAGATCCTCATCGTCGATGCGAAAACCGACGCTTCGTTCCCCGAGGTCCTCCTCCAGAGCCTCGACCAGCTCGATGAGGGCCAGCGAATCGGCGCCGAGATCGTCGCCGAAGGACGCCCCCTCGGTGATCGAGTCAGGGCTCACCTCCAAGATGTCGCCCAGGCAGCCCTTGACCAGCTCGAGCACCGCTCGACGATCTAGGGGGCTACGTTCGACGTGGGTTTCGGCGGGCACTCGTTCTCTCCTGGCTGGTCTGCTGACCAGGGAATCTACCCCGATCGGCAGGATCTTGCGCCTGGGAGTGGTCGACGTTCAGACGGGGAGTGGCTTGACGGCCGCTTGGACCTGGGCCACCAGGCCGTCGTCGGTGGCGGCCTTGGCCACCTTGACGGCGTTGAGGATGGCGGTCGCCGACGACGAACCGTGGCTGATGATGCACACCCCGTCCACCCCCAGCAGCACCGCTCCACCCTGGGTGTCAGGGTCCAACTCCACGGCCAGAGGGGCGAGGGCCGGCAAGAGCACCCCCGCCGCCGCCTTGGTCTCGTCGCTCGACTCGAGGGCGGCGACCACCGCGTTCATGGCGAAGCACAGCGAACCTTCCAGGGTCTTGAGCACCACATTGCCGGTGAACCCGTCGGTCACCACGACGTCCACATCGTCGGTCATGATGTCGCGACCTTCGACGTTGCCGATGAAGTGGACGGCTCCCCCGGCCCCTCCGGCCAGCAGAGCATGAGCCTCCTTGACGAGGGGATTCCCCTTGGTCTCCTCCTCACCGATCGACAGGAGCCCGACCCGGGGCCGGGTGATGCCGTAACGCTGGTGGGCGAAGGCGGAACCCATCTGGGCGAACTGCACCAGCCAGGCGGCCACGCACTCCGAGTTGGCTCCCGCGTCGAGCACCACCGTCGGCGTGCTCCCCGGGACCGGGATGGGCGTGGCGATGGCCGGGCGGGCCACTCCCTTCAGGCGTCCCATGCGGAACAGGGCCGATGCCATCGCCGCTCCCGTGTTGCCCGCCGAGATCATGGCCGAGGCCCGCCCGTCGCGCACCGCTTCGGCGGCGCGCACGAGCGAAGAGTCCTTCTTGGTGCGCACGCCGCGAGCGGCGTCCTCGTGCATGCCGATCACCTCTCGGGCGGCGATGACCTCGAGGCCACGGGCGTCGAAGGCATCGGGATCGCCGACCAGCACCACGTCCATGCCCTGCTCCGCGGCTTGGACGGCTCCAGCGATGATCTCCTCAGGTGCTTGATCGCCGCCCATGGCGTCGATGGCCACAGGGGCGTTGGTGGGGCTCACCTGGAGCTCAGCCGACGGTCAGTCGACCTCGATGGCCTGACGGCCCTTGTACCAGCCGCATGCGGCGCACACCACATGGGGCAACTTGGCCTGATGGCACTGGGGACAGACGCTGCGGGCCGGAACCGACAGCGTCCAGGCGCTGGCCCGGCGGGACCGGCTCTTGGCCTTGGAGGTCTTCTTCTTCGGAACGGCCACCGTGAACGATGCTCTCTCTTCGGGATCGGGCCGCAAGGGTCACCCTCGGGGCCAGATGGTTGTCGACGAACCTCGACACTTTAGGACCTGGGCGAGGTGGGTGCGGTACCGGGGGGTTGGCGCAGCACGTCGAGGGCGGCCCAACGGTCGTCCACCCGCTCCCTGGTGCAGGCGCACGGGTCGACGTTGAGGTCGGCCCCGCAGCGGTCGCACAGGCCCCGGCACTCGGCTTGGCACAGAGGGGCGATCGGAAGATCTAGCAGGATCGCGTCTCGGACCATGGGGGCCAGGTCGAGGTGATCGGAACCCAGCTCGTAGGTCTCCTCGTCCTCCTCACCGTCGCGCTCCCGGGCAGACCGGGGCCGGTAGACCTCCCGTACCTCTGCGACTACGTCCCCGCGGAGGGCGCGACCGCACCGTCGGCAGGTGCCGGTGAACGGAGCGGTGACCCGACCGCTGACCTCCACCCCTCCGACGATTGCCGAGAAGGTGACGTCGGCGTCCACGGTGGCGGTCTCGTCGACGATGGTGTCGGCGACCGACAATTGTCCCAGGGGGCCGCGCCGGTGCTCGTGGTGGGACGAACCCACCACTCTCCGCAACGCTCGGACAGGTACCAGCCACGGGTCGGCCATGACCGTTTACCCGCGGTCCTGGTCGAAGAAGGCATCCTCTCCGCCGAGGGTGTCCTCGCCCGGCTCCACCCCGGCGATCGGCCGACCTTCGGAGTCGAAGACCGAGGAGGGGATGAGCTGAAGCCGCTGACGACCGGCGGCAACCGTCTTGATGGTGCGCTCGAGGACGATCTCAAATGACGCCAGCTTGGTGTCGCAGTAGTCCTCGGCCTCGAGGCGCAACCGGCGCGCCTCCTCCCGGGCCTCCTCCACGGTGCGCCGGGCGGTGTTCTTGGCCTCCCGGACGATTTCGGTGCGCTCCACCATCTGCTCCGCTTGGCGGCGGGCGGCGTCGACGATCTCGTCACCCTCCCGTCCCATCTTGGCCAGGTACTCGTCACGCTCCTTGAGCATCCAGCGGGCCGCCTTGACCTCCTCGGGGAGGCGGTTGATGGCCTCGTCGAGCAGGTCGACCACTTCTTCCTTGTTGTCCAGGCGGACCGACGAGCTCAGCGGGAGGGCCCGGGTTCCCTCCACGATCTCCAGCACTCGGCGCATGAGCGCCTCGGCATCGGGCCCCTGCCGGGGTTCCGTGTTGGTCACGAGCCGAACCTTTCCTTCATCTTGGCGAACACGGGCTCGGGCACCATGGTGCCGATCCGGTCCGCGCCCCCGAAGCGGGCGAATTCTCGAACGTACTTGGACGCGATGAACGAATACGACGACGAGCAGGGGATGAACAGCGTCTCCACGTCGGCGGCCGCCTTGTTCATCTGGGCCTGCATGAGCTCGGCCTCGGCGTCGGATGCCACCCGCAGCCCCTTGACGATGACGTCGACGTCGAGGCGGCGGGCCAGGTCGACCACCAGAGCCGAGAACGAGTCGAGCGTGACGTTGGGCAGGTGGGAGACCGAGTCGTCGATCATGGCCCGGCGCTCGTCGATGTCGAAGAGGGGCTCGCCCTTCTGGGGGTTGCGCATCGGCGCCACCACGACGTGGTCGAACAGCTTCGCTGCGGTCTCGACGATCTCGAGGTGACCGTTGTGGAATGGATCGAACGTCCCGGGGAACAACGCTGTCCTCACCGTGCACCTCTCATCCGTGGCCCAGAGTCAGGCTTGGCGACGGTGACCACGGTACCGCCGTACCGCTTCACCCTCATGACATCCCAGCCCCCGCCCAGGTCGATGTCCGTTCCGCTCTCGAGGACGGCCAGGCCGCCGAAGCCCCTCCCGAGCAGGCCGGCGCCCAGGTCTGCCCATTGCTCGAAGCCATACGGCGGGTCGGCGAACACGATGGCGGCGTCGGCTGCGGTCGCCAGGTGGGCGAGGGCGTCGCCGAGCTGGAGCCGGGCCTGGGGGCCGTCGAGGCCGAGGTGGGCCAGGTTGGTCCTGATGGTGGCCAGGGCGTCACGGTCCTGCTCGACGAAGGTGACCGAGGCCGCCCCCCGGGACAGGGCCTCGATGCCGAGCGCCCCGCTCCCCGCGAAGAGGTCGACCACCGCGGTGCCGGCCACGCCGTTCAGGCTTCCTACTATGGAGAATATCGCTTCCCGGACGCGGTCACTGGTGGGCCTGGTGCGGGAGCCCGGGGGGGCCTGGAGGTTTCTGCCCTTGAGGCTTCCGGCAACGATGCGCACGAGGGAAGGTACCTCCCCTCGGCTGCCTGGTTCACTGGTGAGGTGACCTCGCCGCCGCCCTCCATCGTCTGTGTCGACTGCGGGGAGACCGCCCACCTGTTGTCGGTCCGGGGCGACGAGGCCGAGGACCGGATCGCCGTCTACCGGTGCTCGGGATGCTGGGACCGATGGGATGTGGTGGTCGAAGCCGAGGCCGGCGAGGACACCCCCGCATCCGAGGCCGCCCGGGTCGGTCCCGCCCCTGATCTGCGCGAAGGTGAGACTGCTGACTCCGACGATCAGGGTCGGTAGCGCCCGAACCAGGCACCGGAGGCACCATGCCACTCGATCCGCAGATCGCCAAGATGCTCCAAGAGTTCGAGGCAGGGGGAACTCCGAGCATCTCCGAGCTGTCCGTGGCCGACCTGCGCGCCATCATGGCGAGCACCGCCACGACGATGACGGAGCCCGGCGCCGACGTCGCCTCGGTGAGGATGGTCGACGTGCCGACCGCCCCAGGCACGGTGCCGGTCCGCTTGTACCGCCCTCTTGGAGCCGCTCCGGGGCCGCTGAGCGCCCTGGTGTGGATGCACGGCGGCGGGTTCGTCACCGGCGATCTGGAGAGCGCTGACCCCACCGCCCGTGATCTGTGTGCCGGTGCCGGCCTCGTGGTCATCAGCGTCGACTACCCCCTGGCCCCCGAGCATCCCTTCCCGGCCGCTCCCGAGTCCTGCCTGCAGGTGACCGCCTGGGTCGTCGACCACGCCGAGGAGTTGGGCCTCGATCCCAGCCGGATAGCGGTCGGCGGCGACAGCGCCGGGGGCAACCTGGCGGCCACCGTGGCCCAACTGGCCCGTGACCGGGGCCGGCCGCCCGTCGCCTTCCAGCTGCTCGTCTATCCCGTGGTCGACCATCTGGCGTCGTTCCCCTCCGTCAACGAGAACGGCGAGGGCTATCTGCTCACGGCCGAGGCCATGGCGTGGTTCTCCTCCCACTACGCGGGGCCGGCCGACATCGACGATCGGGACCCGATGATGTCGCCGATCTACGCCGCCGACCTGGCCGGGTTACCACCGGCTCTCGTCATCACGGCCGAGTTCGATCCCCTCCGAGACGAGGGCGAGGCCTACGCCATGAGACTCCGCCAGGCCGGCGTCCCGGTGCAGACAACCCGCTATGACGGCATGATCCACGGGTTCTTCACCATGACCAAGATGACGCCCCGAGCCCGGGAGGCGGTCGGCGAGGCCGTCGGGGCCCTGCGCATGGCCCTGGCCTGAGCCCGTCGCCGATGATCTCGGCGTAGGTCGCAAGCCGCCGGCCGTCGGTCAGTTCTTGAAGAGGTAGTCGCGCTCGTCGGCGTCGACGAAGAGGGCGACCTCGTCGGCCAGGTCGGGGTTGGCCTCCAGCAACGGGTCCTCGTCCAGGATGACGCCGGCCACGGCCCGGGCTCGGGCGACCAGGTCCCGGTCCCGCCGGAGAGACGCGAGCTTGAGGTCACTGGCCCCCTTCTGGCGGGCTCCGAGGATGGCGCCCTCCCCTCGGAGCTCCAGGTCGACCTCGGCCAGCTCGAATCCGTCCGTCGACACTTCCAGGGCCTCGAGGCGGGCGGCGCCGTCTGCGGTGGAGGTCTCACCCAGCAAGAAGCACCACGAGGGATGGGAGCCCCGGCCGACCCGGCCCCGGAGCTGATGGAGTTGGGCGATGCCGAAACGGCCGGCGTCCTCGATGACGATCACCGTCGTGTTCGGCACGTCCACCCCGACCTCGATCACCGTGGTGGCGACGAGGACATCGAGGTCACCCTGGCGGAAGGCGCCCATGACCTCCTCCTTGTCCTTGGCCGGCAGCTGGCCATGGAGCAGGCCGACCCGCAAGCCGGTGAGCACCCCCGCGGCCAGGCGATCCCGCTCGGCGGTCGCCGAGCGGGCCTGGATCCGCTCCGACTCGTCGATGAGGGGGCAGACGACGTAGGCCTGGCGGCCAGCGGCCACCTCGGTGCGCACCTGGGCCCACGCCACCTCCTCCTCCAGCGGCCCCCGGGCCCAGGTCGTGGTGATCGGGGTCCGCCCTGGGGGCAGCTCGTCGAGGATGGTCGTGTCCAGGTCGCCGTAGACCGTCATGGCTGCGGTGCGGGGGATGGGGGTGGCCGTCATCACCAAGACGTCAGGAACCGCCTCGCCCCCCTTGTCGCGCAGAGCGGAACGTTGCTCGACGCCGAACCGGTGCTGCTCATCGATGATCACCACCCCCAGCCGGGCGAAGGCGACCCGCTCGGTGAGCAGGGCGTGGGTGCCGACGGCGATGTCGATGTCCCCGGCGGCCAGCTGGGCGTAGAGGCGGGCCCGTTTGGCCGCCGCTGTCCGGTTGGTGAGCAGGGCTACGTGCAGGGGGCGGTCGGCGAAGAGCTGACCCTCGCCGCTCGGGACGGTGAACCCTTCGAGCAGGGCGTGGACCGCGGCGAAGTGCTGCTCGGCGAGCACCTCGGTCGGGGCCATCAGCGCCCCCTGGGTCCCACTCTCCACCGCAGTCAGCAGGGCAGCCACGGCTACCAGCGTCTTGCCGGAGCCCACATCACCTTGCAGGAGGCGGTGCATCGGCGCCCCGCCGCCCAGGTCCCCGGTGATCTCGGCGATGGCCGCGGCCTGGGCGCCGGTCAGCTCGAAGGGCAGGCGGTCGCGCAGGCGGCGGACCAACTCACCGTCGGTGCGGTGCCGGATCCCCACCGCCTCCCGCTCGGTGGCCCGCTTGGTCATCAGCAGCACCGTCTGGAGCCTCAGCAACTCGTCGAAGGCCAGCCGTTTGCGTGCCGCCTGGGCCGCCCCCATCCCCTCCGGCAGGTGAACCTGGCGCAGGGCAAAATCCCGATCGACCAGGTCCTCCTCGTCCCGCCAGCGCTCCGGGAGGGGGTCGACCAGGTCCGGGGCCCGCCGGAGGGCCTCGTTGATCCACTCCCCCAACTCCCAGCTGGTCAGCCCGGCCTTCTCGGACTGGGGGTAGACGGGGACGATGCGCCCGGTACGGTCGCCGACCAGGTCGACCACGGGGTTGGTCATCTGCTGGCGGCCTCGGAACCGCTCGACCTTGCCGAACAGGACGGCGTCGGTGCCCTCCGTGAGCTGGCGGGCCCGCCACGGCTGGTTGAAGAAGGTGGCGTGCAGATAGCTCGTACCGTCGAAAACGTCGATCTCCACCATGGTCCGCCTCTGGCGGGTCCGGCGGGAGCTGACCTTGCGCACGGTCCCGAGCACCATCGCCTCGGTGCCCTCCACCAGATCGGCGATGGCCATCTGGTTGGTCCGGTCGATGTAACGACGGGGGTAGTGGGTGAGCAGGTCGAGGACGCTGGTGATGCCGACGGACTCGAGCGCCTCGGCCTTCTTGGGCCCGACGTGATGCAGACGGGTCACCTCGGTGTGGGCCAGGCGGGCGAGTGGGGTGCTCACCGATCAGCAGCCGGCAGCGTCACTCGACGCCGAACAGGTAGGGGTAGAGGATTTTGGCCATGGAAGTGCAGGTCAGCGCCTTTTTTAGTCCTCACAGATGCTCTCCAGTCCTCAGTGAGTCCTCAGCAGATCGAGCGAAGGCAGCCTGGACCACCGAGCGGGCTCGGTCGTGGTCCGCCGGGGCGAGGTGGGCGTAGGTCTTCAGCAACACCGACGGAGTATGGCCCAGGTAGTCGGCCGCAGCCGCCACCGGCACCCCGCCCGAGAGCAGAACCGAGGCGAAGGTGTGGCGCGTGTCGTGGAAGCGGGCAGCGGGCAGGTCCGCCCTGGCCCGGAGAGACCTCCAGACCGCTCCGAAGCGTTGGCGACGCACCGCCTGGCCCGCCTCATGCAGCACCAAGCCATCGGCGTCGGCGCCGTGGGTCTCGAGGTGGCGTGCCAGGTCGGCCAGTGGCCCGTCAGCAAGGGGGACGGTGCGATACGAGCGCGACGTCTTGGGCGGACCGAAGGAAGCGCCACCAGCGGCCGAGGTGAGCAACTGGCGGTCCACGGTCAGCTCCCGGCGCAGGAAGTCGATCCGGTCGACGGTCAGTCCGGTCGCCTCCGCCTGGCGTAGGCCGCACGACGCCCCGAGCGTCAACGCCACCCGGAACCAGGGGAGCGATGCGTCGCGTAACCGGTCGAGCTCGTCCGGCGTGAAGGGAATGATCGGTGCCGTGTCGACGCTCGGGCGCTTCACCCCACGAGCGGGGTTCGTCACCAGCAACCTGTCTGCCAGCGCCGCCTCGAGCATGGTGGCGAGGTAGGAGACCGCCTGGCCGGCGGTGCTGGCAGACAACGTCAGGCCGGCGGCCCACGCTTCGATATCACCTCGCCGGATTGTTCCGAGAGGCCGGGCGCCAAGAGCGGGCAAGACGTGGACATCAAAGACCGAGCTTCTCCCGGCTCGCGTCGACTCCCGCCACGGCTGGCGGGCCGACCACACCCGGTAGTAGTCCTCCACGGTCGTCTTGCTCCTGGTCGGATCGATGTAGGCACCGACCATCAGGTCATGCTGCACCTTCACCACGTGGCGCTCGGCGTCGACCTTCCGGGTGAAGCTCTTGGTCCGCTGAGGACTGCCCGGGAACTCACGCCACCGGGCACGCCACCGGCCGCCAGGCCGCTTCTCAACGCTCGCCATCTGATGTTCCTTTCGCTTGTGTGATCCGGTCCCGCAACTCGCCAAGCAGCGCCCGCGTGACATGCCCCCGGGACGCCTGCCTGGCCCGACCGTCGAGGACGTCACCCACTCGCCGGTTACGTTCGGCTGTCAGCGACCGGCCCCACAACGAGAAGCTGGCAGCCGAGACGATGCCGGTCGAGACGTCGAGCTTCCTGGCCGCCTTGTGCTCCGCCTCGCCCACCTCGAGGCTCGCCACCTCACGAAAGGTCTTGGCTGGCAGGTGACCCACCAGGGCACCGAATAGCGCCCGGTCGTCCGTGCCCGCCTCCACGGCTGCGCGGATTCGCTCGGCAGACGTCACTTGGCCGAGAGTGATCCCAGCGGTGTGACCGGCCAGTATCGCCCGGATGGCCGGCGCGTCCATCGACGCCCCCGGGACCAGCGCGATCCGTCCCTTGCCGGCGAGCAGGTCACCCAACGTGACATTGAGCGCCAAGAGCAGCAGGGGCAGCTCCCCCAGGTCGACTCGTCGAGTGCCGGCTTCCACAGAGGCGAGAACCGGTCGCGTCCACTGCAAGCCTGACCGGCGGAGCTCAGCAGCCAACTCATCCTGGGTCCGATGCCCTCGGAGCCGGCGCAGGTTCACCCCTAGCAGCTCCCCCAGCGTTCTTCCGTCCTCTGCCATGGGATGACCATAGCGGATGGAGAGTTGACTTTCCAGAGCTTGACGACGAATCACAGGCGTGTGATACTGGCTTTCAAGCGCTGATTCACCAGAGCTTCAGCCGGGAAAGCGAGGTCCCAGTGACCGTACAAACCGAGCGGGAGCCGCTCATGACGATCGACGAGCTTGCCGCCTACCTGAACGTGCCGAAGGGCACGATCTACCAGTGGCGGCACCGCCGCACGGCACCGCCGGCCATCAAGATCAGCGGCAACCACGTCCGCTGGCGGCCTGAGGACGTGGAGTGCTGGTTGGCCGAGCAGGCCAGCAAGGGGGCGGCGTGATGGCCCTGATGCTGCAACCCCGGGCGATGTCCCCCGTCCCGCCCACACCGCAGAACCACCCCACCGCCAACTCACCAAGGAGCACCCGCGTGCCTAAGTTCACCAAGACAGTCCAAGCATTCCTATCCGAGGAAGGCTCGCTGTGGGCGATCGTCGATGCGCTCACCGAGGAGATGCCCGGCGACTGCTCCGCGTCCGCCATAGGTGAATGCCAGCGGCACCTGACCGAGAGCGGGATCGAAAAGACCACGAGCACAATCAAGGGCTACGTCATCACTGGGCACTTCTTCGCCGCTGGAACGGACGAGCAGCGTCGACTGTTTCGGACTCAATCAGCGACGGCCATTCGGGAGTTCGCAACAAACGGAGCCACTCACGAACGGGCCGTTGAAGTCATCGTCGCCTACCAGGAAGCGACGGGGAGGAAGCGACTCGGGATGAACCACGTGAAGGGTTTGCTGGTACCCCAGGATACTAAAAGTATCCCAGGGTCCGCCGACCCGGAGTCGTGGACCGACGCCCAATGGGAGACCTTCGACCGCAAGGTCGTCGAGGCCACCAAGACGTTGCTCACCGCGTTCAACGTGTTGCAGCGAGGCATCTACAAGCCGTCGGTTGAGGCGACCGCCCAGCTCGGCCTGATCCGGGAACAGGACCTCGACGGCGAACTCGCCAGTCTGCTGGGCCAGAGCTAATGCCGACCGGCCAGCAGATGACCCGACGGGACCGGGGCGACTTTTCGTCATCATCCCAGGGTCCCCGGGGGGACCCAGCGTCATCCGACCCGGAGTCGTGGACCGAGGCTCAGCGGGCTATGGATCTCGCCATCCAGGCGACCGGTGACTGGTACTCGGGCTGCGGCTCCCTCGAGTACTGCACCGAGACGATCTTCCGAGCCGGGGAGCTGGCCGAGCGTGCCCTCGCCGACGGTCCGCATGACGTCCTGCATCGACGAATCGGACGGCGGAACATCGCCAGCCGCCAGGATGTCTACAAGCGCTTGCAGCAAGACACCGCCCTGACCTGGACCTGCGACGCCTGCGGGCAGCCGATCGCAGACGACGACGGGCTGGGTCACGATCCCCCTCCTCGACGTCCTCAACCGCAAACGCCTCAGCTCGACGAGCCGGCGCCGTGATCGGCCGCTTCCTGGGACTCGCCCTACCCCTGGCCGAGCGCGAGCCGGTGTTCCCGCTGGCACCGTTCGACAAGATCCCGGCGATCCCGTCAGCACACCCGAAGGGCGACCCGCTGCGCGGCAAGTGTCATGGGGAGTGCGGCCGGCTCGGGCATGGCTTCTACGACGCCAGCCAGGACCGGGCCGTGATCGACGAGATGGCCCGGCTGGCCCCGGACGGCAACGTCGGGTCCCCGACCGGAATCACCTACGACGTCCTCGACATCGACAGCCCGGAGGCTCTCGCCGCGCTCGATGCGGCGATGCCCAAGGCGGACAACCCTGACGACGACCCGTTCATCATCGGGCCGACGATCAGGACGCCTCGAGACGGGTGGCATGTGCGGGTGGCTCCGACCGGGATGGGCAACGCCACCACCTACGGCGGTCTGAAAAACGTGGACTGGCGGGGGATCGGCGGTTATGCGGCTCAGCCTGGGAGTGTCAGGCGGGACGGCTCCTGGACCGTGTTCCTGCCCGGCGACCCGCTCTACGGTCTCGGAGCGGACATCCGGCCGGCGCCGGCATGGCTGCTCGACCTCCACAAGCCAGCCGGCAAGCCGCCAGGCCCTGGTTCCGGGCCTCAGGCCCCCGCAGGCGACCTGTACGGGCAGCGAGCCCTCGAAGGCGAGCTGGGCCGCCTGGCGTCGGCTACGCCCGGCGAACGGAACCACACGCTCGTCCGGGCCGCGTTCCGGCTTCGTCAGCTGATCAACGATCGCAAGCTCGATCAGCGCCTCGCCGTCGATCGGCTCGTGCAGGTCGCCCGCCAGATCGGCCTCGACGACGACGAGATCGAGCGGACCATCGAGAGCGGGTTCCGCGGCGCAGACCAGAAATCACCGAGACGGAGAGTGGCATGACGTCGATCGAGGACCGAATCATGGCCGGTCTGCCGCCAGCCCCGGCCGAGAAGGATCCCGAGCAGACCGGGCACTACGAAGCGACCGAGCTCGGCAACGCCCGCCGCCTGGTCGACGACCACGGCCACGACCTCCGCTACGTGGCCGAGTGGGGCAAGTGGCTCGTGTGGACAGGCCGATGCTGGCAGGTCGACAACACCGGCGCTGTACACCGCCGAGCCAAGCAGATCGCCGACCGGATTCTCGACGAGGCCCGAGCGGGCAGCGACGACAAGCTGTTCCGGTGGGGCATCAAGTCGCAGAGCAACGCCGGGATCAACAACACGATCGCCCTGGCGTCCACCGAGGCGACCATTCCCGTCCTGGTCGACGAGCTCGACACCGACCCATGGTTGCTCACCGTCGCCAACGGCACCATCGATCTGCGGACCGGACTGCTCGGCCCGCACCGGCGCCAGGACCTCCTGACCAAGTCCACCGACGTCATCTACGACGAGCACGCCACCTGTCCGCAGTTCCTGAAGTTCCTCGAGGCGGTCCTGCCCGACGCCACCGTCCTCCGGTTCTTGCAGCGGGCGATCGGCTACAGCCTGACCGGGACCGTCCTCGAGCACGCCCTGTTCTTCGGCTACGGCGCCGGCGCCAACGGCAAGAGCACCCTCATGCGGGTACTCCTCGACATGGCCGGCGAACACGGCGCCCCAGCACCACCCAGGCTCCTCATCGCCGACCGACACCCCGACCACCCAACCTCGGTAGCCGCGCTCCACGGCCGGCGTGTCGTCATCGCCCAGGAACTCGACCAGGCCTCGAGGCTCGACGAGCCGACCGTGAAAGAGATCACTGGCGGTGATCGGCTCACCGCCCGGTACATGCGGCAGGACTTCTGGTCCTTCGCACCGACCCACAAGGTGTGGCTCTGCGCGAACCACAAGCCGGCGATCCGGGGCACCGACCTGGGGATCTGGCGTCGGATCAAGCTGATCCCGTTCACGGTAAGCATCGCACCCGACGATCAGGACGAACACCTCGCCGAGCATCTCGCCGACGAGCTCCCCGGCATCCTGCGCTGGGCGATCGCCGGCTGTCTTGAATGGCAGCGTCGAGGCCTCGACACACCCGAGGCGGTCGTCAAGGCCACCGAGCAGTACCGGCTCGAACAAGACGTCATCGGCCAGTTCATCGCCGACTGCTGCACGACCAATCCGATGCTCAAGGTGCAGTCGACACCGCTCTACGAAGCGTACAAAGCGTGGTGTGTCGAACAGGGCATCACTCACCCGCTCAGCCAAAAAGCGTTAGCTCCTCGGATCGAGGAGCACGGCTATATCGGGGAGCCAGACCGCAAGGAACGGACCTGGTGGCAGGGACTCGGGCTTCGCACCGAAGAATCCAAGAACATGCCTTGACCTGCGGAAACGTCGAAAGTGCCGGGCATCGCCGGGTATATGCCCATTACCCGCCACGCGCGCGCAATGAGGAAGTAACTGGCAAACACCCTGCAACACCCGGCAGACCCCTTGCCTCACCCCACTGTCCGGACCCCTCGAATTCACCAACCAGCAAGGAGCAAACCATGACCACCACACCCACCACGCCGTCCATTCAGATCGCCGAAGCGAACATCAGCGGCCTCGGCGACGGACTCGTTCACCATTGGGCGCTCAACCCTGACCGCACCGTGTGTTCGATGCCCGTCACCAACTACGTGACGATCACCACGGTCGACTCTGCCGACTGCCCGGCCTGCAAGTACGTCTCGACAATGGTCTTCGCCGCCCACCACGAACCGCGTGATATGCGGCTCACCGCCATGGCGATGTTCATCGCAGCGACAGCGATGGACCCCGAACCGGAGTTCCTCTTCGACTCAGAACTGGCCGAC
>JBPCNZ010000027.1:0-12481 GCA_051000755.1 Acidimicrobiales bacterium | reverse complement strand
GACGTGGTGGTGCGGAACTCCGCGACCTCTTCCCGGCGGCCCCCCGCAACCCCAGGCGTGCGCGCGCAGGCCATCACCGTGTCACGGTGAACGTCCAAGAACGCGCAGCGCTCCATGACCACTTCCATCTCCATCAACCCCTCTCCGGGCTCTCGGCGACAACAACGGTGCCGGACCGGATGGGGGCCTCGTCATCAAGGAAACTGAGGTACGTGCTCGAGGACACAGAACGGAGCGCCCGAGACCCCCGCGTCAAGCTAAAAACGGGCTCCGAGCGCCATAGAGACACGACGTCTGCCCGGACCGACACACCCCGATTCTCATCCGCCAAGACCGGCCCCGCCAGGGGCCATGACAGCTAAGCCTGGGCTGGCGGAAAGGACCGGTAGCGACGCCGGCGGGCCCGGGCGGCAAGGAGCCCCGTGGCCGCCCTGCGGGCCGGGTACGGTCGCAGGGGTTCGGGAGGTCGACGAAGCCGCTTGGAGGGTGACGACTTGGGCGGGCGCACGTCATAGAGGTTCGGCCTCCGACCTACGCTTCCCTGCCGACAAGCACAAACAGGACATTCGCCACCTTGCCTCGCCAACAGCGCCTTCCCCGCACCACCCGACGCCGCCAGCTCCTCGAAGTCGCCCTTCCGCTCTTCGGGGCTCGCGGCTTCCACGACACCTCCATGGAAGACATCGCCGAGGCCGCCGGCGTGACCAAACCGGTCGTGTACCAGCACTTCTCGTCCAAGCGCGAGCTGTACCGGGAGCTGCTGGCCACCGTCGGGGAGGACGTGCGGACCTTGATCGCCGAGGACGCGGCGCGCGAGGCGGACCCGCAGCGACGGGTCAAGGCCGGCTTCGTGGCGTACTTCGGCTGGGTCCGGGAGCACACCAGCGCCTTCAACCTCCTCTTCGGTGGGTCGGCCCGCCAGGAGGACGATTCGGCGGAGGTGGTGGCGGCCATCGAGGACCAGATGGCCACGGCGGTCGGCGAGTTCATCGAGGCGGGCGTGGACCTCCCCCATCGAGAACTGCTCGGTTACGCCATCGTCGGCCTGGCGGAGATCACCTCCCGCCAGTGGGTGGCCCGCAACGGTGGGCTGGGGGCGGCGCCGACCACCACGCCGCTCGATGCGACCGAGGGCGACCTGCTCGCCGAGCGTCTGGCGAACCTGGTGTGGGCCGGTCTCCGCAGCCTTCCCGGCGCCCGGGCCGCCGAATCCCGCGCCGCCGAATCCCGCGCCGCCGAATCCCGCGCCGCCGAATCCCGCGCCGCCGAATCCCGCGCCGCCGACTCCCGCGCCGCCGACTCCCGCGCCGCCGACTCCCGCGCCGCCGACTCACGCGCCGCCGACTCCCGCGCCGCCGACTCACGCGCTGCCGACTCACGCGCTGCTGAGTCTCGCCGGCCGGCGGGGGGCTGAAGGCTCCCCGGTACGCTGCCGGCCATGGCCGAGCCGCCCCCCGAGCATCGGGGACCCAGGGTTCAGATCCCTCCCAACTGTGATCTCACGCTGGGCATGACCTGCATCGACAAATCGCAGCCGGGCGTGACGGTGTGGGAGATGCCGGCCGACGAGCGCTTCGCCAACCCCGTGGGCGTGCTCCAAGGCGGATTCGTCGCCGCCTTCGTGGACTCGGCGATGGCGGCCACGTCGGTCACCGCCAACCGGGACCGCAGGGTGTACACGGCCAACACCGACCTGCGGATCAGCTTCTTCAAGCCGGTCCGGACCGGGGCCGTCCTGACCTGCACGGCCCGGGCGGTGTCCAACGGGCGGCGGGTGACGTTCGTGGAGGCAGAGGTGGTCGACGACGCCGGGGTGACCGTGGCCCGGGCGTCGTCAACGTTCCTGCTCACCGAGCGGCCCGGGTAGGGCAGCTCGGCAGGCCCATGATCGTCTGATCAGAGCTTGGCGAGGACCCCGTCGGCCCCGCTCTTCTCCAGGCCCAAACCGTCGTCCTCGACGGTCAGGTCGGTGATGACGCCGTCCTCGATGATCGCCGAGAAGCGCTTCGACCGGACGCCGAGACCTCCGCCGCTCAGATCGATGTCCAGGCCGAGGGCCCGGGCGAAGTCAGCGGAGCCGTCCGCCAGCAGCAACACCTTGTCACCCACCTCGCGGGCCTCGCCCCACGCCCCCAGGACGAAGGCATCGTTGACCGCGGTGCAGGCAATGGTGGTCACGCCTTTGGCTTCCAGCTCGTCGGCCCGCAACACGAATCCGGGGAGGTGGTAGTCCGAGCAGGTGGGGGTGAAGGCGCCGGGCACGCCGAAGAGGACGACCTTGCCATGACCCAGGGCGTCACCGGTCTGGACGGCTTTGGGGCCGTCGGCGGTCGGGGTCTGAACCTTGACGTCGGGGACCTTGTCGCCTACGGAAATCGTCATGCTTCCTCCTGCGCTGGGGGGTGGGCGCGCCGACCGTGTCGGCCGGGCTTGGCCGAGCCTAGGGGCGCCGGGCGCGGTTGGGCGCATGGTGGGCCCGACCGGCTTCAATAGGGCCCATGGCCGACCTGGACAAGGTGGATCTGTCCCTCCGACTCTCCAAGAGCGAGGAGCTCCGCCGCCTCACGGCGGCCCAGCACCGGCTCCTCCACCTGCGGCTCGTCAACGGCGGCCTGCTGGGCGATGGCACCCTCGGCCCCCCGGTCTGCGTCGTTTTCGAGGGATGGGATGCGGCCGGCAAGGGTGGAGCCATCAAGCGCCTGGTCGCCTCGCTGGACCCTCGCCACGTCCGGGTGGCGCAATTCTCCAAGCCCACCCATGACGAGAAGCGTCACCATTTCCTCTGGCGTTTCTTTCCCAGCCTGCCGGGTTGGGGGGGCATGGCCATCTTCGACCGGTCCTGGTACGGGAGGATCCTCGTCGAGCGGGTGGAGGGCTTTGCCGTCGAGGAACAATGGCAGCGGGCCTATGAGGAGATCGTGAGCTTCGAACGCTCACTCGCTCTCGAGGGCATGGTCATCATCAAGCTGTGGATGCACATCTCCCACGAGGAGCAACTTCGGCGTTTCGAGCGCCGGGCCGCCCATCCCCTCAAGAGCTGGAAGCTGGGCGCCGAGGACTGGCGCAACCGGGAAAAGCGGGGACCGTACGAAGAGGCCCTGCGGGACATGTTCGCCGGTACCGAGCACCCCCTCGGCCCCTGGGACGTGGTCGAGGCGGAAGACAAGCACTTCGCCCGGGTCAGGGTCATCGAGACGGTGATCGCCCGCATGGAGGAAGGCATGCGCCGGGTCGGCGTCGAACCTCCTCCCCCCGACGACGTCCCCCCGCCGATCTGAGGGACGCCGGGCAGACAGCAGCCCCCGGCGCCGAAACGCCGGGGGCTGCGAGATGATGCGCTACTGCGTTGCTACCGGATGCTGAGGATCAGCTACCGGCAAGGATGATGTGCGCCACACCGAGCGGAAGCCCGGCCTTGACGGCGGTGGTGCCGAAGGTGGTGTCCAGCGCCTGGGCGGCGGTCTGGGTCAGGTTGACGATGGTGCCGTCAAGATGGACGGTGCCGTTGACCGTGCTGACCTGGACGGGTGCGCCGTTGAGGGTGCCGATGGGGACGCCAGGCATGCCGCCGACGGTCCCGGTCAGGGTGGAGCTCCCCGGGTCGACCACGAAGCTGGTGATGGTCAGGGACTTGCCGCCCTTGGAGAACGTGATCCCACTCGACTGGTGGATGAGCGAGCCGACGATGTAGCCGGGCTGGTAGCTCTTGTCACTGTGGATGGCAGCAAACCCACCGGTGATGGGGAAGCCGATGGTCGACGTTGCGGCATCGAAGGTCGCCTTACCCTCCGGGGCAACGGCCACGCCGAGGCTCTTGAGGGCCATGGCGGTGCTGGCATCGAGCGCCACCGAGGTGGACTCACCCGAGAGCCGGGAGAGCTCGGTGGTCTTGTCGGTGTAGGTGTTCGGCGTGCCGGCCAGGTCCAGGTGCACCGTGCCGAGGGGGAGCCCGGCGGTCACCGCGGTGGTGCCGAAGGTCGAGTCGAGCGCCGACGCAGCCGTCTGGGTCAGCTTGGCGACGGTGCCGTCGAGGGTGACATCGCTGCCGGCCATGCCGGCCTTGACGGCGGCGCCGTCGAGGGTGGCGATGGGGACGGCGTTCATGGCGCCGACCGTGGCGTAAAGCATCGAGCCGCCCGGATCGACCACGAAGTTGGAGACGGTCAGGCTCTTGCCTCCACCGGCGAAGGTCAGGCCCGAGCCGAAGTGGTTGATGTTGCCGACGATGTAGCCGGGCTTGAAGGAGGTGTCACTGTGGATCTCGGCGTAGCCGCTGGTGATGGGGAACGTCACCGCGGTGCCGCCAGAGGCGGTCTTAGCGGCCGTGGCCGTCCCGAACGGGCTGACGGTGAGCTTCAGCGACGTGAGAGCCGCAGCCGTCTGAGGATTCAGGGTCACGGTGGTGCCCTTGCCGCTCAGTGCGGGGAGGGCGGTGACCTTGTCCGCGGCGGGGGCGGTGCTCCCCGAAGGGCTCTTGGCGGTCGTCGGGGAACTGGAGGTCTTGGAGCTGCCACAGGCCCCAGCGGCGAGCGCTAGGCCGCCTACCAAGGCAACAGCAGCGAGACGGCGGTGCGTCCGTGTTGACATCGATGACATCCTTCTATTGGTTTGGATTGACTTTTGTGAATCGTTCATATCTTCGGTGCCGCTGCCCCACCTGGATGGCATGAGACCGAAGGAACCGATGTGCCATGCGGCTCATCCCGGTTCGGCGTTCAAGTGGGATATTCGGAGCCGACCGCTCCGGCGGACGACAAGGAGGCCATCTGCCTGCATGGCTCACCATTCACGGAGCGACCTTCGCGGGATCCTGGGAAGGTCACGTCACGCCACATCGCGTGCGGTACGAGCGCAACAGAAGACCTTCTTCCCGCAATCGCCAAAGGCTAAACCGGACGTAACGGATCTTTCCGGAAACGGGGCGGGACTCATGCTGCGGATGGACCAAGAACAACGGCCACGAGATCTACCTGCCACGCCTCACCTCCACCCATCAGCGCCGGCGATGGAGGCGAGCTGGCCCAGGGTCAGACGGAGAGGGACCCGGCAGGCCAATCGTTGCAGGGGCCCTCGGAGCCGGCCCTCGTATTGGACCAGGCGGCCGGGTGCAACGGAACGGGCCACCACCTTCTGTACCCTGCGTCGCCTGCGCTCCTCGTACTCGCTGAACGCCGAGGAAAGCCGAGCGTGTTGAACCGTGCACTCGCCGAGGACCACGGCATCCTCGAGCGCTTGGCAGCCACCTTGGCCGAGGTGGGGTCGCATGGGGTGAGCGGCATCGCCCACGACCGTGACGTTTCCCTGGCTCCACTGCCTCGGCATGCTTCGGTCGAGGATGTCATGGCGGATGACCTCTCCTGGTGTGGTGGCCGCGAGGAGCTCGCCGATGGGCTGGTGCCAGCCCGAGAATCGCCTCTCGAGCTCGGCCCGCTCGCTGTCAGGCGCCTGCTGTCCCTGACCCACGTTCGCCGTGGCGAACCAGTAGGTACAGCCCTCAGGGAGCGGAAAGAAACCGAACTCGCCCCCCGGGCCCCATGTCTCGCTCGGCTCCGTCCTTCCGATAGCAAGGTCAGCAACGCCACGCCACGCCGTATAGCCCGCGTATCGGAACGTGAGGTCAGGGTCGAGGGAGCGGGCCACCATGGAGCGCACTCCGTCGGCGCCGATGAGAGCGCCGCCAACGACCGAGGAACCGTCCGCCAAGGCAACCTCTACCTGATCGGTGCCCTTCTCGCAACCGACGACATGGGCGCCGAGGCGAAGAACCCCTTGGTCCAGTTCCGAGGCCAATGCGGAGATCAGATGGGCTCGGCGGATGGTGACGATGGATCCTCCGACGGCTCGTTCGAGGGTCCCCGGCGGGACGGTTCGGAGCCACTTCCCGTCGGGGCGTCGCACCCCGCCGGAGGCCAGGGTCCCCCCATGAGCCCTGATGACGTTTCCAACACCGAGGCGGTCCAGGGCGGCCATGGCGTTGGGCCAGAGAGAGATACCGGCACCGATCCCCGTCAGCGCCGGCGTTCGTTCCAACACCAGGCTGGACCGGCCCTGCCGCTGCAGGGCGACCGCCGTCGACAGCCCCGCTATTCCCCCGCCAGCAATCAGGATCTCCGGCTCCGAGGCCACCGCGGTGAGAGTCGGCCCCTGTGCCTCGTTTGTCAAGCCGACGCGCCCGCCGGCTCGGCTCCACGCCGAGAGCTGGCAGCGCCACTATCGAGGGGCCTACACGGCCCGTGGCGGCAGATGCGTCGGGTCAGGGGACGTCCCGCCCTCTGGCGGTGACCCGGCTCGGCTGAAGGGCTCGCCGGTGAGCCTCAGATACGCATGGTCAGACCCATCGAACTTCCTGGCAGCGCCCGTTTAGGTGATCCGGCCGACGAAGGCGATGGGACGGGTGCCTGAACGAGCTTGAGGGATCAAGGCTGGGACGACAGCCTGGCCTCCGGCAGGGTGGGCTCGAACAGTTCGATGGGGTTGCCGGATGGATCTTCCAGGAGTGTCTGCTTGCCGCCGACCCCGGTGACGATGTCGTTGCGGAATCGGGCGCCGTGGGCCCGAAGCTTCTCAACGACAACGGCAAGATCAGAGACCTCGATGGAGAAGCGGTTCCAGCCGCCGGGCTGGGGCAGTGTGCCGTCCGGCATCGCCTGACCTCCTCCGGGACCGCCGCCCGCGGCGCTGAGTACGAGGCGAAGATCCCCTCGTGAGAGCATGGCGAAGGTGGGTGCCGGATGCATCACTTCTTCGAAGTCGAGCTGCTGACAATAAAACGAGATCGCTTCGTCGACGTCGTTGACGATGTACCGGACGCTCACGCTGGCCATGGAACGCTCCTCGTTGTGTCGCTCCATAGAACGTAGCGTTCCGCGGCGATACGAAGGTCCGTGGCTTCGGAAATCACGTGACCCGTCCCGAAGCAATCCCGCCATGGCTACACCGCCAGCTCCTGCGATCCATGGCACCGGCTCCCCTATTCAGCAGCTGGAGGCGGCCTGACCCGAGCGGAAGAAGTAGGTGATCACGCCGGGTGGGAAGTTGCTCTGCCGTCCGCCGGGGATGGCGAACTCGTCGCTGATCGGATAACCGAGACAGCTGCGCTCCCAGCCCAGACTGGCCCACTTGGCCCGGATGGCGCCGTGGATCGACCAGGCCCCCGTGGACGGGGTCCAGTAGATGGAGCCATCGATGTTCCCTGTGTTGGCCGAAGAGCTGAAGTGGTTGAACCGCCCGAAGCCGTCGGGCGTGCCCGTCTCGTCGGTGACCGGATACCCGAGGAAGCTGCGTTCCCAGCCGAGACTGGCCCACTTGGCCTGGATGGCGCCGTGGATCGACCAGGCCCCCGTGGACGGGGTCCAGTAGATGGAGCTGTCGATGTTCCCTGCGTCAGCCGAAGAGCTGAAGTGGTTGAACCGCCCGAAGCCATCGGCCGTCCCCGTCTCGTCGGTGGCGGGGAAACCGAGGAACGAGCTCGGGCCGCCAAGAGCGTCGTAGTGAGCGCGTATCACCCCGTGCACTTCGTGCGCTCCGGTACCGGGCGTCCACAGGATTTCGCCGCCCTGGTAGTTCTGCACGATGCCCCGGCCGGACTGCGCCTCTTCGCCGAGCGGGGATCCCAGGTTGAGGCCCGTCGCGGCCAGGTCGCTGTCCTTGCCCAGTACCGGATCGCCCTGGCCTGCGTCGTCGAACTGCAGGTAGTCGTCTCCGACGAAGTAGCCGACCGCCGATGGGTTGCGTCCGACGACTGTCAGGGACACCTGGTGCGAGCCCGCGCCCAGGGTGACGAAGCCGAAGGCGAGTGGTCCGGTCGGGGATACGGTAGGCGAGTAGCCGTCAAAGACCGGGCCCACCTGAGCGCCGTCGACCGCCACGGCCGCAGTGCCGTAGTCACGCGCTCGGGTCAACCCCAAAGTGAGCCCGTACGTCGCGGTGGTGGGAACGTTGACCGTGAAGGTCAGCGACTGTCCGGGGGCGGATGCTTGAAGCCACTCCTGGGCTCCGCCAGACCAGCTCGAGCCGAACTGGGTCATCGACTGGACCTGGGCGGTCGCGGTGGAGGTCCAGGGGACGTTCTCTCCCTCCAGGAATATGCGAGGCGACGTGTTGATCGGCGCGTCGGCGGATGACTGACCAACGTTCCCGCTCTCGTCGACCGGCTGCACGATGTAGTGCTCGGTGCTGTTGAGCGGTGCCCCGCTGTCGACGAACCCCGTCATGGTTGTCTCGCCCACCAACGTAGCTGTCGCTGGCGTCGGTGCCGCCGCGGCGGAGCGATAGACCTTGTAGTGCACGCTTGGGCTCTCGTCCGCGGCTGGCAACCACGACAGGCTTACGCCCGCGGTGGGGGTGTTCGCCGCTGTTACCCCACCGGTGAAGGATGGGGCGGTGGTGTCGGCCGCATCGGTACCCTCACACAAGATGGCGTAGCGGGCAGAAGACCATGGCGGGCTTCCGGCCACCGGGGTGATCGAGACTTGGAGCGCGCTGGCGCCACCCGTGAGCGCCGGCGGCAATCGGTAGTCGTCCTCCAGCCAGCGAGAGGTCGTATTGCCGAGCGGTTGGGTCCACACGCCGGCGTCCCGGCCGTTGACGGCGACCATGGCCGCCTGCCCGGCGACCGCCTGATCAGACGTACGGCGAAGGGTGACGCTGGGACTGGCCGGATCGGCGGGCAGGGTGAACGTCGTGGCACCGTTGCCGATGCGCTCGGTTGCGCTCACCGGCGTCGTGTCGTACGGCCCCTCGAACGTCGACGTCAGCGGGACTGCGGGCGCGTCGCCCTGGACGGTGAGGTGGGCGGCCGACTCGCTGCCGGCCTGCCCGAGGTCCACTGCGCCGGTCACCCGGACGCTGGGGTTCGCTCGGGAGTAGAGGTAAGCGGTGGCCGCGTAATGAGCGGCGGTGTCGTTCCGGTTCCCGTGCTCGATGCTGAGATGGGCGCCGGCGTGGAACGGCACCGAGTCGGCCACGAAGAACCGGTAGGCCGAGAGGCATTCGTATGCGCACCCAGTGGTGGTGGACTCGTGCGTCACAAGACCGGTGAACGGCGCCCTGAAGTGACCGCCACTGAAGTACCAACCACCCTCGAAGAGATCCTCGGTGCCCGTGCCCTGCTCCTGCGGGGTACGGCTGCCGTCCAAGGTGAAACGTTCATCACCCTCGAGAAAACCGACACCCGGTGAACGGCCGTCCATGGTGAGTGATATCCCGAGAAGCTTTCCCGGTCCAGACTGGTCCAGGAGCGGGAAGTCCATACCGCTGCTTGTGTCGGCCTCATGCGACACGGCCCGGAAAGTAACCAGACGAACCCCCAGGTGCCAATGCCGTGGTCCATGCCGGTGAGGGCGCGGCGGTCACGTCCGAGCTGCCCGTCACCGTGGCGCTGGAACCGTTGTAGAGCTCAGCGACAGCCGAGGTGGCGTAGGGCATCAGCTGCCACGAAGTCAAGGAGCTGGAGCTCACGGCGAGGAGAAGCGATGAGACCGGTGAGCCATCCAACGGAGATGCGAAGAACTTGCCGACCGGGAGGTCGACGGTCTGCTGTCCGTCGAACGTCAGCCGGATACGCAGTCCAGCCAGCAGGTCTGCGATCGGGGGGGTGGCCGTGCTGGTGGTGGGCAGCGAGGCGCTTTGCTGCGCCGGTTGGATGACATCGGAGTGAACCGGCCGGCCATCGCGCAGCGACAATGCCGTGAGGGTGCTGCCGGGGACGATGAGCAGGTCCTTGAACACGGCGCGGGACTTACCGGCCGTGAGGGCGCCCGGCAGATCCAGTGTCTGGGTGAACGCCCCCGCTCCGGCGGGGCTGGTGAACTGTCCGGCTCGCTGACCGTCCACGAACAGCGGGGCACGCTGTGGAGGCGTTCCCGGGGGCCCGCGATAGACCAGCCTGATGTTCTGGCTGGCGCCATCGAACGTCATCTGGACCGCCCCCGAGGCGGCATGAGCAGCCGAGGGGGCAGCAACCTGTGGCCCCGCTTGGCTCTGTGCCAGCGCCGGAAGCGAGAGATGCAGGGCCGAAACAGAACCTGGCCCCGTCTCGGTGGCGAGCGTAGCGCTCTGCCCCGGCGTGAGGTTGAAGGGCAAGCGCGTCGTCACGGCTCCGGGAGACGGCGGTTTGGGATCAGCAGTGCCCGAAGCCCGCAGCTTGGCTACGACGTCCGCCGCAGGATCCGTGGGATCGAACGTGCTCACGCCCACGGCGTCTGCGAACACTCGGTAGTCGATGTGGTAGTAGACCGCTTCATTGCTGGTGTAGACGCGCATGGACTGTCGAAACGACATGGGAACCTTGATGTAGACCCCGCCCGAGCTCTGCACTCTGTCGGCTACCAACGGATACACGAACGGGGCGCCGTAGGCACCTTCGACCAGAGACTCGGGGGGCTTGTCGACTACCAACTGCCCATCCAATTCGACCCGCAGGTTGCCGTCGGGCGTCACATCGCCGAAGCCGCCCGGTCCGATGTTGGTGAACCAGATCGAATCGACCTCACCGGGCCCGTCATGGCTGGCGAGCAAACAGCCGGCTGGGGCGGTGGACAGGCACGACGCTCCCGCACCGAGGGAGTCACCGTTGCCGCCTGTGCGATCGAAGCTGGAGAAGGATCTCGTCTCTACCCCGGTCGGTATCTCGGCCATCCGGTCGAGTCGGCGATACGCGTCCCAACCGACCGGTCCCTTGTTGGAAGCGTCACTGCTCACGGCCGCAGGGACGGTCCGATGAACAGCAGGCACGGCCGTAGCCGGCGGGACCGACCAGAGGAGAGTCGCAATGAGCGCCGTCGCACCAGCGACGAAGAGAGATCGAACCGTCATGAAGTGTTCCAATGGCGACGCCAACGCCTTGGAATGACCTCCCCCCTCGGCCCCGTCACACTCACACCGAAGCCGGGCGATGTCAAGACTCGCTACGTCTCCCTCAGGGGCAGGGGCCACGCGATTCAGAGGACCGAGACGATCGTGTCCACAACCTTGTCAGCGGTTGGTCCAATAGGTGGTTCAAGTCGACCCGGCCCTGCTCGGTGTGGGCCTCGACCCACGGGGAGAGAGGAAGGCCTTCCTGGGTTGGGCCGGCCCGCGACGTCGGTGCCGCTGAAAACCCACACCTCCCACACTCCCGACGGTCGCAACGTCGCCATAGCTGAGAACACACCCAACCGGTGACATTGATAGGGAGGCCCCTCGTAGTGGTCCCTCCAGCCGATGACTTGGGGGTCACGGCCCACCGCCATCGCCCGGCGTCACTCTGTGCGCGATCTCATTTCCCGAACACTGAACGGCCTGAAGTGGGTACAGATACCACGATGCGCGCAGGCAACTATTCCATCCGGTTGGGCGTCAAGGTTTGTATCGCTATCGGAACGGCGGCCGCCCTGGCTGGATGCGGTGGGCCGACTCAGGGTTCCAAGCATGCCCCCGCAAGTCCCGCCGTCTCAGCTACAACGTCGCCGTCGGAAAGCACGACAACTCCCCCACCAGTTGCAGCCAGCTCCCTTCCCACCGCTACAACATCGACAGCGGCTCCCCTGCCCTCCTCCGCCCCGACAACAACCTGCCAGCCGTCGATGCTCACCGTAAGCTCCCCCCAGGGGGAGCACGGAGGCCTGAGCCATGGGGCCGAAGTCTTCGCCTTGACCAACACGAGCAGCAGAAACTGTACGCTCGGCGGCTATCCCGGACTGGGGCTCCTGGATAACGGCAGCTCAGTCCCGCTGACCGTCAAACGCCAGACCAACCCCGGCTTCGTGTACGCCTACATCAAGCCGGCTCTCCTCACCATCGCTCCGGGACAAGCAGCCTCCTTCGCCGTCGAGTTCTGGACTCGTTGAGCTTCCCGAGTGTGATCCTGGATCAACCGTTTGCGGTATCGGGTCAGATCCCGCAGTTCCCGGATTTCGTGTGGCGGCACGAACGACCCGCGCAGCAAACCATGTTCGAGCAGTTCGGCCAACCACGCCGCGTCGACCACATCGGTTTTACGACCCGGCAAGATCTTGACGTGACGGGCGTTGACCAGCTTCAAGTCGAATCCGACGTCTTCGAGCACGTACCAGATCGGCAACCAGTACTGCCCGGTAGCTTCCATCACCACCTCGCTCACCCCCTCCGCGGCCAGCCACCCCGCCAACTCCTCGAGCACCGGCGTGAAGGTCCGGTAGGTGCGGATCTCCTGGCGTCGCCCCCCAGACCCGTCCGGGGTCCGCACCGCGGCGACCACCTCGTCTTTGCCCACGTCCAGCCCGGCTACCCGGTCCACCAACAGATCCATCACCGACACCTCCAGTCGTCATCACAGGGATGCCCGGCAGGGCCAACCGAGTCAACAACGCTGAAACACGTCTTCAAACTGAACAATTCGTGGTACCGAGAAGGCCCCCGCATCAATCTGGCTATCGGGCTCACCTGCACCAAGGAGAACCGAGCTTTGCCGGGCACCCACCATTCTCATCCCTCGTGGCGGCCACCGGCAATGCCGATCTGG
>JBPCNZ010000026.1:0-34369 GCA_051000755.1 Acidimicrobiales bacterium | reverse complement strand
GGTGCCGTGGAGCACCAATGGTCGGGCTCGGCGTGTGATGCAAGGCATCGTAGCTCCTGTCTGTAGCTAGTTATCACTACAGACAGGTAAGCCTGACTGCTATGCCAAGTGTTGGATCCCTGCACCTCGGACCTCCTCAGGCGGGAGAGAGTATTGGCCCTACGACGTCACTCCAGCGGAGCCGCACCCGTATCAATTGGGCGACGGTCTACCGGGCGGTCAAGCGGGCAGCTAAGGCTGAGTGTTGAGATATTGGTGAAACGTTTGCCTTTCCTGGAGGCTTGTTGTGCTCTTTGGTCTGAGATGCTAACGCTTTGATCTTTGGGGACCTGTGATGAGACATGTCGGCCTGGCCCGCTGGTGTGGGCGGTGCTGGTGAGGCGACGGCTGGTGGTGTCCTATTTGGTGTTGGCGGCCGTGGTGTTGTTGGCGCTGGAGATCCCTCTGGGCGTGCAGAGCGCTCGTCGAGACCGGGGCCAGCTTTCAGGCCAGGCCCAGCGGGACGCTCAGGCGTTGGCTGTTCTTGCCGGTGAGGACTTGGAGCATCCGACGGTCCACGACCTCGGCCAGCTGGTCAGCCGGTATCGATCCGATGCTGCGGGCGGCGAGGTGGCCGTCGTCGATAAGGAAGGGAAGTATGTGGTCCGCCTGGACCGGGAGAGAGACATCGATGCCGACGACGCCGGGGTGGTGTCGAGTGTCCATCAGGCTCTGGCCGGCAGGTCGGGGACGGCGTGGCGTCGCGACGAGGGCCGCCCCGTGGTGACGGCATCGGTCCCGATCGGGGCCGACGTTCCGGCGCGAGGAGCAGTGGTCGTGTCGATCTCTGCGGACGCAACCGACGATCAGATCGAGACGACGTGGGCAGAGTTGGCGGCCGCCGCAGCCCTGATCCTGGGTGTTACCGCCTTGGTTGGGTTCCGGCTGGCTCGGTCGGTCACGGGCCCGTTGGCCCGCTTGGAGGGCACCGTCAGCCGGTTGGGCCACGGGAACCTGTCGCTGCGGGTGACCCCAGAGGGGCCAGCCGAGATTCGGGGCCTGGGCGAGGAGTTCAATCAGATGGCGTCCCGGCTCGAGGAGCTCGTCGGCGCTCAATCCCGCTTCGTCGCCGACGCGTCTCACCAGCTGCGTTCGCCCCTCACCGCGTTGCGGCTACGGCTGGAGAACCTCGAGGCGAACGACGGCGACGGCCGGGAGTCGACAGACCTGGCTGCCGCCGGAAGAGAGGTGCTGCGTCTGTCCCATCTCGTCGATGGCCTCTTGGCGTTGAACCGGGCGGAGGGCGCCCCCCGAGAGCGCGAGGACATAGATCTGACCACGGTGGTCGACGAGAGGGTCGCGGCGTGGTCGCCGTTGGCCTTCGAGGGACACCTGGGCCTGGTCGTGGACCGGGACGCGACAACGGCCGTGTTTGCCCGGCTGGTTTCCGGCGACCTCGAGCAGATCCTTGACAACCTGGTGGCCAACGCTTTCGACGCCACACCACCGGGCGGGACCATCACGGTGTGCGTCGTCGCCGAACATGCATCGGTGGCGGTCCATGTGAGCGACGAGGGACCGGGCATGAGCGCAGAGGACCGGGCCCACGCTTTCGATCGCTTCTGGCAGGGTTCGGATCGGCAGCCGGGCAGCACGGGGCTCGGCCTCGCCATCGTTCGCCAACTGACGGACCACAACATGGGCACCATTGAACTGCGATGCGGCCACCAGGGCGGCGTCGATGCTGTGGTGATCTTTCCATCGCCGGTCGTCCGGCGGGTCCCGCCGACCAAGGCGCACCAGGCGTCACACCGCTGATGACGCCGGGCATCCAAAGGTTCCGGACGCTGACCCGAACCCCTTTGAGGAGAACGAGATCGAACCGGCGCTTGATGGCGGTCGGAATCGCCCTCAGCGTGTGCGGGGGCGTTGTGACCGGGTGTTCGTCGATCACCAGATCCTCCTCGGTCGCCCCACCCGGACCGCTGCCGTCCCTGACGCGGCCTCCGCCGTCGATGGTGTCGGAGCCGACCACCGCGCCCACTCCCACCCCAAGCTCGGCACCGCCCACCACAGCCCCGCTCGGCCCACCCCCCGACCAGGCGGGGTGGAAGGTGGTAAGTGAGACGCCTACGGCGATCATCACCGACGAGCGCATCGTGACCGCAACCGACGGGGCCACCGTGACGATCGCCCGGTTCCATGCGGGCAAGTTTCGTCTCGGTCTGCACGTCGGCAGCGGCGATCCACCCACGGGGCACGCAACGATCCCGGCAGACAACGGAGACGTCGTGTCCGCCACCGAGCGCCCGGGGTTGCTGGGCGCCTTCAATGGCGGGTTTCGGACCTCCACGGCGACGGGTGGTTTCGAGGTCGCCGGCCAGGTGCTGCGACCGTTGACGGCGGGCTTGGCCAGCGTGGCCACCGACGCCAACGGGACACCGACGGTCGGTGTGTGGGGCCAGGGCGTACCGACGGCCGGCTCGAGCGTGGTGGACGTCCGACAGAACCTTCCCCCCCTCGTGACGGGCGGAGCGACGAGCCCTTCGATCCACGCGGTGTCGTCGTGGGGGGCGACGATCGGCGGTCGCGCCCAGGTGGCTCGCAGCGCCCTGGGCGAGGACAACACCGGGGACCTGCTGTACGCAGGGAGCAGCTCGGCGCTTCCGGTCGACCTCGCTGACGCTTTGGTCGCGGTGGGCGCCACGACGGCGATGGAGCTCGACATCAACCCGGAATGGGTTCAACTCGACTTGACTGCAACACCGGGAGGGCCCTTGGCGGCGGCCGTGCCGGGCCAGTCACGCCCAGCCAATCAGTATCTTTCGGGATGGACCAGAGATTTCTTCACCGTCGTCGCCCGACCATGAACCGGCTGGTCGTGAGCTTTTACGGAACCTTTGCCTGCAACTCATGCCGGTCTTAGCAATCTCGGGCACGCTTGTCCCATGCCCTCGCCGTCGAGTCGGGACCAAGGTCTCAGTCGCATTTCGCGTACGACCCGGCTGGTGGCGGCGGGTGGGCTGGTCGTCGCCGGGCTGTTCACCGCCCTTGTCGCCAAGGCGGTGCCGGGCCGAGCGACGACAACGAGCCCGGCCGCGTCAACTCCGACGACGGCGACCACCGCCAATCCCGGAGGGTCGGACGGAGCGGCCGGGTCGGACAACGCCGGATCGGCGGCCGACAACCCCTCGACCACCCTGGCCCCACCTGTCCAAGCGCCGGCATCGACCCAGGCACCGGCAGCGGTGTCATCGGGAGGTTCATGACCACGGCGATGGGCACCGTGTCGAGCTTTCCGGCCCTGGGGACGACCGCCACGATCCTGGTGACCGAACCCGACGTGCTCACCGCGGCGATCTCGGTGCTGCATGCCGAGCTGGATGCCATGGACCTGGCCTGCAGCCGGTTCCGGTCGGACTCGGAGCTGGCGGAGGTCAACTCGGCCGCCGGACGGCCGGTGTCGGTCTCACCGCTGTTCCTCGAAGCCGTCGAGGTCGCCCTTCGGGCGGCCCGGGCGACCGACGGGAGAGTGACGCCGACGGTAGGTTCGGCCATGAGGGTACTCGGCTATGACCGTGACTTCGCGGCTGTCGACCCGGTAGGGGCCGGCGTGTCGGTCGCCGCCGTGGCCGTCCCTGCGTGGCAGGTGGTCGGGGTGGACCGTTCGACGCGCCGCGTGTGGGTCCCGGCCGGGGTGGAGTTGGACCTCGGTGCCACCGCCAAGGCGCTCTGCGCCGACCGGGCCGCCCGAGCAGCGGCGGCCCGTGTGGGTGGGGGTGTGCTGGTCAGCTTGGGTGGCGACATCGCCGTCGCCGGTTCGCCGCCCCCGGGGGGTTGGCCCGTCCGGGTGACGCAGAACCATGCTGACCCTCCTGACGGGCCAGGCCAGACCATCACGCTCACCGCAGGAGGTCTGGCGACGTCGAGCACCCAGGTCCGCCGATGGGAACGGGACGGCAAAGCCGTGCACCATCTCGTCGACCCGTCCACCGGTTGGTCGACCCAGGAGTGCTGGCAGACCGTCAGCGTGGCGGCCGGCTGCTGCGTGGACGCCAACGTCGCCTCCACGGCGTCGATCATCCTCGGCTCCGCCGCCCCCGGGTGGTTGGAGCAACGCCGGCTGCCGGGCCGACTGGTCGACGCGGCCGGAGCGGTGACGGTTGTGGCCGGGTGGCCGTCCCGCTCTGAAGCTGACTGAGATGGTCGTGGCCGCGATTGGCGTCAACTCCCGGGCCCTGTGGTACCTGACCCGAGGGACCGGTCTGGTGGCCCTGGTCCTGCTCACGGTGACCATGGTCCTTGGGATAACCCAGGTGGTCCGCTACGCCCGCCCCGGTCTGGCCCGCTTCGTGATCGCAGGTCTGCACAAGAACGCCTCGCTCGTGGCCGTCGTGTTCCTAGGCGTCCACATCGTGACCGCCGTGGCCGACACCTTCGCACCCATCCGCATCGTCGACGTCGTCGTGCCGTTCGTCGGAACCTACCGTCCTTTGTGGCTCGGACTCGGAGCCGTGTCGTTCGACCTGATGATCGCCCTGATCATCACCAGCCTTGTCCGAGAGAGAATCGGGCTGCGGGTGTGGAAGGCCATCCACTGGGCGGCATACGCATCGTGGCCGGTCGCCTTGGCCCATGGGTTGGGAACCGGGACCGACACCAAACTCAGCTGGGTTCTCTTCGTCTACATCGTCTGCCTCGTCGCGGTCGGGGCCGCCCTGACCTGGCGGCTCACGACCGACTGGACCGTCGTGAACACCAAACCGCGAGTGTGGGCGGGAGTGGTATCAGCGGCCGTGATCCTCGCCGTGAGTGGCTGGACCGTCGCCGGACCTCTGCGCCCGGGCTGGGCCAAGACGGCCGGCACCCCGATCGAGCTGCTCGGTGGTGGCAGAACCATCCCGACCGGACAACCGACTGCGTCTGCGTCCTCCTCCTTGCCCCCGCTGTCGACAACGCCTCCGTCGTCGGGCGGATTGTCGGCGCCGTTCACCGACAACTTCACCGGCACGCTGACCCAGGCGGGCCCCGACGGCAACGGAACTGTTTCGGTGACCATCTCCGGGTCGCTGACGGGATCCGCAGCCGGTCAACTTGTCGTGATCCTTCGGGGTTCTCCTGCCGGCGGTGGCGGGATAGCTCTGCGCCGGGGAAGCGTGTCGGTTGGACCGAACAGCCAACCCCGCCAGTACCAAGGTTCGGTCGCCCAGCTCTCCGGACAGCAGATCCTGGCTCGGGTCTCCGACACCAACGGCCACCAGATGTCCCTCAGCATCAACCTCAACCTTTCGGGACAAACGACCACCGTGACCGGAACCGTCCAGGGGACCGTATGACGTATCTGATCCAAGGCCTGGCATGACTCGCCCCCCGTTGACCAACGTGCGGGCCGCGCCGGCTCCGCCCGCTCACACCTTGCCTCGGCTGTTGGCCACCCAGCCCGGCCCGAACCTCGATGAGCACCTGCAGCATTGGGGTCCGATGCTCTGCTCGCCACGACAACTGATCGACGAGGTCGACCAGGCGGGGCTACGAGGTCACGGCGGAGCGGGTTTCCCGGCCGGTCAGAAACTGGCCGCGGTGGCCTCCCGGCGGGGCCGGAAGGTCGTTGTGGCCAACGGGACCGAAGGAGAGCCGGCCAGTGAAAAAGACAAGGTGCTGCTCACCGTCGCTCCCCATCTGGTCCTCGACGGGGCGACCATCGCCGCTGAGGCTGTAGGAGCCGACGAGGTGTTCGTGTGCGTTGACCGCACCGCCAAGACCGTTTCCCGATCGATCACCGCAGCCGTAGTCGAACGACGCCGAGCGAGCACCGACCGGGTGACGATCCAGGTGGCCGAGGCGCCGAACCGTTACCTCAGCGGGGAAGAGTCTGCCCTCGTCCGTTGGCTGTCCGGCGGGGAAGCCAAGCCGACCGTCACCCCCCCTCGACCGTTCGAGAAAGGCTACGAGGGTCAGCCCACCCTGATCAACAATGTTGAGACGCTCGCCCATGTCGCCCTGATCGCCCGTCACGGTGCGGGATGGTTTCGTGGGCTCGGCACCAGCGCCGACCCCGGCACCACGTTGCTCACCGTCAGCGGCGGGGTGGCACACCCCGGCGTCATCGAAGTCCCTCTCGGCGCCGCTCTGCGAGACATCATCACCCACGCCGGCGGATCCCTCGACCAAAGCGAAGCCGTCCTCTTCGGCGGCTATTTCGGGACGTGGGTTCCCGCCACCCAGGCGGTCGGAGCGTATCTCGGCGTCGAGCACCTCCGGGGGATAGGGACCAGCATAGGGACCGGGGTTGTCGTCGTCCTCCCGACGCACGCGTGCGGGCTGGCGGAGACCGCCAGGGTCACCCGTTGGATGGCCAACCAATCCGCCCACCAGTGCGGCCCTTGCTTCAACGGCCTGCCCGCCATCGCCCAGGCCGTCGAAACCCTTGTTGCCGGCGACCAGAGCGGACGGGCAGAGAAACAGCTTCGACGGTGGTTGGCGATGGTCGAAGGTCGCGGTGCCTGCCGTCATCCCGACGGCACGGCCCGCCTCGTCCGAAGCGCCCTGTCGGTCTTCGCCGACGAGATCGCAGACCACCGTCGGCGAGGACCGTGCGCCAGAAGCAGCCGGCCGCCGGTGCTTCCCATCCCCCGGTCGGGGGGTTGGCGATGAAACGGCTGGTCGTCGACCCGATCGCCTGCACAGGCCAAGGGCTGTGCGCCGACCTGTTCCCCGAGTGGATCTCCCTTGACGACTGGGGATACCCGATCATCAATCCCGAGCGGATCCCTGCCCATCTCGAAGGCCACGCCCGTCGGGCCGTCTCGACCTGCCCCACCCTTGCCCTGGCCTTACATGACCCGCTGAAGCTGCCACGGGATCCGACCCGCCGATGAGCTCCGCAGACCAAATGATGGTAAAGGTTGCACCAGAAGTCCTTTCCGGCCGACGGTGCACTCCTACGGTCAGGCACTGATGGCCCTGCCCCGCCGCCCCCATCTCTACCGGAGCGACCCCGGACGGGTTCACGAGAGCGAATCGGTGAGAACAGCCCGCCGGGGTGACGCGGGCGTGGAATCGAATGCCCGTCTCACGGCATCGACGGCGGTGGTCCTCGTGGTTCTGCTCGCGGTCGAAGGTGTCACCGTCCTGCGGATCCACGCCCTGCTCACCCCGCACGTCTTCGTCGGCATGCTGCTGGTACCGCCGCTGGTGGTCAAGATCGGCTCGACCACCTGGCGGTTCGCCCGCTACTACCGCGGCAACCCCGCCTACCGCCGAAAAGGGCCGCCACCGGCCGTCCTGCGCCTTCTCGGCCCCTTCGTCGTCGCCACCACGGTGGTGATGTTCGCCTCGGGAATCGTTCTGCTCCTCGGTCCCGCCAACTGGCACAGCCAGCTCCTCTTCGTCCACCAGGCCAGCTTCGTTGCCTGGCTCGTGGCCATGACCGTCCATGTCCTCGGCCACGCCCGCGAAACCGTACGCCTCGCTCCCCTCGACTGGGTCCGTCGAAGCCGGAACGGCGTCCGAGGCGGCACGACCCGCCAAACGGCCCTGGTGGCCAGCCTCATCGTCGGCATCGTGGCCGGAGCGGCGACGATCGGCCAGATCAGCCACTACCTCCGAGGTGCCCGGTTCCGGTGACCATGCACTACCCGAGACGGTCGAGCATCTATCGAAGCCTTGCCGGCCGATGACGTCTCGACGTGACTCGCCCTTACCCGCCCGGTACCACCAGCTCGAACCGCTAACAACTGACGGTGATCTCTTCGACGGTCTGCGTCACCTCAGCGTTCCCGAGCGGGCCCGCAGCCGGTTCCGCCGGCGGCGCCTCACCGCAGCCGTGGCCGGCCTGATCGTGATCGTCTTCGTCTGGTCCCTCGGAGGGGCCCTGACCACTCCTGGGAATCAGAGCTTCTCTGCCAAATGGGCCGACTGGCTCCGCGCCCATCATGCCGGGTTCGCCATCAACCACATCGAAGCCCTGTACTACAGCCACAACGCCCCCGCCAAGGGCGGCCGTCCCGGCGGTCTCAACGCTCTCCCCGGAGCAAGCCACACGACCAGCCCATCCTCGCCCCACGGTCCCTCTCCTCTACCGCCACCTGCCCCCATCGCCCCGGTGGTCACCCCCACCCTGCCCGGCGAAGGAACCTGGCAAGCCGTCGGGCCGTCAGTCGGGGGCGCCCCAGGCATGTACGAAGCCCAATTCCGAGCCGACAACATCTACACCTCCCAGATCACCAGCGCCGTATGGATCGACCCGCGTCTCCTGAAGATCGGAGTAGTCCCCGGAGCGAGCGAACCGGGAGGGACCTGGACCCACCCGCCCGACATCACGACCCCCGAGCGGCACACCATCGCCGCCGCGTTCAACGCCGGCTTCCGGCCCCAAGACGCCCGCGGCGGCTTCTACCTCGACGGGCGCACCGCCGTCCCCCTGCGTAACGGCGCGGCCTCGTTCGTCCTCTACCAAGACGGACACGTCAACATCGGCACCTGGGACAGAGAGGTCACCATGGCGCCCAACGTGGTTGCCGTGGTGCAGAACCTGGTTCCCATGGTCGACAACGGACAACTGTCCCCGTCCGCCACCACCAACGACTCCCGGGTGTGGGGATCGACCCTCGGAGCGGCCACCATCGTCGCCCGCTCCGGGATAGGCGTGACCGCCAACGGTGCACTCGTCTACGTGGCCGGACCAGCCCTGTCCGCCCGCACGCTCGCCGAGTCCCTCCAGCGTGCCGGGGCGACTCGGGCCATGACCCTCGACATCAACCCCGAATGGGTCACGTTCAACTTCTACAACCACCCCAACAGCGCCGACTCAGCCCAGATCACCGCCGCCGAGCTCTACCCCCGGATGCAACGCCCCGCCACCCGCTATCTCGGTCCGGGCCAAGAATCCCGAGAGTTCTTCACCGTCGCCGGTCCATGACAAGCCGCCGAAGCACCGCCGCCGCTACCCCGAGGCAGTCCCAGCGGCCGGTCGGCGCCCACGCGGCGCGCCTCGATCTCGGAGAACAGCCACCGGGGGGCCGAAGCCGATGGCCCACGAGGCGTCGGTGTAGACCCGCTTGCCGGCCGCCACCCAGTCGAAGAAGCGACCGCCGATCAGCTTGATGTGGCCGCTCATGCCCCCGCCCAGGTGCACCAGGTGGATGGCCGTGGTGTCGCCGTACCAGTCGACCAGGTGCCCGACCTGGTCGATGTCCGAGGCCCCCCCGGTGACGTGTGGACGTGCACGACGAGGTCATTCTCCAACGCCGTGGCAAAGATCCGATCCAGTTGGGGCCGACACGCCGGGTCCGTGGGCGACCCCCCGAGCAGGAAGCTCAGCTTGAGTGCCACCACCCCCGACTCGGCGGCGAGGGCGAGGGCGGCCTCGGTCCGCTCGGCGTCATCGGGCCGGGCCGAGGTCCACAGGGCGGCCCGGATGCGGTCGTCGTTGGCCGCCGCCTCCAGGCACAGCTCGTTGAATCCGAAGGCCACGTCGGGGTCGGGAACCCCGTAGTTGGGCAACACCACGGCCCGCTCCGTACCGTCGGCGTCGAGGGCGGCGATGAGCTCGGCGACGCTGGCCAGTTGGGCGGAGGAGGCCACGACCGGCGGCCCACCGTAGAAGCGGTGGCTGGGAAGGGCTCCGAGGTGGCGGTGCGCGTCCCAGACGGCCGTAGCGGGCATGGCCCCCTTTCTGCCCAAACCATGTTTCGACCCCGTTTCGACCGCGACAACGGGGGGTAACGATGCGGCTAGACATCCGGCGCCTCACGTCCCCCTCATGAGACGGACCCACCAAGCGGCGCACGCAGCCCGTCTACCAGCAGGTCGAGCATCCGCCCAGCCTGTTGACGCCGGTCGGGTTCGCCGGCGGACAGGAAGATTCCGGTGAGGCTGGCGAACACGTCCTCGGCGCCGACGTCACCGCGCACGGTTCCAGCTGCCGCTCCGGCGTCGAGCAGGCTCTGGATGGCGGCGGTCAGGCCGTCGCGGGTCTGTGAGGAGGTGATGGCCCCGGAGGCGACGACGGCCCTCAGGGTCTCGGCCATTCCCCGCTTGGTGGCCACGTAGTCGGCGAAACAGTCCATCCATGCACGGAGCGCGACATCGGGGTCCAACGACGCGAGCAGCTCCTCCGCGCTCTGGCGCACACGGCCCAGCTCGTTGCGGTACACGGCCTCGACCAGCGCCTCGCGGGTGGGGAAGTGGCGATACAGGGTGCCGATGCCCACGCCGGCTTCCTTGGCGATCGATTCCAGGGCCACCTTCCCATCCCCGGCGGCGAAGGCCCGCCGCGCTACCTCGAGCAACCGCTGTCGATTGCGCTGGGCGTCGGCTCGCACCGCTGTGGCGTCAGAGCTGGTCACTGAAACGGAGGTCCCTCCACTTAGGGTACGCTGGGTCGGAGCGGAGGCTTCTCCGCATCGAGAGTACCGGGTGTTGCTCCGAGCTGCGAAGGAGGTCGACACCAACGACCGTTTCACCGAGGACAGGAGAAAAGAGATGACCGAGGCCAACGAACGACACGATCGGCCCGGCGGCACCGCCACGCTGGCAGGGCTGCCCGTCGCCCGCATCGGATTCGGGGCCATGCAGCTACCAGGACCGCGCGTGTCGGGGCCGCCTCGCGACCGGGACACGGCGCTGGCCGTGCTCCGCCGGGCCGTCGAGCTCGGCGTCAATCACATCGACACCGCCCAGTTCTACGGTCCTGACGTCGCCAACGAGCTGATCCACACCGCCCTTCACCCCTACCCTGAGGACCTGGTGCTGGTCAGCAAGGTCGGCGCCGAGCGCGACGCACAGGGCGGCTGGATCCCCGCCCAGCGGCCCGAGCAGCTCCGGGCCGGGGTCGAGGCCAACCTCCGAAGCCTGGCGGTGGAGCGGGTCGATGTCGTCAACCTGCGCCTGTTGGACGCCGGAGACGGCCACGAGCAGCCAGGCGATCAGCGCATCGACCTGGACAGCCAACTGGCCGAGATGGCGACGCTGCGCAACGAGGGAAAGATCGGCGGCATCGGTATCAGCAACGTCACCATCGACCACCTCCGCCAGGCCCTGCCCACCGGCATCGACTGCGTGCAGAACCCCTACAGCCTCCTCGACCGCTCGGGCGAGCCGCTCCTCGACCTGTGCCGAGAGCACAACGTGGCCTGGGTGCCGTACTTTCCCCTCGGTTCTGCGTTCCCCGGCATAGCCAAGGTGACCGAGCACCCGGCTGTGCTTGCCGCGGCGACATCGACCGAGGCCACCCCTGCCCAGGTGGGGCTGGCGTGGCTCTTGGCCCACGACACCCACATCCTGCTGATCCCCGGTACGTCCAGCCTCACCCATCTCGCCGACAACCTCGCCACCGCGACCGTGCATCTCACGGCCGAGACGATGCAGGTCCTGGACGGCCTGGCCGAGTCCCAGAGCTGAGGAGGGTCGCGGGATGCACTCTGGCAGGTGACCGGTGACGGTGGCTAAGGCGGCGCCACCCGCCGCGCCACCTCGGCGAGAGATGGCCAGTCGGGAGACTCTTGTACGCAGCGAGCAAACAGCCACAGTTGGAGGCGGTCGGGATCGAGCTCGAGCAGTTCAGCCATGCGTCGCAGCAGCCCGTGTGGATCGGTGTGCAGACGGGTGTCGCAGTTGAGAAGATGTTGGAGGGCATCGTAGGTGGGGTCGCCGACATGGGGCTTGGGGTCGATGACGAGCCATGGCTCCCGCTCGGCCGCGAGTACGTTGCCGGCGTGTAGGTCGGTGCACAGCACCACGTCCCGCTCGGCGCTGGTCGGCAGCTCGCGGAGCAGTGTTATCCCGTCTCGCACCAGACCGGGGTCCACGCGGGTGTTGCCGGCAGTCTTGTGCTCGAACTCGTCGGCCCATCGTTCGCACATCGACTGGAGGGAGCGAAGCCGGTGAGCGGGAGGGGCTGTGTCCAGAGGCGCCGCAGCAGCCCGGCGACGACGAGGTCTTGTTCGAGCTCGGGGCGTGCCTCGAGGGTCGTGCCGGGCCGACAACGTTCGAGGAGAAGAGCGGTGGTCTGGACGTCGACCTCCGTTGCGGCGTGAAGCCGAACGGCGCCGTCGCCGTCCCAGATCCGCAACCCATCGGCTTCGTGTTCGGCCTCAGGGTGCCGCCAGAGCACCTTCAGCACCAGGTCTTCGCGATGTCGTGTCGCTGGGGCCACCCACGCCGTCTGACCGCCGGGTTGGAACGGTTCACCGACGTGAATGGACCAGGCCATCTGTAGACGTCCGATCGTCTCGGGCAGGGTGCTCAGCCATTCGTGTCGCTGTTCGCGCTGAGCGGCACCGGCCAGGGCCACGGGTATCACCACCTGGCCAGGCTCGCTCGTCGGTTGCTCGCCGTGGCCCATCCTGGAACGGTACGCGGTGATGGAACATGACGTTCACGATGATGAACGTGACCCCTTCCGGTCCTCGTTCGCTCCGCCCGCGCCCCGAGGAAGCGTTTAACTCGGGAGCGGGACCACGGACTCCTCGAACAGCCGGGCCCACCCTTCGCCCGCCGCTCCGGCGGGCGACTCGTCGTCCCATCGGTCACCGCGGAGCGAACGACGAGCGCGCCGCGAACCGTCCGGCCCACGGTCGACGACGAGCTCCAGGTGACAGGGACCCGCCGAGCTTGGAGCGAAGATGTGGCAGCAGACGGCAACAGGACCTCCGTCGGCGCAGAGATCGATCCACGCTTCGAACAGCCGATCAGCGGCCACCTTCGGCGTGCAGAGCGTGAAGTGGTGCATACCGTCGGCATCGACCACTTCTTCGAGCACGGCGGCCAAGCCACCGTCCTCCCTTGCGAGACCGTGGAGGACGGCGATCGTCTGGCCGCTGTGACCGGCGGCCGTGGGAGGATCCGGGCCGGCGACCGTTGCCGGCCGGACCGTCGCGATACCAACCAGAGCCGGCGTTCGCCTGATGGCTACGATCCCGGCCAGGTCCCCGGCAAGGACAGCCTGACCGGTGTCGGATTCCGCTCTCACCAGTCCCTGGTGGCGTAGCCGGCGAAGCGTCGAGTCGACCTCTGCCGAGGACCGATCCGCCGAAGCGGCCGGTACCAGCCCGAGGATCGGGCTGCTGGCACCCACCGCCACCAGCTCGGCGTCGTCGAAGGGCGTCAGGCGGATCTCGCCGTGGTCGGCCAGTGAGCGTCTCCACCCCTGCATGGCTGATGCTGGGACGAGGGGGCTGGACACGCTGGGAGTGGTCGAGTCGGGCTACAGCCCGTAGAAGACGTGGCCCATGGCGGAGAGCACGGTCAAGGCCAGGCAAAACACGGTGAAGAAGCTGCAGAACACGATCCACCCACGCCAGTCCCGAGGCTGTCTGCGATAGGCGGCCACGCCCAGGGCGACGAAGAACACCGTCACTCCGCCTTCCCCCCAGGCCTCCCGAGCCGCCAGCGTCGCCAGCATCTGTCCGCTCAGAGACCGATGTCGCTCAACAGGTGCCCGGCCTCGTGATAGGCGCCGGTGGCGACGTTGGCGATGCCCTGGCCGGTGGCGTCGATACCGTCTTTGAACCACTTCTCGTGGGTGTAGAGGTAGTCGCCGGCGAGGAACAGGCCGGTGCCGATCGCGACCACCTGGCCGGCGACAGGCACCCAGTCCAAGCTGTTGGCTGCCAGCAGCGCCGCTCCGCCCTCTCCGGCGTCGAGCGCCAGGCCGCCGCCGGTTGCGACACCGTTGACCACCGCCGATGCCTGCTCCGCCTTCCCCCAGTTACCTCCCTCGTCGGGGTGCAACACGGTAAAGACGTCCCCAGCGATGGCCAGGCCCCCCATGCCCCGGATCCCCCACTTGGCCACGCCGGAATCCCCGAGGACGTTGAGGCCACCGCTGGAGAGGCTCTTCATCTCCTGGGCCGCGAACAGCGATTTGGCCACGTTCTCTCCCGCGACGTGGGACCAGAGCTGGCCGGCTACCTCGAAGGGATCGGCACCGTTGCCCAGCTCCTGGACCAGCCGGGCCACGGTGGCGTCGTCGGCGGCGGAGAACGCTTTCTCCAGGGCACTGGGCAGGGTGGCGTAGGAATACCCGGCCCGGGCCATGGTCGTGGTGGCGAAGGCGCCGATCACCGAATTGGCCTTCCCGACGCCGTCCATCAAGTTGTTGAGGAACGAATCCTTCGCCGCCGAGGGCGCCGACCCGAGAGTGCCCACGACGCCGTTGATCTCGGCCAGGCCGGTCGATCCCATGTTGATTGCCTGGATGGCGTCATCGACCGCTTTCTGGCCAAGGGTGACCGCCTCCGCCCGGTGCGGACTGAGGAACCCATCAGAGCCGCCTGCGGCCGCCTGGGCCTGGGCGTACCCGGTCGGGTTGGCCGTGCGGTCCGCCCCTGTCATCGACGACGTGGCGGTTGCCGCTGCGTTTCGATGGGCGCTCTCCTCCTGGAGGGCCTGAGCGGCCAAGGTCTGGGCCCGCTTCCATTCGGCGATGGCGGTGGACCAGTTGGACGCGCAGGTGTGCAGGACCGAGCTGGCATGGTCGGCCGCGTCGGCCATCGACGAGGCCGCGTCGGCGATCGTCGACACCGTCTTGCCCGCTTGGTTTGCGGCCCCGCCGATCCAGGCCGACCCGACCACCGCAGACGCCGCACTTCGGTGACCGGCACCACCCGTGCCCAGGTCGTTGGCCCACGACGTGAGCTGATTGGCGGTCGTGCCCAGCGGGCCGGGATCCCCCGGCGGCATCTGCAAACCGGCGAGGGGATCGCCGAGAGGACCAGTGGAGCCGCCGTCGGAGGTCCGCATCAGCCGCCGTCCGCCTGAGAGAAGTTACCCGAGGTGGTGCATACGAACCCGGCCGTGGTCGTCGATGCCCCCGACAGCTGTTCGGCGGACGCCTTGAACGCCCCTCCGACACCGGAGATGGCGCCGTCCAGTGTGGGGTTTCCGCAGGTGGTCAACGCCGTTGCGAACGTGGCGGCCCACGCCTGAGCCTGCTTGTTCAACTGGTCGGCAAAGGATTGCATTGGACTGTGCTCCCCTTGGACCGCCCCCCTCCGCCCGCCGCTACCGCCATGAAGTCTCCTTCGCAACGACCCGTGTCCGCAATGACCTACCCGAAGGATGTTACTGCTGGCCACCGGCTTCGGTGACATCGACCCGGGAGAGTCTCACGGTGGCCACCATCGAATCGACATCGGCCAGGAAACGGTCCCAGTGCTTGCCAGGCTGGCCGTGGTAGATGCCGGCGACGCTGAGGGCCTGGGAAGCCTCGGTGAGCCATACCCAATAGGTCACGACTTCGTCGACCCAGCCGTCATCATCCTCCTGGTGGCGGCGGAACCGCACGGTCGACCCCAGGACCGCCGGCACGACCAGCCACGGCTCGGTCGCCGACATCGCGCCCGGGGTCTGCTCGGTGGCGAAGCGGGCCATGCCCTCCACGCTGTCCCAGGTCGAGCGATTGGGACCGGCCACCCAGCAGGTCTCGAGGATCGAGTCGGCAGGTGTCGTGGCGCGCACCCGACCCGCTGCAGCCAAGCCCGTCTGTCCGGTGGAACAGGCATGGGAGAGGTAGAGCTGGGTCCGCTTGATCATGTCGGTCGGGATGGAGCCCATGTCCACCAGCTGCTTGGCGGCCCGGAAATACGGATCCCGGGAGGGCAGGAGCGGCTGGCGCTGGTGGCCGGCAGGCACCTCGACCCACCCATCGGGGAGATCCAGGGTTGCCACCCAAGGCCACGTCGGCGTCTTCTCGCGCCTGCTCACGACTGGCTCGTCTCCCCTCACTTGTCCCGAGAGTTGAGGGACCCTGCTGACCAGGTGATGACGGGTGGACGTACGGCGCACAGCGGGTTTCCCTTGGGGTCAGTCAGGCCCAGACGACCAACGAGAAGGCCCTCGTCCAGCACAGCCGCGAGGACCTCGGGAGGGATGGAGTCGAGCCACAGCTTCGCTCGGCGGAACAGCTCGAAGTTGTTGGCGCCGTCCACGGTGCCCCAGGACAGGTAGACAAACCGGGCCCCCGGCGGGCCCTGGAGGTACGGACCTTTGAGGTCGATACCGGAGGCGCGGGGGACGGGCACGCAGTCGATGGTCCAGGTCGCGGACGTGGCGTTGCCGGGCGTCAGATCAAGCAGCTCGTCCCTGCGGTTTCGGCGCTGGACTACGACATGGATGTTGTGGTAGCCGCCGGGCGAGTCAGGGCTGGCACCACAGCCGAGCCCCGGGAGATCGACTCCCTCGATCTTCATCAACACACCGCCAGTATGGGTCACCAGGGGTTCTACCACCTGGTGGAACCCATGGGCCCGTTCGGGTGTGCCCGCCACCGGTTCGAGCCAGCCGTGCGTCATCAGCTGGCCTGTCGTGTGAAGATCACGTTTCCTCCGCCGTCGCTGGGTTCGGCGACCTTCGGCGCCTTCTACGGTGCATCTTGTGTCCAGGGCGCCCGAGTTGTGCGGTTTCACCGTCGGCGTCACCGCCGACCGGCGCAGCGACGAGCAGACGCTGATGTTGACACGCCTGGGCGTCGATGTCATTCGGGGACCGTCGATCAGGACCTTGCCGCTCGGCGACGATGTGCGGCTGAGGGCGCTCACCGAGAAGCTCATCGCCGATCCGCCCGACTATCTCGTGGCCAACACGGGTCTGGGGATGCGTAGCTGGTTGGGTCTGGCCGCCACGTGGGGACTCGACGAGGCACTGCGGGACGCCTTCGTGGAAACCCGCATCGCGGCACGGGGTCCCAAGGCCGCGGCTGCTGTCGGGATCGCCGGTCTCGGCGTGTGGTGGCGGGCGGGCAGCGAGCAGCTCGCGTCGGTCGGGGCGCGGCTGCTGGAGGAGCCGATCGCGGGGAAGCGGGTGGCGGTGCAGTTGCACCGCGACGATCGCCTGGACCTTCTCCGCACCCTGTCCGACGCCGGAGCCGAGGTGGTCGGGGTGCCGGTCTACCGCTGGACGCTCCCCGAGGACCGGGACCCGGCCCTGCGGTTGGTGGGCATGTGTTGCGAAGGTGGCGTGGACGCAGTCACGTTCACGGCCGCCCCGGCGCTGCGGAACTTCGTCCGTCTGGCCGAGGTCGCGGGCCGGTCAGGCCCGCTCCTCGAGGCTCTGAATGGCGGGATGACCGTCGCCTGCGTGGGTCCGGTGTGCGCCGCCGCAGCCGTGGACGAAGGCATCGCCGGGCCGGTCTTTCCCGACCTGTGGCGGTTGGGCTCACTTGTGCGTCTGGTCTCCGAGATGCTCCTGGTTCGCCGCCGGCAGTACCGGATCGGTGGGGTCGACCTGCTCCTGCAGGGTTCGGTGGCTGTGGTCGGCGGAGCCCCGGTGCGCTTGACGGACCTGGAAGCCGCTGTCCTGTCCAAGCTGGCGTCCCGGCCGGGGGCCACGGTCACCCGTCAGGCTCTGCTGCGCGACGTGTGGGACGATCCGCGGGTCGATCCGCATGTGCTGGAGACGGCCGTGGGCCGCCTGCGGGCAAAGCTCGGCCCCGCAGGGGCGGGGATCGAGACGGCGGTGCGGCGGGGGTACCGGCTCAACGCGGCGGCCACTCCGCCGAGGCCCGACTTGTCGCGGTCCTGATCGTTGTTTCGGTGGTGTTTCGGCGAACGCGCCGACGGCCACCACGGCTCCGGAGTCCGTCGTCATCGAGCGTTCGGCGCCCGGCAACGGTATGGAATCACGGCCCGGGTCTACTTGGGCCAATGAGCACGCTGGAAGGACCGACCCGTACTTCTGCGACACCCGAGTTCGGGGCCGCCGTCGGGACTCGCCGAGGTTCCTGGATCGACCGCTGGGATCCTGACGACGAGACGTTCTGGGAGACGGGGGGCGCCAGGATCGCCAAGAAGAACCTGGTGCTGTCGATGGTCACCGACCATCTCGGGTTCTGCATCTGGGTCGTGTGGACGATCGTGGTCCTCAACCTGGCCGACATCGGCATCAGCCTGTCGGTCTCCGAGCAGTTCGTCCTCACCCTGCTCCCCAACCTGATCGGCTCGGTCCTTCGCATCCCCTACACGTTCGCGGTCACCCGATTCGGCGGTCGGGCATGGACGGCGTTCAGTGCCACCCTGCTGCTGTTGCCGGCACTGTTGTTGGCGGTCGTGGTGCCCAGCCACTGGCTCGTCCATCAGGCCCACAACAGCCAGATGTGGGTGCTGGCCCTGTGCGCGGCATCGGCGGGTGTGGGAGGCAGCATCTTCGCGTCGTCGATGGCCAACATCTCCTTCTTCTATCCAGAGCGCAAGAAGGGTTGGGCCCTCGGCGTCAACGCCGCCGGCGGGAACCTGGGGGTGGCCGTGGCCCAGCTCCTGGTACCGCTGGTGGTGATCGTCGGCATCCCGGCCGCAGCCGTGAAGTTGACCCGACATCCCGTGCATCTGGCGTACGCCGGGCTGATATGGCTTCCCTTCATCGTGGCGGCCGCGGTCGCCGCGTGGGTGTACATGGACAGCCTCACCGAAGCCAGGACCGATGGCGCGTCCTACGGGGCCGCCCTTCGCATCGGTCACACCTGGGTCCTGTCGTTCCTCTACATCGGCACGTTCGGGTCGTTCATCGGGTACTCCTTCGCCCTGCCCCTCGTGATCAAGAACAGCTTTCCGACCTTCCTGGCTCACCACAGCTTCGTCGCCACCTACCTGGCCGGATCGGTTTCACCGGTGCCCTGCTCGGTTCGCTGTCTCGTCCGGTGGGTGGCTGGCTGGCCGACCGGCTGGGCGGGGCCAAGGTGACCATGGCCACCTTCGCTGGCATGGCCGTCTTCACCGCCGCTGCGATCATCGGCGTCGACAACCACAGTTTCGCCCTGTTCTTTGCCGCCTTCCAGGTCATCTTCGTTCTGGCCGGCATGGGCAACGGCTCCACCTACAAGATGATCCCGTCGGTGTTCTCCGGACTCGGGCTTCGCACGGCGGCCGAGGCGGGCGCCGACCGGGACGCGACGGCGGTGGAGTTCAAGCGGCGGGCGGCGGCGGTGATAGGGATTGCCGGCGCCATCGGCGCGCTGGGCGGGGTCGGGGTCCAGGTGGTGATCCGCCAGTCCAGCCTGCACATCTCCGCCTTGGAGAAGGCGGCGAGGACACCGGCCGACAAGGCGGCGGTGGCCATCGCTCATTCTGCGTGGTCCGCCCCGGCGCTGTGGGCGTTCCTTGTGTCGTATGTCGTCTTTGCCGCCGTGACCTGGGCGGTCTACCTCAGGCGCCGGGCCGGCGTGGGGGCCGACGTTGCTGTGGCGGCACCGGCCTGATGGCGCCCCGTCCGAAGGTGGTGGTGATCGGTCACGGTATGGTCGGCAACAAGGTGGTCGAGGCCCTGGTCCGCCGGGGCGCGACGAGAACCTGGGATGTGGTGATCCTCGGCGAGGAAACCCAGGCCGCCTACGACCGGGTCCATCTCTCCAGCCTGTTCGAAGGGACCAACCCTGACGAGCTGGGCCTAGGGGATGCGGAGGTGATGGGAGACGGCGCCGTCACGTTGCTGAGCGGGGAGCAGGTGGTCAGCATCGACCGCCAGGACCGCCTTATCGTCACGGACACCGGGCGCCAGGTGCACTACGACATCGCCATCCTCGCAACGGGGTCGGTGCCGTTCGTTCCGCCGGTGCCGGGCCGGGAGGCTCCCGGTTGCTTCGTGTACCGGACCATCGATGATGTCGATGCGATCCGCCGGTGGGCGAAGGGCCGGGCCCATGGTGTCGTCGTCGGTGGCGGCCTGCTCGGGTTGGAGGCGGCCAACGCCCTGCGCTCGTGCGGGCTGGCGACCGAAGTCGTCGAGCTCGCCCCCCGGCTGATGGTCGCCCAGGTCGACCAGGCGGGCGGGCACCTGCTCCGCCGGCGGATCGAGGCCCTGGGTGTGGCCGTACACACCTCGACGAGTGTCACCGCGGTGAGCTCGCCCGACGGTGGCGCGGTGGACGGCGTCGACCTGACAACACTCGACGAGCCAGGGGAGACAGCGCGCTTGGCCACCGAGACGGTGGTCTTCGCCGCCGGGATCCGACCCCGCGACGACCTGGCCCGCTCCTGCGGCTTGGAGGTTGGCGAACGAGGTGGCGTGGTGGTCGACGAGCGGTGCCGGACGTCAGACCCGTCGATCTACGCCATCGGCGAGTGCGCTCTGGTGGGGGGCCGGATCTACGGTCTGGTGTCGCCGGGCTACCAGATGGCCCGGGTGGTCGCCGAGACCGTCTGCGGCGGCGACGCCACCTTCGAGGGCGGCGACACGCCAACCAAGCTGAAGTTGTTGGGCGTCGACGTGGCCAGCTTCGGTGACGCCCATGCCCGGGCACCGGGGGCGGCCACCATCACCTTCAGCGATGACGTGGCGTTGGTCCACAAACGGCTGGTGATCAACGAGGACGGCCGGATCACCGGCGGTGTCCTCGTCGGCGACGCCACCGGGTTCGACCTGTTGGCCGCCATGGCGGCGGGCGACACCTCGACCCCCGAGGTGCCCGCCTCCCTGATCACCCCCGGAGCCGACCCCGCGTCGGCGTCCGGCCCCGGGGGCGGCCCGGCAGTGCTGTCGGCCTCGGCCACCATCTGCTCCTGCGAGAACGTGGCCAAGGGAACCATCTGCGAGACGGTCGCCGACTGCGTGACGGAAACGGGCACGGCAGACGTGGCGGCGGTCAAGGCGGCGACGATGGCGGGTACGGGATGCGGTGGTTGTGTGCCGCAGCTGACCGACCTGGTCCGGGCCGGGCTGGCCGACGCAGGCATCGAGATGACCCGCCGGCTGTGCGAGCATTTCGCCCTGTCGCGCCAAGAGGTGTTCGACCTGATCCGCCTGGAGCAGATCACCACCTTCTCCGAGCTCATCGCCCGTCACGGGACCGGCGCCGGTTGCGAGGTGTGCAAGCCGACCGTGGCCTCCATCCTGGCGTCCCAGGAGAACGGACACATCCTGGACGGGGAGGGAGCCTCGCTGCAGGACACCAACGACCATCTCCTGGCCAACATGCAGCGGGACGGCACCTACTCGGTCGTGCCCCGCGTGCCCGGCGGGGAGATCACCCCCGAGCGCCTGATCGTGCTGGGCCAGGTGGCCCAGGAGTTCGGGCTGTACGTGAAGATCACCGGCGGCCAGCGCATCGATCTCCTCGGGGCCCGCATCGACGCCTTGCCGGCCATCTGGTGCCGTCTGGTGGATGCCGGTTTCGAGTCCGGTCACGCCTACGGCAAGGCGATGCGCACCGTGAAGTCGTGTGTGGGTACCAACTGGTGCCGGTTCGGGGTGCAGGACTCGACCGCCCTGGCCGTCGACCTGGAGTTGCGTTACCGGGGTCTGCGGTCCCCCCACAAGGTCAAGATGGCCGTGTCCGGCTGCGCCCGGGAGTGCGCCGAGGCCCAAGGCAAGGATGTCGGGGTGATCGCCACGGAGCAAGGCTGGAACCTGTATGTGTGCGGCAACGGGGGGACCCGGCCCCGTCACGCCGACCTGCTCGCCGAGGATCTCGACACCCAGACCCTGATCCGGATGATCGACCGATTCTTGATGTACTACATCCGCACCGCCGACCGTTTGCAACGCACCGCCTCGTGGCTCGACGGCCTCGACGGCGGGATCGACCATCTGCGCCGGGTCGTCCTCGACGACACCCTCGGAGTAGCCGCCGAGTTGGAGGAGGACATGGCCCGACACGTGGAACGGTACGGCTGTGAGTGGGCCGAGACCCTCGCCGACCCGGCCCGCCTGGCCCGGTTCAGGACGTTCGTCAACTCCGAGGACCCTGATCCCGACATCGCGGTCGTGACCGAACGGGGCCAGCCCCGTCCCGCACCCGCGTGGGAGCACGTCGAGCTGTCCGCCGCCCGCCGGTGACGAATCGTCGCTGGGTGCGGGTCTGCTCGCTGCGCCAGCTCGAGACCGGGCGGGGCGTCGCGGCCCTGGTGGGCGGCGAGCAGATCGCCTTGTTCCTGCTGCCGGGGGCCGGCGGGGAGCCCGCCGCCCGCCTCCGAGCAGTCGACAATCGCGACCCGGTGTCGGGAGCCAACGTGTTGGCCCGTGGCATCCTCGGCTCCACCGGCGACGCCGACTATGTCGCCTCCCCCATGCACAAGCATCGCTTCGATCTGACCAGCGGGCGCTGCCTGGATGGCCGATCCCCCGGGGTGAGGGTGTGGCCGGTCCGGGTATGGGGCGCCACCGTCGAGGTCCTCGCCGTAGGCGGCGACGACGCCGTGGCCGCCCCCACCACGACAGCCACCCACTGCCCGTACTGTGCCCTGCAGTGCGGGATGCACCTGCAGGTCGCTCAGGCCCATCCCGACGGGGATCCCCCCACCTGCGAGGTGCCCGCCGACCCGTCCTTCCCCGTCAACCAGGGGCGGATGTGTGTCAAAGGCTGGACGTCGGTGGAGCTGCTCACCCACCCCGACCGCCTGCTCCAACCCCAGGTCCGCGACCGCTCCGGCCGGCTCAAGGCGGCCACCTGGGACGCCCTGGACGAGCTTGCGGCCCGCCTCGAGCGGGTCCGGGCCGACCACGGTCCCGACGCCGTGGGCGTGTTCGGCTCCGGAGCGCTCACCAACGAGAAGGCCTACCTCCTCGGCAAGTTCGCCCGCGTGGCGCTGGCCACCGCCAACATCGACTACAACGGTCGCTACTGCATGTCGTCGGCGGCGGCGGGCCAGAACCGGGCGTTCGGGATCGACCGGGGCATGCCCTTCCCCCTCGCCGACGTCGCCGACGCCGACACGGTGATGCTGTGGGGATCCAACCCGGCTGACACCATGCCCCCGTTGATGCCATGGCTGGAGCGCCAGCGGGACGCGGGCGGAACCCTGATCGTTGTCGATCCCCGCCGCAGCGCCACCGCCCAGGTCGCCGACCTGCACATCCAACCGGTCCCCGGGACCGACCTCGTTGTCGCCGTCGGCATGCTCCACCTGGCTGTGGCCGGCGGGATGATCGACCAGCGCTACATCGACGAGCGGACCATCGGGTGGTCCTCGGTGCGCGACTCGGTCGCCGACTGGTCGCCCGATCGCGTCGAGCGGACCAGCGGGGTGAGCGAGGCCGAGCTCCGCCAGGCTGTGCGGGCCCTGGCCGAACCGGCGTCGATCCTGTTGAGCGGCCGCGGCCCCGAGCAGCAGTCCAAGGGCGTCGACACCGTCTCCGCGCTGATCAACCTGATGCTGGCTCTCGGCAAGGTAGGCCAGGCGGCCAGCGGCTACGGCTGTCTCACCGGCCAGGGCAACGGCCAAGGAGGCCGCGAGCACGGCCAGAAAGCCGACCAGCTCCCCGGATACCGTCTGATCGGCGATGACGCCGATCGCGCCGCAATAGCGGCCGTGTGGGGGGTCGACCCGGCGGAGCTGCCCGGACCGGGGCGCAGCGCCGTCGAGATGCTCGACAGCATCGGTGCCGACGACGGTCTGCGGGCCATGGTTGTCGTCGGGTCGAATGTCGCCGTCGCCTCACCGGACGCCCGGCGCGTCACCGAACAGCTCGGCCAACTCGACTGCCTGGCCGTGCTCGACGCCTTCCCCAACCACACCACGGACCTGGCCCACGTGATCCTGCCCGTCACCCAGTGGGCCGAGGAGAACGGCACGACCACAAACCTCGAGGGCCGAGTCCTTCGCCGCCGGCAGGCCACCATCCCACCACCGGGCGTGCGCAGTGACATCGACGTGCTCTGCGCCCTCGCTGCCCGGCTGGGCCATGGGGAGCGGTTCGCCTTCGACAACGCCGAGCATGTCTTCGCCGAGCTCGGTCAGGCCAGCGCCGGGGGCCGGGCCGACTACGCCGGCATCACCTACCAACGCCTAGACGAGGGACCCGGCGTGTTTTGGCCCTGCCCCGCCACCGACGATCCCGGCACGCCCCGGCTCTTCGCCGAGCGTTTCGCCCACCCCGACGGCCGGGCCCGCTTCGTCGCCGTCGGCCACCGCCCCGCGGCCGAGGAACCCGACGTCGACTACCCCGTCTTCTTCACGACCGGCCGCTACCGCGAGCACTACAACTCGGGCAGCCAGACCCGCCGAGTGAGACGCCTGCAGGAGGCCCAACCCGAACCCCGCCTGCAGATCCACCCCGACCTGGCCACCAGCCTCGGGATCACCGGGGAAGGCGACGTTATCGTCGAAAGCCGACGCGGGACCGTGACCTTCCGGGCCGACATCACCACCGACATCCGCGCCGACACGGTCTTCGCCCCCTTCCACTGGGGCGGGCGGCGGGCGGCCAACCAGCTGACCGTCGCCGCCCTCGACCCCATCAGCGGCATGCCCGAGTTCAAGCTCTGCGCCGTACGCATCCGGCCCGCCCCCTGACATTGTTGTGGTGGAGGACGGCTCAGGGTGGGCAAGAGCGTATGGACGTCAGGGCGCACCTTCAGCGGCGGGCACCTCCCGGGCCGACGGCACCCGGGTCGGGGCCAGGCCTACCGCCCCGGCGGCCAAGGCGAAGCGTTGGGCGTCCCGCGGGGCACATCCGTTGGTGTCGTTGTTGAAGTACGCGTAGACATCGGCGCTCGCAGGCCACTGGTCGGCCAGCTCCGACGCCCAGGTCCGCAGAGCCGTACGCCCGTAGCACGACGGCGGGCTCCCCCGGCCGTGGTGGAACCGCACGTACCCCCAGGCCGCGGTGCGCCACCGTGGCCCACCCTTTCCATCGGTGTCGGTGAGGCACAGGGCGGCGTCCCGTTCCGCCAGCAGGCTGCGGAGGCTGGAACCGAACCAGCTGTCGTGGCGGGGCTCGACCGCCACCCGGGTCCCGGTGGGGAACGCCGCCAACGTCCGTTCCAACGCCCCCAGATCGGCGGGCAGGTTCGGTGGTAGCTGCAGCAGGACGGGACCCAGCTTCGAGCCCAGCCCCTGGGCCCGGTCCATGAGGCGACCCACCGGCTCGGTGGGGTCGCGCAGCCGGCGGACGTGGGTAAGGTACCGGCTGGCCTTGACCGCCATACGGAAGTCGTCCGGCAGGGTGGCCGCCCAGGTAGAGAAGGTCCCGGTGTCCGGCAGGCGGTAAAAGGCGTTGTTGACCTCGACGGTGGCGAACCGCTCCGCATAGTGGGCGAGCCACCGATTCGCTGCCAGACCTTCGGGGTAGAGGCCGCCCCGCCAGTGCCGGTAATGCCAGCCGGAGGTGCCGATCAGGACAGGCACGCGGCTACCGATCTCACTCGGGGCGTTCGACGTCGGGCACGCGTCCCTGACCGACCAGGCGGTCCCAGATCTCGTAGTCGGTGTCGCGCTTGGCGACATAGCGGTTGCCGGCCCCCGCTTCCTGCGACCCGATCGCTTTGAAAGGTCCTCGCTCGCGGTCGTTGAGATCCACGTAGGTCGCCCCTTGGTCCAACGCCGTACCGACGGTCAGGATTGAGAGCCGCTTCAGATCCGATCGATCGAACCCAGTGATCTCCGCTTTAAGGCCCTTGTCATCGGTCGCCGCCACACTCTCGTCCACATGGCCACCAGCGGACTGGTCGGCCTGCAGATCAGCCTCGAAGTCGTCGACGTCACCCTCCGCCGCCTTGGGCCGTGTCGCCTCCTCACGGCGGGTGTCGTGGGTTTGTGCGTGCCTGGCCTGGGGCCCTCCTACGTCGGAGAAGGGTTTACGGGCGTCGCCGGGGCTCTTGTCGTGCCGTCTCGACATCGTGTTCTTCCTCTCGAATGTCCTCTGGTTGCTCCTCCGCCGGAACGGAGAAGAAAGAGGGTGTTCCGGTCATCGTCCCCAATCCGAGGTGGCCGCAACCGGGGCGCTATCGAGGTGCTGACCACATTCCGGTTCATTCGCAGCCCAAACGGGCGTCGACGGGCGTCTCGGGATCAGTTTGCGGCTGCCGCTCCGAAAGAGAGAGCCGGGTCCGTCTTTGCGCTCGGCTCGGGGCTCGGACCGCAACGGTTGCGTTCGGTCCCCCGATCGGCGACAGGAGCAGGTTTTCCGTTGGCTGTAGGGGGTACGGCTGGGGTGGTCAACCCTGGAGGAAGCCGCATGCCCGAGTCCCTTTCCGGTCGTCGTATTGCCATACTCGCCGCCAGCGGTGTCGAGCAGGTAGAGCTGGTCCAGCCCCGCAACGCGGTGATCGAGGCCGGCGCCACCGCCGATGTGGTCTCGTTGGAGTCAGGTGAGATCCAGGCTATGAACGGCGATATCAACCCGGCGGAGCGGTTCTCGGTTGACCGGACCGTGGCCGAGGTGTCAGTGGACGACTATGACGCCCTGCTCCTGCCGGGGGGGACGGTCAATCCCGACCGGTTGCGCATGAATGCCGGTGCCGTGCGGTTCGTGCGCGGCTTTGTGGATGCGGGCAAGCCGATCGGGGCCATCTGCCACGGCCCGTGGACCCTGGTGGAGGCGGACGTAGTCAAGGGCCGCAGGTTGGCTTCGTGGCCCAGCCTGGCCACCGACATCGCCAACGCTGGCGGCACCCGCGCCGACGAGGAGGTTGTGGTCGACACCAACGGGCCGAACACCATCGTGTCCTCGCGCAACCCCGACGACTTGGACGCCTTCTGTCCCGCCGTGGTCAAGGCGTTCGGCGCCTGAGCGCGCTCCCGCCCGCGCCGATCCGGCGGGTCGGTGTGGTGCTGCCGGCCAACGACGAGGCCGAGCTCATCGGCGCCTGCCTGGACTCGCTGTTGATCGCCGCCGCCGCGGTCGCCGTGCCGGTGGCCATCTGTGTGGTCCTCGACGACTGCCGGGACACCACCGCCCAGCGGGTGGCATCGACCGCCGCGGCCCGCACCGTCGCCGACATCTTCACCGTGATAATCACGGAGCGCTCGGTGGGGGCGGCGCGCCGGGCCGGTGCCGCCAACCTGCTGGCGCGCTTCGGCGGGTCGGGGACATGGCTGGCTACCACCGATGCCGATTCTCGGGTGCCGCCACAGTGGTTCGTCCGCCAGGTCGACCACGCCGGGCGGGGCGCGGACGCCGTGGCCGGCGCCGTGGCCGTCGCCGACTGGTCCGAACGCCACCCCCATGTGCGGACCGCGGCAGTGGGCCACTATCGGCGCTCGGATCGTCACATTCACGGCGCCAATCTGGGCGTGCGCGCCGAGGCCTACCTGGACGTGGGCGGCTTCGAGGCTGTCCCCTGCCATGAGGATGTGGCTCTGGTCCGGGCGTTGGCCACCGCTGGTTATCGGGTGGGATGGGACAGCGACCTCGTCGTGATCACCTCGGCCCGGCGAGCAGGCAGAACCCCTGCCGGGTTCTCCGGCTTCCTGAATGCCCTCGAGCTCGCCGCCGACAGCACCGTCCCCGCCGCGTCATGACCGGCGCCGTGCGTCGCGGCCCCGCCGTCGCCCCCCAACCCACCTACCAGGTGCGCCAGGACGCCTCGGGCCTCGCCGTCCGGCGCGACGAGCCCCGCACGCTTCGGACCAACGCCGCCCGCGCCCGTCCCACCAGAACCTGAAGTCGTAGATCGGTGTGGAGTCCGATGGGATGGGTAGGTACCACTGGATTCCACCCCAAGGAGGCGATCATGGCCAAGGAGTCGGGACCAGAAGCTGGCGCTCAGGGCGCAGTAGAAGGACTCAAAGGCAAGGCCAAGGAAGCTGCTGGCGCCTTGAGCGGCAACCAGTCTTTGAAGGACGAAGGCGAAGCACAGCAAGAAAAGGCTGACGCGGAGCGCGATGTCGCCGTCAAAGAGGCCGAGGCTGACAAGGCCCGCGCCGAGGCTCAGGCCAAAGAGGCCGAGCAGCGATCCCACCAGTGACCAGACCGCTGCGTTGACCCTGGCAGGCCCGTGATCTGAGGGCGCTTGACCCGTGATGCACGAGAGCCGCGTTGCTCCCCGGCGAGTGGCTTCCTGCACTCGCTCAGGCGGAGACGGGGCCCTCACCAGCGCCGACGGTGCGCCGGGCCCACCGATGGGCTATCCCACCCACGATCAGCGCCACGGCGATGAACAACAGCGAGAAGTAGTGCAGGTACCAGTGGTGGGCGGGTCCCGGGTCGTAGACCGCCTGGCGCGGCCATGCGGTGTTGACGCAGATGAAGGCGCCCCAAGCCACCGCGGCCACATTGACAGGAAGTCCCCATCGGCCGAGCGAGAAGCGACCGGGCTCCCCGGGAGGTGCTGCTCCGGGCCAGCCCCTGAGGCGGCGGAGCAGCAACGGCCCCGTGACCCCCAGGTAGGCCAGGTAGACGATGACCACCGCGAGGCTGCCCAGGGCGGCGAAGAGTTGAGCCTGACCCACGTTGACGACCAGCACCCCCACCGCCACCACACCGACCACGACAGCCGGCAGCACCGGTGTTCCTCGGCGCTTGGAGACCCGACCGAGCAGCCGGCTGCCAGGTAGCACCCCGTCCCGGGCCAAGGAGAACAGCATCCGCGACCCGGCGGTCTGGATGGCCAGCGTGCACACGCACACGGCGATGCTCACGTCGACCAGGATGACCTTGCCCATGGTCGACCCCAGCCGGTCAGTGATGATGAACGGCAGCCCACCGCTGGCCAGGTTGGGGTCGCTCAGCTTGCCGGCGGCCATGAGGGCGGCCAGCAGGAGCAGGATGCCGCCCAGGCCGGAGATGGCCAAGGCCCGCAGGATGGAGCGGGGCGCGGTGCGTCGGGGATCACGGGTCTCCTCCGACAGCTCGCCGGCGGAGTCGAAGCCGTACATGACGTAGCAGGCCATCAGGGTGGACACCAGGAACGGCCACAGGTAGCTGCCGTGTGCGGCCACCCCGTTGGTCTGCGCCACCACGGCCGGGCCCCGCTGGGCATGAGCGAACAGCAGCCCGACCAGGGCGACGACGCCCACCAGCTCACAGGTCACCCCGACGTTGTTGATGATGGCCATGACCTCGACGCCGATGACATTGACCAGCGTGGTGAGGGCGACCAGCAGGCCGCCCAGGATCACGGCGTTGGTGGCACCCGAAGAGCTGGTGATGGCGTGTTGGTGCCGACCAGCTGGAAGCCGGACCACACCGTGGGCAGGGTGGCCTGGAGGACGATGGCGGCGGCGGCCACGCTGACGATCTGGCCCAGGAGCATCATCCATCCCGCGAACCACCCGGCCAGGTCCCCGGCCAGGCGTCGCGACCACTGGTAGATGCACCCGGCGATCGGGTAGTGGGCGGCCAGCTCGGCGAAGCAGAGGGCGACGAGGAACTGTCCGGCGAAGACCAGGGGCCAGGTCCAGAAGAACGCAGCGCCGCCAAAGCCGTAACCGAATCCGAAGAACTCGGTGACGGTTGTCAGGATGGAAACGAACGAGAAGCCGGCGGCGAACGACGAATAGGGACCGAGGCGCCGATGCAGTCGCTGGATGTAGCCGAGGCCGGCCAGGTCGGTGGAGTCGACCTCGCCTTGCTCGTCGGGTCGGGCTTCGGTGGTCGTCACGATTGTGCTCCGTTCTTCGGCAGGTGCCCGGCTCGCACCAGGCAGCCGAGGGTGTCGCAGATCACCCGGGTGGCGATCAGCGAGGTGATATCCGCGTTGTCGTAGGGCGGTGAGCACTCCACGACCTCGATGCCCGCCAGCGGCCGTTCGGCGATCAGCTGGATGAACTTGAGGACCTCGCGGGGCAGGAATCCCCCGGGCTCGGGCCACCCAGTGCCAGGCACGAACGCGGCGTCGAGGCAGTCGACGTCGAACGACAACCAGACCGCTTCGGCTCCGTGCCAGGCCACCTCGAGAGCTCGCTCCGCGGCAGCCTCGATCCCCATCTCCACGCAGTCGGTGACCGTCATGATCGTCGTCTGGCGTTCGCGTCCGATCGCCACTCCCGGGCGGGGCGCCTGCCAACCCCCGATCCCTACCTGGACCAGGTTCTCGGCCGGGACGTTGGGGAGGTTGGTGGCATGGAACCACGGGGTGGTGTGCATCCGCTAGTCGAGATCGGTCTCCTGAGTGTCGCCATGGCGATCAAAGTGGATGATCCCGAGCTTGCCGTCGAGATGCTCGGCCACCCCCCTCGTGGTGGGATAGCCGATCGAGTGGTCGCCGCCCAGCACCACCGGGAACGCCCCCGACGCGTACACGTGGCTGACACCTTTGGTGATCTGGTCGAAGGTCTTTTCGATGTTGGCGGGGATGGTGAAGATGTCGCCCAGATCGCAGACCGTGATCGACTCCCGCAGGTCGACGCCCAGCTCGAAGCTGTACGGCCCGTACAGCGCCGAGATCCGCCGGATCCCCTGGGGACCGAACCGCGTCCCGGGCCGGTAGGTGGTCCCACCATCGAAAGGCGCTCCGAAGACGGCGACGTCATACTCGCCGGCGCGACCCGCGTCCTCCACATAGGGGGCCTTGAGGAAGGTGTTGATTCCGGCGAAGTGGGGAAGCTCGCCCCGGGAGAACGTCGGGATGCGTCGGTCCACGATGGAATCGGCGCCGGGCAGCCCGAGAGCGAGCCCCCGGGTCACCTCCTCCTCCCATCGGGTGGTCGGCAGGCGCGCTTCGGCCGCTACTGCGGCCCGGGCCTCCGGGCCGTAACGGTCGTGCAGGCTCGTTTCGTCGAAGCTCACGGACAGGTCCTCCACGGGTCGCGCCCGGCGAGGCAGCCGGGCTGGCTGGCCTCCCGGGCTTTTATCCCGCCGTGGAACGAACGCCGCTGCGGCACTGCAGCAGACAATCGCCTCGCCTCTCGGACCAGACCCGATCCGAGGACCGGCGGAACCCTAGGCGCGCCTCACGATGTGAGTCACCGACCAACCTAGAGACGCGGTGTTTCCCGCCAGCTTCCGCCGTGTTTCAACCTCATGAACCCGCATCAACCGGAGGTCAGGGCGCAGCTTCCCCGGTTGGTCCATGCCGGCCCCGTGGCCGAAGGGCGGATGTCGAAGTCGAAGATGGCGGTGGGCAGGTACAGCGAGCAGCAGGCGTTGGGAATGTCAACGATGCCGCTGATCCGCGCCTCGATCGGGGCGCTGCCGAGCAACAGGTAGGCCTGCTCGCCGCTGAAACCGAACTTCTTCAGATACTCCACGGCGTTGAGTTGGTCGTCACCCCGTAGGTGGCCATGCCGCCCTTGATGAGGTCGACGTGGAGGTCGATGTAGCCGCCCATCTCGATGCACCGCAGAAGGTGATCTCGCCATCTCCCTGGCTGAAGTGGAGATCGCCCCCGGAGAGCTTGGCGCCCGGCACCAGCACCGGGTAGAACTCCCTCGAGCCGCGGGTCAGGTTCTTGATGTCATGGTTGCCGCCGTTCTCCCGCGCCGGCACGGTACGGGCCCCCTCACGAGCGATGCGTTCGAGCTCGGTTCCGGTGAGGTCACCGATGAGGGCCCCGTCCTCGAGGGGCGGCAGGGCCAGAGCCGGCACCCGGTCCGGGTCCGTGTCGATGAGGGCCTGCTCCCGCCGGTTCCACCGGGACAGGAGCTCGGCAGACGGTGCGGTACCGAAGAGGCCGAGATGGGTGATGCCGGTGTAGCACACACCGGGGAGGTGGCGGGATGTCGCCTCCTGGCCGTGGAAGTCCCAGATGGCCTTCGCCGCGTCAGGGAAGTAATCGGTGAGGAAACCCCCGGCGTTGGTCTTGGCGAAGACGCCCGTGTACCCCCAGCCCTGGCCCGGCACCGGACCGGACTCCTGGGGGATCGGACCGAGGTCGAGGATGTCAACGATGAGCAGATCGCCGGGCTCGGCTCCCTCGATCCCGACCGGCCCGCTCAGCATGTGGGCAACGGAGAGATCGACGTCGCGGACGTCGTTCGCAGAGTCGTTGTTTCCGATCTGGCCATCGGTCCACTCGCGGCACTCCACCCGGAACTCGTCACCGGGCTTGACCATGGCTACAACCGGCACATCAGGGTGCCACCGGTTGTGCCCGGGCGCCGCTTGGTCCCGCATGGATTTCGACTGGTCCACGCCGAAGACGACATTGGGCACAAGAGCTCCTCAGGGTTCGGGCGAGATCAGAGAGATGGGAGCCGCGGTCGCCGGCCGCTCCGCTTGGTGACCGTCGGGACGCCCTGGGCGGTGGTCTCCGGGCCACGGTGCACGACGGCGGGGTCGGACCCGCTGGCTTCCTCTCGCCGGCGGGCCCGGCGGATTGCCGCTGGCGGATTCCGAGCCAGCGTCGGCGAGTTGAAGATTCGCCATCCCGGTTCGCCGCAGCGCCTACAAGGGACCGACGACTCGGCTCCGCCGATGGGGCGAACGGTGGTGAACGGTCCACAGGCCGGGCACCGGTATTCGTAGGTGACCACGTTCCTGCTAGATCCGGGCTCGCCGGGGAGGCTCGACCGCGACGGAGTCGGCGCTCGGGGTCTTCTTGCACATGTCGTGGCACTGTTTGTCGAGGCTGCAGCACAGCGAGCAGATGGGCGCGCCGTGGAAGGGACAGCCGGCCATGTCGGGCCGTTCGAACGTGTGGGCGCACACCGAGCACTCAAGGGTGGCCGACGAGAGCTGGCCGTCGACCATGAGGGGCTCGACCAGATCGTCGGTCCGGGCGATGTAGTACTTGCCCTTGGTGAGCAAGGCGAACACGGGCGACAGGACGAATGCCAACACCAGGGCGATGAACGTGGAGAAGGCGGCCGGGTAGGCACCGAAGGCGTTGTAGAAGGCGAGGATCGATACGACCGAGGCGATGACCATGGACCCGAAGCCGACCGGGTTGATGTTGTAGAGGTGCGCTCGTTTGAACTCGATCATCGGCGGGCTGAGCTTCAAGGGCTTGTTGACCACCAGGTCGGCGACGAGGGCGCCGATCCACGCGATGGCGACGTTGGAGTAAAACCCGAGCACCGTGTTGAGGAACGAGAAGGCGCCGGCCTCCATCAGGGCCAGGGCGATGCCAACGTTGAAGAAGATCCAGACCACGCGGCCGGGGTGCCAGTGAAAGATCCGGGAGAAGAAGTTGGACCACGACAACGACCCCGAGTAGGCGTTGACCACATTGATCTTGATCTGCGACAGGATGACGAAGAAGACGGCCAACGCCAGGGCTCCGGCCGTGAGGAACGACCCAAAGCCGCCCAGGAACTGCTGGATGGGTTCCCCGGCGTTGGTGAGTCCAACCTTGGTCGCCACGTAGAAGGCAAGGAAGCCTCCGCCGAGCTGCTTGGCCGCCCCCAGGACGACCCAGCCGGGACCGGCGGCGATGACTGCAGCCCACCACTTCTTGGCGTTGGCGGCCGTCTTCTGGGGCATGAACCGCAGATATTCGACCTGTTCGCCGATCTGGGCGATGAGGGACAGGGCCACACCCATGCCCAACCCGAATCCGAGGGCGCTGAACGAGGAGCTACCGGAGTGCCCCTCGAAATGACTGAACTGGGCGTACTTGTGGGGATCGGCGAAACCGACGTAGACGAACGGGGCGAACATCAACGCCAACCAGACCGGCTGGGTCCACACCTGCAGCTTCGACAGGGCCGTCATGCCGAACACGACCAATGGTATGACGATGAGCGACGACAGGATGTAGCCGAGAGCAAGAGGCAGCCCGAACCCGGAGTTGAAGGCCTGGGCCATGATCGACCCCTCCAAGGCAAAGAAGATGAAGGTGAAGCTGGCGTAGACCACCGACGTGATGGTCGAGCCGAGATAACCGAACCCGGCGGCGCGGGTGAGCAGGTCCATGTCGATCGAGTACTTGGCTGAGTAGTAGGCGATGGGGATGCTCGTGAGGAAGATGACCAGGGCCGCCACCAGGACCGCGACCAGGGCATTCACGAAGCCGTGGGTGATGGCGATGGACGCGCCGATGGCGAAGTCCGCCAGGTAAGCGATCCCCCCGAGCGCAGTAGACGCCACCGTGAACTCGCTCCACCGGCGGAAGGACTTGGGCGCGTAACGGAGGGAGTAGTCCTCGAGAGTCTCGTTGTCGACGATCGCCTTGTAGGTGCGGGCCGGTTCACGCGTGGGCGCAGGAGGCGCCCCGATGGACAGCGAAGCCGGATCTATGACCATGGAGACTCTCCCAAGAACGTGGGCTGAGGTGTCGCCCGTGCCGGAACAGGGCGAGGCGCCTTCGCCATGATCGGCGACGTTGATGACCGGCTTGTCACCGTGACGTGTCGACTCCGTTAACCCATCTGGATGCCCCTACACCTCGGTGTCCTGGCCGGTCTCCCTCAGTGCGGTCACGAGTGCGGCCCGAAGGCTTCGGGCAGTCGCGGGCCCGAGGTGAGCGACCAGTCCCGTCCCGGGCCGGCCGAGCTCTTCGACGGTCAGCTCCACCGGAAGGTCATCGCATTCGTCACAGTCGTCGAGGATCGCTACGGCCCAGGCGAGCCGCGCCCGCTCCGGGTCGTCGCCAGGGTGATCGTCCTCGCCGTAGTCCACCAGCTTCCTCACCCGCTCAGTAAACAGCCTCCCCACCCGACCCAAAACCACGAGCGTCGGGCAGGGCGCCGCGGATCGCCACCGAATGTTTCACTGGCCCGACGATCGCATTTGGGTGCGGCGCTCCAGGAGTGAGCTACGCGGCGATTGGGAGGGCACCGTTTGCGTATCGGGACTGGTGGGTGCGTTGTAGTTCTTTGTCGAGGTGCCATTTCCAGTATGTCTCGAAGTCGTCGTT
>JBPCNZ010000025.1:0-8686 GCA_051000755.1 Acidimicrobiales bacterium | reverse complement strand
GAGCGCGCACGAAACACGGGGGTGGGTGGCGGTGGCACCCGCGCCCACCACCGCCGAGGCATGGATCTCGGTGCTCACGATCACGCAACCAGCCTGACCGCCGGCCCGCTCGATGGCCCGGCTCACGGCGTTGGCATCGATGGCGTGGTTGGCACCGGCTGCCACCGCGATCTGGTTGTCACCCTCGGCGTCCACGACGATCAGGGCCACCCCGGTGGACGGTCCGTCGATGACCGCCACATCGTCAACGACGATCCCCTCGGCCCTCAGTTCGGCCATGGCGCCCTCGCCGAGATCATCGGCTCCGACCGCCCCGATCAGGCGCACGTGGGCACCGGCACGAGCGGCGGCTACCGCAGCGTTGGCCCCTTTGCCGCCGCCATAGCGACCCAGGTCGGTGCCCACCACCGTCTCGCCGGGGCCGGGCAGGTGGGCTACGGGGGCCACCAGGTCGACGTTGATGGCGCCGACGACAAGGATCTCACCACCGGCCGGCAACGACATCGGTTCGACCATAACGAATTGTGGTATCTGTCGTGGCGATGGACCTGCGCCAGCTCCGGGCCCTAGTGGCCATCGCCGATCACGGCAGCTTCTCGGCGGCCGCCGCCGCCCTGCACACGGTGCAGTCGAACGTGTCCAGCCACGTCGCCCGCCTGGAGACCGAGCTCGGCGTCCAGTTGGTGGACCGCCAGCGGGGAACGTTGACCGAGGAGGGCGAAGCGGTCGTCGAACGGGCCCGTCGCATCGCCGCCGAGCTCGACGCCGCCGTCTCCGATGTGGCGGCCATGCGCAGCGAGGTGGCGGGCTCGGTCAGCCTGGGCATGATCGGCACCACCGCCCAATGGCTCGCACCCCTGCTGGTCGACCGCCTCAGTGAGCGCCATCCCCGGGTCCGACTGGTCATCGGGGACGGGACCTCGGCCACCCTCGAGCCCCGACTGGTCGGCGGGGCGCTCGACATGACCGTGGTCAACCTGCCGAGGACCAGTCCCGACCTGACCGAGCGGGCGCTCTTCGACGAGGATCTCCTCCTCGTCGTCCCGACCGATGATGCTCTCGCCGGCCGGGACCGGGTCACCATGGGGGATCTTGACGGTCGCCATCTGCTGCTGCCGGCGTCGGGCACCGCCTTTCGCGACGAGATCGACAGCGCCGCTCGCGCCGCCGGGGTGACGTTGATCGCCAAGGCGGAGGTGGACGGCGTCCGGCTCATGGCCTCACTGTGCTTCCGAGGTTACGGTCCGGCCTTCCTGCCGGCGACGGGCACCACCGAGGTGGCCGGGAGCTTCGCCACCATCAGGGTGGACGGCCTGCCCCCCCGGCGGGTCGGGGTCATGGTGCGCCGCCGGGGCCGGCCGAGTGCCCCGGCTCGGGCGCTGCTCGACATACTCGACGAGGTGATCGCCGCCAACCTGAACGGGCAGTACGGGCTGCACCCACCGGGCGGGTCGTGAACGCCCTCGCCTCGGCCCTTCTCGGCCTGGGGGGCGGGGCCGCGATCATCGACTGGGGGGCGGTGGGCACGGGGCGCCGGCGCCTGGAGCAGCTGGCCAAACCGGCCACGTTGGTCCTGTTTCTCGCCGCCGCCCTCGCCCTCTACCCCGTCCACGGTTCGGTGCGGGCCTGGTTCGTGGTCGGCCTCGGGGGTTCGCTGGCCGGGGACATGTTCCTGCTCGGGCCCCCGAGGTCGTTTGTCGCCGGCCTGGGCTCGTTCCTGGTCGGTCACGTGAGCTACGTCGTCGGCTTCGCCCTCGAGCAACGATCCCTGGGTCTCGCCATCCTCGGTCTGCTCGTCGTCGTCGCGGGGGCGGCCGTGGTGGGCCGGACCGTCGTCGTCGCCGTCGGTCGCGGCGACGATCCCGCGCTGGTGGGACCCGTGGTCGCCTACATCGCCGCTCTGTCCGCCATGGTGATCACGGCGTGGGGGTCGGGGCTGTTCCCCGCCGTCGTTGGCGCCCTGCTGTTCTACGTGTCGGACGCCACCCTGGCATGGGACCGCTTTGTCAGACCTCTGCGCCGAGGCCGCCTGACGGTGATCGCCACCTACCACCTCGGTCAGGCCGGTCTCGTCCTCAGCCTGGCCCGTCCGCTGGGGTGATCGCCGCCCGTCCCCCACCTGGAGGGACCGTGGGCCACTCCCTCCGCCGACATGAACCGAGCGTGTCGGCCCATCTCCGTTTGAGAACCCTTTGTTCCGCGAGGCGGCACCTACGGTGCACAACCCCCCCAAAACCGCAACGTTCGGTTCATTCGAGGGGGTAAAACCCGCTGGCGCCTCTCCCGCCGGCGCCAGACCCACTCCGTCCGCACTCGCCCGCTCCGCCGGCGCCTGACCGCCTCGCCGGCCCGGCCCGGCCCGGCCCGGCCCGGGGGGAGACTGATGCCGCGTGGCGACGTTCGATGGTGGCAGCTGGGGCAAAGGCGCGATGAGCGAGGAGAGGCGTGGTGGCTGGTGGGGGGCGGCCGGGGACTCAGAGGCCGTGGTTGTTGGGTCGGTGGCTGAGGCTGCTGGGCGACCCTGGAGTGTGGCTCGAGTCGGCGTCTGGCGTTGGGACCCTGGTCGTGGCTTACGTCGGCGGGGGCGGGTCGGTGAGGGGACCTTCTGTTCGCCGGGACCGGGCGGAGGTTCCACAACCCGAGCCCCAGGCCTCACGACGAAGGAAGGTCCGGTGGAACTGCAGGAATCGCAAAGAGGCCGGTATCGAACCGAACGTGTCGGCCCATCTCGGTTTGCGAACCCTTTGTACCGCGAGGCGGCACCTACGGTGCACAACCCCCCCAAAACCGCAACGTTCGGTTCATTGGAGGGGGTAAACCCCGACCCCGGCCAGCCCGGCCCCGCCGGCGCCAGACCCCGCCGGCGCCAGACCCCGCCGTGCGAGCCGGCCTCAGCCCTGCGTGCCCATCAAGTGCCGGCCTTCAGCTGGCGCAACACGTAGGGGAGGATCCCCCCATGGCGGTAGTACTCCGCCTCTTTCGGCGTATCGATGCGCAGGGTCACCTCGAAGGAGGTGTCGTCAGCGGTGACCGACAGCTGCTCGGGCAGGGGGGCGTCGGCGTCGAGACCCTCGAGCCCGACGATGTCGAAGACCTCCTCTCCCGTCAGGCCCAGTGACGCCACGGTCGAACCGTCGGCCAGCTGGAGGGGCAGGATCCCCATGCCCACCAGGTTGGAGCGGTGGATTCGCTCGAAGCTCTCGGCGATCACCGCGCCGACGCCCAGGAGAGCGGTGCCCTTGGCCGCCCAGTCCCGCGACGAGCCCGAGCCGTACTCCTTGCCGGCCAGGATCACGAGGGGGACGCCGTCGGCCTGGTAGCGCTGGGCCGCGTCGTAGATGGGCATGACCTCGCCGTCGGGAAGGTGGCGGGTTACGCCGCCCTCGGTGCCGGCCGCCAGCTGGTTGCGCAGGCGGATGTTGGCGAACGTCCCCCGGATCATGATCTCGTGGTTTCCCCGGCGGGAGCCGTAGGAGTTGAACTCGCCGGGCTCCACCCCGCCGTCGACCAACCACCGGCCGGCGGGCCCGTCGGCTCGGATGTTGCCGGCCGGCGAGATGTGGTCGGTGGTGACGCTGTCACCGAGGAGGGCCAGGACCCGGGCCTGGTGGATGTCCGACAGCGCCCCCGGTGAGGCCGGCATGTCGTTGAAGTACGGAGGGTTGCGAACATAGGTCGACTGGTCGTCCCAGTCGTAGGCATCGCCCTCAGGGACCTCGAGGCCCTGCCACCGATCGTCGCCGTCGAAGACCCCCTCGTAGGAGGTGCGGAACTGGTTGGCGTCGATCGACGCCGAGATGACCTCGGAGATCTCCTGGGGCGACGGCCAGATGTCGGCCAGGTAGACGTCGTTGCCGTCGGTGTCGGTGCCGATCGGCTCGGCCACGATGTCGGCGTCCATGGAGCCGGCCAGGGCGTAGGCCACCACGAGGGGAGGCGAGGCCAGGTAGTTCATGCGGACGTCGGGGTTGATGCGGCCCTCGAAGTTGCGGTTCCCGGACAGGACCGAAACCGCCGCCAGGTCGCCGTCGTCGATGGCCTGGGAGATGGCCGGGAGCAGGGGGCCGCTGTTGCCGATGCAGGTGGTGCAGCCGAAACCGACCAGATCGAACCCGAGCTTGTCGAGGTAGGGGGTGAGGCCGGCCTTCTCGTAGTAGTCGACGACGGTCTTGCTACCGGGCGCCAGGGTCGTCTTCACCCACGGCTTGGAGCTGAGACCTTTCTCGACGGCGTTGCGGGCCAGAAGACCGGCGGCGATCATCACCTCGGGGTTGGAGGTGTTGGTGCAGCTGGTGATGGCGGCGATGACGACATGGCCGTGGTCGATGTCGAAGCTGGTGCCGTCATCGAGGGTCACGGGTGTCGGGTTGGTTGCCCGCTCCGAGCCGGGCGCATCGGCGTGGGCGCCAGAGTCCCCGCCCGAGAGGATCTTGGGCAACGAGGTGCGGAATCCCTCTTTGGCCGCGTCGAGGCGCACCCGATCCTGGGGCCGGGACGGCCCGGCCAGGGAGGGGACCACGGTGGACAGGTCGAGCTCCAGGCGCTCGGAGAAGTCAGGCTCGGCAGCAGGGTCGTGCCACAGACCCTGCTCCTTGGCGTAGGCCTCGACCAGGGCGATGCGCTCGGGGGCGCGCCCGGTCAGCTTGAGGTAGCGCAAGGTCTCGTCGTCGATCGGGAAGATGGCGCACGTGGAGCCGTACTCGGGCGACATGTTGCCGATGGTGGCCCGGTTGGCCAGCGGGACGGCGGCGACGCCGTCGCCGTAGAACTCGACGAACTTGCCGACGACGCCGTGGTTGCGGAGCAGTTCGGTCACGGTGAGCACCATGTCGGTGGCGGTGGCCCCCTCGGGGAGGGATCCGGTGAGCTTGAAGCCCACCACGCGGGGGATGAGCATCGAGACAGGCTGGCCCAGCATGGCCGCCTCCGCCTCGATGCCGCCCACCCCCCAGCCGAGGACGCCGAGGCCGTTGATCATGGTGGTGTGCGAGTCGGTGCCGAGCAGGGTGTCGGGGTAGGCCAGCCTTCCTGACCCGGAGTCGTCGTCGGCCTCGAAGACGACTCGGGCCAGGAACTCGAGGTTGACCTGGTGGCAGATACCGGTGTTGGGCGGGACGACCCGGAGGGTGTCGAACGCCTTCTGGCCCCACCGCAGGAACTTGTAGCGCTCCTCGTTGCGGGCGAACTCGAGCGCGGCATTGCGCTTGTAGGCGTCAGGTGTCCCGTAGACGTCGGCGATGATGGAGTGGTCGATGACCAGTTCGGCGGGGATGAGCGGGTTGACCAGCGCCGGGTCGCCGCCCAGGGCCGTCATGGCGTGGCGCATGGCCGCCAGGTCGACGACGGCGGGGACCCCGGTGAAGTCCTGCATGAGGATGCGGGCGGGGGCGAAGGCGATCTCGGTGGCGGGCTTGGCATCCGCATCCCAGCCGGCCAGCGCCTCGACATCGTCGGCCGAGACGGCCCCCTTGGCCTCGTTGCGCAACAGGTTCTCGAGCAGCACCCTCAGCGAATAAGGCAATCGGGCCACGTTGCGATCAGCGAGGGCGTCGAGGCGGTACACACCGTAGGTGCGGTCGCCGACGGCCAGATCGGCTCGGGCTCCGAAGCTGTCCCCGTTGGTGGCCATGGAAAGTCCTCCTGTGATCGCACACGCGCCTCGGCGCCTTCGGCCCTGGCGACCGATCAGCTTATGGGAATGTCCTCGCCTGGCGCCTCGGGCCCCACCGGGGGAAGAGGCGCGAGGCCGCCGCTAGGGTCGAGCCATGGAGGTCCTGACCGCCGAAGAGCTCAGGGTGCTGGGGGCGCTGATCGAGAAGGCGGCGACGACCCCCGATCAGTATCCCCTGACCATGAACGGTCTGCTCTTGGCGACCAACCAGACCTCCAACCGCAATCCGGTGGTCAGCTACGACGCCGGGACCGCGAACCTGGCGCTCGGCCGCCTCCGCGAGCTGGGCCTGGCCCGGGTCGTCCACAGCCCGAGCAACCGGGCCGAGAAGTACCGCCATGTGGTCCATGAGGCCTGGGCTCTCAGCCCCGCGGAGCTTGCCGTCCTCGCTGTCCTCGCTCTGCGGGGGCCGCAGAGCGCCAACGAGTTGCGCACCCGCACCGAGCGCTACGGCGACCTGGGGGACATGGGCGGTGTCGAGGGTGTGCTCCACCGGTTGAAGAACCGCTACTCCGAGCCCTACGTGGTCCGCCTCGAGCGTCAGCCCGGCCACCGGGAGGAACGCTGGGCCCACCTCCTCGCCGGCGAGGTCCTCGATGTGCCCACCGAGACCTCGGCGCCGCGAGGGTCCGGCAACGCCGAGCGGGTGGCGGCTCTGGAGGCCAGCGTGGCGCAACTGACCGACGAGATCTCCGTCATGCGCGCCGACCTGGACCGCCTGCTGACCCTGCTCGACTGATTCCTAACTAACGAATTCTCAGGAATCCTCCACCCGTGCCAGCCGGTGACCTACAGTGCATCCGTCGTCACCCAAACGGGACTCGATGACAGGAAAGACGTGGCAGGGAACGTCCAACTGGCTATGATCCGCCCCGCCGGGGCCGATGGGGGTCAGGCAGCGTTGACAAACTGGGCTGGGAGGCACCAATGAGGGCTGTAATGCGCGGTTTTGTGACGCTGGCGGGGGCAACATGCCTCGTCGGCAGCTACCTAGCCGTACCTATGGCGGCCAACGCCGCCACGACCACACCGACGCCATTCGGCTCGGCCGTGTTCAACGGGTACGCGAGCGGTGACGAGGTCCACCTCGGGGCGGTCACTCTCGGAACCACCCAGTTGGCCGACGTGGAGCAAGCCTTCTCCGGTGCCACCACCAACTCGGCCGGCCTGGCCTCGGTGTTCACGGACCCGACGGGGCCGCCCACCGGTATCAGTCCCCCTGCAGTCATTCAGCCGGCGGAGCCGGCCAGCGTCAAGGCATACGGCATGGGCAGCGGCCTGGAGGTCGGTCTGGCCAACTCGACGACGGCGGGCACGGACCTCAACCAGATCCTGCTCTCGGGCAAGGCCCAGTCCATCGCCCCGCCCAACTCGCCGGCGGTGACCAAGCAGACCGCCATCCCCTCCAGCCTGAGCCCCCTGATCTCCGGGGCCGCCCTGATCGGTCGATCCTCGGCCCTCTACGACCCCAACGTGTGTCCCCTCGGCCAGCCCCTGTCCTATGGCCTGGGCAGCGCCAGCAATGTCACCCTGCTGCCGACTCAACCACTGTCCGTTCAGACCGCCGGCTCGACGGCCGCGCAGACGGCCAACACCACGTCGTTCACGTACCTGAACGCCAACCCCGACGGTAACTTCGGCCTGGCCAGTCAGGCCACCGAAATAGTGTCGCCGGTGACCGTCAATACCCCCCTTGGAGCGTTGACGGTCACCGTCTCGGGGAGCCGGGACGGCAGCGCGCCGGCCAACCCGATCACCTTGAAGGTCGTCTCCAACGGCGACGGCACCAGCTCCATCAGCCTGACCAACGACAACTTCCTCACCGTCACTCTGATCCCGCCCGCCGTTTTGGGGGTGCAACCACCGCCGGTGGTGTTGGTCCCGGCGACAGCTCTTGCCGGCCTCACGGCCCCGCAGACCATCACCCTGCTCGGGCTGGGGACGATCACCATCAACACCCTGAACCAGTTCCAGAATGGCAACGTGGCTACCGCCAACTACACGCTCTTCGGGCTGAACCTCAACCTGGCCGGGGCACTGCCCCTGGTCAACCTGGAGGTGGGCCACCTGATCGCCGGGGCCAACGCCCAGAGCGAGATCACCTGCACCATCCCCATTGTGAAGTTCTCCACCCCACCCAGCATCACGGCCGGCAACAGCTTCATCTACACGATCGAGGTCCCGGACCCCGCCAAGCTCGACCTGCTGGCCTGCAGCCTGCAGAACCTGAGTGTGGTGGACACCATCTCCGATGTCCCCGGCGGCACCCAGCCCACCTTCTCGGTGACCAAGGTCGACCCGGTGACAGGCGTCGTGAGCCAGACGTCGCCGACCATGGCCACGGTCACCTTCAACGGGCTGACCTACACAGTGGCCCCCGTCGGCGCTAAGCCCAACCCGCCCCTGGTCCTGAGCATCACGGTGGCCGTGCCCGCTGGTTCCCCGGCCGGGACGATCCAGGACACCGCCGTCGCCTCGGCCGTGGCGTCGGGCTGCAACGGTGGCATCACCGGGGTCACCAACCTCGGTGGGGTCAATGGGACGCATCTTTCCGGAGGGGTCACCCTCAAGGCGCCCACCGTGAGGGCCGCTGCGGTCACCCCGGCCGTGGCATCCCAGCCCGCTGCCGGTGCCAGCGGCCAACCGGGCGCACTGCCTCGGACCGGCGGTCAGGGCGGCCTGTGGCAGCCCGGTCTCGGCATCGGCCTCTTGGCCCTGGCCGGTGGCGCATTCGGCCTCCTGCGCCGCAGCCGGCGCCGGCTGTCCGGCTCCTGACCCGAGCAATCGAGTAGGTCCGCACCGCCCCGGTCGATCCGACCGGGGCGGTGTCGCGCCCGCCTTGGGTATCACACCTCGGTCGTAGCCTTGGACCATGGTGCGTCCTGAAAGCTGGACCAGACCTGCGGGTGAGAGTCCCGTCCGGGTAAGCGCCGGTGCGCCCGGTAGCAGGCCCCGGTCCGTTGTCGAGAGGCGGCGGGCTGAGCGGGGTGTCGAAAGCCTCTTTGGAGGGAGCAA
>JBPCNZ010000024.1:0-41089 GCA_051000755.1 Acidimicrobiales bacterium | reverse complement strand
CCAAACAGCGAGGGTGTGGAGCCCGGTGGGGTGGTTTTTTTTCTTGTCGCTTGTGTGGCGCCTCCCCTCCCCCCCCCCCCCCCCAGTCCCGCCACGCTCTGGTCCTCGACGCTCGCCCGCCAGCCCTTGCGCTGGGTCGGAACCCGCTCCTATGCCATCTACCTGTGGCACTGGCCGGTCCAGCAGCTCATGCGGGCCCGTACCGATGTGAATTTCGGAGGCCTCGAGCTGTTCGTCGTCCAGGCCGCCCTCATCCTGATGGCCGCCGAGTTGTCCTACCGCGTCGTGGAGGAGCCGATTCGCAGTGGTCGCGGCCGAGCCTGGCTCGCCGCCCGCTACGAACGCTCCCGGTGGAGAGAAGCGTGGATCGTCGGGCCCGGCGCGATTCTCGTCGTCCTGACGATGATCACCATGAACGCTCCAGCTCCCAAGCCTACGGGTCTTCTCGCGCAGGGATCCACCGCTGCCAGCCGCCTCAAGCTCACGTCGAAGGTCTCCCGCCCGGTGCCCCCAAGGAGCGCTCCCCTCCCCCCGCCCGGGCCGCCCCTGCCTCTGAGCACCTACGAGCCCGTCCTCGCCATCGGCGACTCCGTGATGCTGGGGTGCAGCGGCGCCCTCCAGAACCGCTTCGGCACCCAGCTCACCGTGGATGCGGCCGTTGACCGCCATGTCGGCCAGGGCATCGACCGGCTCCGGGCCTACAAGTACAGCAACAGGCTGCCCGGCTACAGGACGCTCGTCATCGGGCTCGGGACCAACGGGCCCATGACCACCGCCATGTTCGACCAGATCATGACCCTTGCCGCCGGCATCCCCAACATCATCTTCATCACGACCTACGACGACCGGTCCTGGGTGTCGAGCACCAACAGCGTGCTCACCCAAGGGCTCGCGACCCATCCCGGAACCAAGCTTGTCGACTGGTATTCCCTGGCCAACAGCAACCCGTCCCTGCTGGGCTCCGACGACATCCATCCCCGCCTGGCCGGCATCGAGGCCTACGCCAACCTGCTCCTCGCCACCCTTGACCCGCCGACGGCGCCAGCGGCCCACCTCCCGTCGAAACCCACCATCAAGGGAAAGGCGCAACTTCGAGGGTGATCCGATGGCTCCGAGGGTCACGAGTGATCTCCTCCTGGTCGGGAGCCTCCGGCAGACTCGACGCGGACGGGTTGGGCGGGGCGGGCAGTTGACCTACCTTCACCGCGTCCGTAGCCTCGCTACTGGGCTGAGGTATCTGGACCCTGCACGCCACATCTCGGCAGAAACGAGTCCCTGATGACCCAACCGAACAGGCAGGGAGGCGTCGAAGCCAACCCCGTCGCACCCTCACCGATCGACAGCGCCACCGGCCGTCCTACCGTCGAGGTGGTGGCGGCCTTGGCCGATGCTGCGGCCAGTCTCGATAGCCCGCCGTTGATGACCCAGGCGGTCATCCTACCCATCCTGGTCACCGGCGCGACCGCCGCCGACATCACGTCGGCACTGGCCAGCTCCTCGCTCCAGGCCGGCCGGAACCTGGTGGCAAAGGGCCTGGGGGTCATCGGCTGGGGGTAGACCCAGGGTCGTCCAGCCACTCGACCGGGTGTACGCTCCGGTCCAACGACCCCTTCGGGGGTTGCCCCGGTCCCGGACCCCGGTCGGACGTTTGGGGGCGCCACGAAGACGTGGCAGCCCGGTCGTGACGCAGAGTCGTGCGAACGGGGGACGTGTGGTCAGGTCTGGTTGGGCCTCTGCAGGCAGGGAGAGCGACCCGCTCCGAGCGGAGTCGGTCTGCGACGCGGGCGGGCAGGACCCACGCTCCTGCGACCATGGCGACGCAGCCTCGATGATCGGGATCGTCCGACAGCGATGCGAAACCCTGCTGGCCCATCCCGCCGACTCACTTCGAGCACGCTCCCTGGCCGGCTTCTCGTGGTCGGCGTTGGAGCTCGCGGCCCTGGCGTCTGTGGACCTCGACGCCGCCACCGGCAGCCTCGCTCGGCTGTTGGGAACCGAAGGACACCATCCGACGCCGGCCCGGATCAATGCGCCGACCGCGGCTGCCAACTTGTTGGCTCCCTCCGTGCTCCTCGGCGCGGTTGTAGACCACGCCGGCCGTCATCGATGCCGCCAGTGTCACGGCAAGCGAGGGAATCGATCTCGGCGACTCAGGTGCCGCTGGGGTCATCTGGTTCGTTTTGAGCGATGCCATCGACCGCCTCGACGAGGCCGAGATGGCCTCACAAGCAGCGATCAGGGCCTCGGACGACCGGCCCCAGCGGCCCACCGGGGCTCCGGTACCAACCAAGAGCCTCGGACCCGAGCCTCCCCGCCATCCTGGCGGCGGGAACGACTGAGCCTTGCGGTCATCCCCCCGGTTGCAGTTGGACCGTCGTCGTCTCACAGGCTCGTTCAAGATCGCCGAACTCGGCTACCTGCATGATTCGGAGCAGGTACGGTTTGACGCCGATCAGGCAAAATCTGGCCCCTGCTCTCGAGACATCGTGGCCGACGGCGTCGAGGGCTCGGAGCCCGGACAGGTCGGCGAACGCCAGATCGGTCAGGTCAATGGTGAGGTGGAGTGGGGGGCCGCTGATGAGGTCAACGATGGTCGTCTGCAGGCGCGGAGAGGATGCCAGGTCGAGCTCACCGGCGACGCGCACGATGACGGTGGCGCCTTGATGACTGATCAGCGCCGAGAACGGCGGCCCAGAGTTCACGATCCCCCGCTCAGGAGTGTGCGCGACGGGACTGGCCGTGTTTTCGACTACGCCCGTGAGGTCCAGAGACGACAGCTCTCCGGTTCTACCACCCTCCTGCCCGCATCGCTAGGCCCACGCGGGAACTTCTCCCGAAGCGGGATCGGAGTGCATCATGGGGAGACGGGGCGAGGATCTCAGGAAAGGGGATAGCGATGCGCCGAGCGGCAGTGGCCGGGATCATGCTTCTGCCGCTCACACTGTTCGGATGTGGCGGAGACACGACGAGCCTGGGCCCGCCCGCCACCAGCCGCAGCAGCTGCGTCACCACCGGGGCCGGAGCCGACGTCCTACCGGACCGTAGCTGTACCCCGGGAGCCACGAACCCCGCCGTCACCCAGGCAACCATTGAATCGACCATCTGCGTCTCCGGTTGGACCGCCAGGGTGCGACCCTCCGAGTCGGTCACCGAAGTGCTCAAGGCCACCCAGATGGCCGCTTACGGCGACCAAGGCCCCATCGGCAGCTACGAAGAGGATCACCTGATCCCCCTTGAACTGGGGGGAGCTACCGCCGACCCCCGCAACCTCTGGCCAGAGCCGGGCCCTTCCCCCAATGCCAAGGACGGCGTCGAAAACGCCGCCAAGGCCGCAGTCTGCAGCGGAAGCATCTCGCTCTCCGCCGCCCAGGCGGCCATCGCCGCCAACTGGGTCATCTTCGGCCGGACACTTGGCCATCGACGCTGAGCAGCCCAGCCGCCACCCTGGCGTCCCGGTGACTCGGGGGCCATCTCGGTTCGAGCAGCGAGTGACACCGGGTTTTCGTCGGGATCAGCGGCATAGGCGGCTGCGGAACCTGCACCGTCGCGATGGCCAGCTCGGCCGGGTCACGACGCCTCCCGACATAGCCGGAATCGCCGGCCGGAGGGAGCCGGACTCCTCGATCTGGAGGGGGCCGCCGTCGAGCGCCCCGGCAGACTGTTCTGATGGCGTCAACTCACGTTTCGCGTCGCCCGGGCGTCTGCTGACCGTGACGTTCAAGCAACCATTCGAGGGGAGGTGGTGGCTCAACACGGCCCGACCGTCCTCCGGGTGGCCCGGGCCATGCTGGGACCCTTCGACGCGGACGACGCCTGGTCCGAGACGTTCCTGGCTGCGCTGCGGGCGTACCCCCAGCTGGCGGCGGACGCCAACGTTGAGGCCTGGCTGGTCACCATCGCTCACCGCAAGGCCATCGACGTGATCCGCCGTTCCGCTCGGGCAGTCCCGATGGCCCAGGTCGCTTCGCCATCGGCGAGCGCCGGAGCCGACGACCGGAACATGGATCTCGCCCGGTCCCTGGCCGCCCTCCCCGAGCGGCAACGGTTCGCCGTTGTGTACCACCACCTCGCCGGTCTGCCCTACAGCGAGGTGGCCGCCATCGTCGGCGGCAGCGTCGAGGCCGCCCGCCGGGCCGCCGCCGACGGTGTCGCCAACCTTCGCAGAACCCAAGGGAGCATCCGATGACCACCAGAAACCCAGAACACGACCGACAGGAACAACAGGCCACCGATCTGTTCGCCACGGCCGGGGGAGCCAACCCCGGGGAGCTGAGCGCCCTTCATGACCGCCTGGCGGCGGACGCCGAGGCGGCCGGTCTCCTGGATGTGGCCTACCGGACCCTCGATTCTGCCGTCGGCACCCTCCTGTTGGCTGCCACCCCGATCGGACTTGTCCGAGTCGCCTACGCCAGCGAGGGTCTCGACGCGGTGCTGGAGAGTCTGGCCGCGAAGGTCAGTCCTCGCATCCTTCACGCCCCCGAGCGGCTCGACGATACGGCCCGCCAGCTCGAGGAGTACTTCGCCGGGCGCCGGCAGCGATTCGAGCTTCCCGTCGACCTCAGCTTGTCCGGTGGATTCCGCCGGACCGTGCTCACCTACCTCCCAGACCTCGCTTACGGCCGGACGGCCAGCTACGGCGATGTCGCGGCGGCCGTTCACAACCCACGAGCAGTCCGAGCCGTAGGCACCGCGTGTGCCACCAACCCGCTCCCCCTGGTCATCCCCTGTCATCGGGTCGTCCGCTCCGATGGACAGCCCGGCTCCTATCTCGATGGGCCCGAGACCAAGCGTCAGCTGTTGAACCTGGAGGCCGCCGCATGAGCACCACCGACGAGAGCTCCATCAACACGAACGCCCCGGTCTCCTCGGGGTGGCAGCGACGGGTAGACGCTTCCAAGTGGGCCATCATCACCGCCGAGATCAACGAGCTCGGCTTTGGGCTCACCTCCCAACTCCTTACCGCGACCGATACCGCCGGGCTCATCCTCCTCTACGACCGCCACGATGCCTTCCGTTCGACCGTGAACATGGGCCGCCACCGCTTCGGGGAGGGCGAGTACCGCTACCTCAACCGACCGTTCCCCGAGCCGGTCGAAGAGCTCCGCCAGGCGCTGTACCCCCATCTCCTGCCGATCGCCCGCGACTGGTACACCAAGCTCGGCCGGCTGGCCCCTTGGCCCGACACCTTCGCCGAGTGGCTTGACCGATGCCACGCAGCCGGCCAGACCAAGCCCACCCCCCTCATCCTCAAGTACGGACCCGGAGGCTGGAACGCGCTGCACCGAGACCTCTACGGCGACCTGGTGTTCCCTCTGCAGGTGGTGATCAACCTGACCACACCCGACGTCGACTACACCGGCGGCGAGTTCCTCCTCGTCGAGCAGCGGCCCCGGGCCCAGTCGAGGGGCTCCGCTACCACGCTCCCTTTCGGCCACGGCCTCGTCTTCACCACCCGGGACCGCCCGGTCAGGTCTCAACGGGGGTGGTCTGCGTCACCGGTGCGCCACGGGGTGTCGGTCGTCCGCTCGGGCCGGCGCCTCACCCTCGGGCTGCTCTTCCACGACGCGGCCTGAGCCATGTCACGACCCGATCCCATCGACCCGACCCTCACTGAACCCCTTGCCGGACCCGGCCACGGTCCGGTCGCTACCTGGCCTGGAAGTCACCGAGGCCGGGCTGATCCGCCCGTCACACACCTCAGCTGCACGCTCCCGGCGCCGCATCCACCGGCGGAGGCCGGAACGGTACCTCGGGACCGAAGCCGGCAAGGACCCACGACAGGACGGGCTGAGCCCGGATCCACCACGGACCACCAGGTCGCTGTCGTCTCGCCACCGCCGTTTCCCGCAACGGGCAGGACGTTACCCCTCGTGCCACAGCCGGGTGGAGACATCCCGGCGGGAGGGACGCCTCAACACCCGACCATGACACTGGCCGTGTCTAGCAGGACCGCGTAGGAAACGGCGCCCGCACCCGTAGGGCCATGATCCAGAAGATGTTGCCCGCATGAGGAAGACATCCAGAGCTGACGTCGAGGGGTACGGGCGTTAGCATCCGACTCTTCTTCATCACCGTGGCCTCGGCGCTGGTATGGACGTCACCAGGATCGTTGGAGAGTTGGTCATCACCTGATGCCACCCGCGTGGGCCGTAGCCATTCGGTTCGGGGCTAGATTGCCGTCATCGCGCCCCGATGGTGCTGCGGAACGATGAGTTCTGCGCCTTCGGACCGTCGAACCTTGCAGTCGCGGCGCTCAGCCGCGTGGTAGAGGAGGCCCGTTGATAGAGATGAAGCTCGAGCTGGTGCCGATCCCGGTCAGGGACGTTGACCGCGCCAAGGCTTTCTACACCGAGGCTATCGGCTTCGTGGAGGACGTCGACGTGCGACCGGCACAAGGCGTACGGGTCGTGCAGCTGACGCCGCCTGGATCGGCGTGCTCGATCGGCATGGGCACCGGGCTGCCGGCCTACGATGACACCACCCCCGGGGCGGTCAAGGCCCTTCACCTCGTTGTCGCCGATATCGAGGAGGCGCGCGCCGAGCTCCTAGGACGCGGCGTCGACGTCGGCTTGGTGGAGGACGTCGGAGGAGGCGTCAAGTACGCCTCGCTCAGCGACCCCGACGGCAACACCCTTACGCTGCAGGAGATGCCCTGGCGGACCGGCGACGCCTTCTAGACATCCCACGGCCGTGACGCGGCGGTCGCTACGTAAGGCCGATCAGTCCTCAGCTCGCCCACACCGTCTGAGCGGGCTGCCGTCTACGCCGACCGCGAGGAGGACCAGGTCAAAGCGGACCTGGGCCGGTCGCTCAGGGTGTCGGAGGGGGGACTTGAACCCCCACGTCCTTGCGGACACTAGCCCCTCAAGCTAGCGCGTCTGCCTATTCCGCCACTCCGACGTGGCTGCCGAATCCAACCCGGCAAGGTCGGCGATCATACCAACTCTCCGGCCTGCATCCGGCTCAGCGGCCGATCCTCGCCAGCCCGCAAGACGAGCGCCGGCCTGAACCGGCCTGGGGCCGGCATCGGGCGCGGGCCGCCCGGCGCCGGGCAAGCCGGGCCGGGGCTCCACCAGGCAACCCCTACAGAGCTTCGCCGCCCCGCTCGCCAGTCCTGATCCGGACCATCTCCTCGACGGCGACCACCCAGATCTTCCCGTCGCCGATCTTGCCGGTCTTGGCCGCCTGCTCGATGACCTCGACGATGTGGTACACATCGCCGTCCTGGCACACCAGGTCGACCTGGATCTTGGGCACGAAGTCGACGGTGTACTCGGCGCCCCGGTACACCTCGGTGTGGCCCTGCTGGCGGCCGCTCCCCTGTACCTCGCTGACCGTGAGGCCGGCCACGCCGGCTCCGCGGAGGGCGTCTTTGACCTCCTCGAGGCGAAACGGCTTGATGACGGCGGTGACCAGCTTCATGGTTTGGCTTCCTTCCGGGTAGCGGCCGCGTGTCCGGCCGGGGTGGATCGCAGCGCCCCACCGGCTCCGTCGAAGTCGTAGGCGGTCTCCTCGTGCTGGGACAGATCGAGGCCGGCCAGCTCGTCGTCCTCACTGACCCGCAGACCCATGACCGCCTTGATGGCCAGGGCGACGAGAGCGGTGCCGACGAAGGCGTAGGCGGAGACGGTGACCACAGCCAGGGCCTGGCCCCCGAGCAGGCCGGGCCCGCCGCCGTAGAACAGGCCGTTGCGCCCGAGCACGGTGGCCGTCCCGAACAACCCGAGCAGGATCATGCCCGTCGCCCCGGCGACGAAGTGCACGGCGAGGACGTCGAGTGAGTCGTCGAGGCGAAACCAGTGCTTGGCGTTGACGGCCAGAGCGCAGAGGACGCCGGCAACCGCCCCGATGACGGTGGCGCCGAGGGTGTTGACGAACCCGCACGCCGGGGTGATGGCCACGGCACCGGCAATCGCCCCGGTGGCGGCCCCGAGGGTGGTGGGCTTGCCGGAGCGGATCTTCTCGACCGCCAGCCAGGTGAGCAGGGCGGCAGCCGTGGCCGTGTTGGTGTTGATGAACGCCTGACCGGCGTTGCCGGCCCGCAGGGCAGAACCGGCGTTGAAGCTGAACCAGCCGAACCACAGGATCCCCGCCCCGAGCACGGTGAAGGGGACGTTGTGGGGCCGCACCATCTGGCGGGGCCACCCGGCCCGCCGGCCGAGCACCAGAGCCAGGGCCGCTCCGCTCATACCCGAGGTGGCCTCCACCACCGTTCCCCCGGCAAAGTCCTCGGTGCCCCGCAGGGCCAGCCACCCGTTGGGCGAGAAGACCCAGTGGGCGATCGGGGCGTAGACGACGATGGACCAGATGGCGATGAAGACCATCCATGCCGAGAACTTCATCCGTTCCGCCACCGATCCCGACAGCAGGGCTGCGGTGATGATGGCGAACATCATCTGGAAGGTGGCGAACACGACGGGGGGGATGGTCATGGCCGAGCGGCCGGAGAAGCCGGGGACGGCCTGGTGGAGGTGACCGAGACCGGCGAAGTGGAGGGTGCCGAGCAGGCCCGCGCCGCCCCAGTCCGGGCCGAACGCCAGGCTGTAGGTGCCCCACACCCAGATCAGCCCGACGATGGCCATGGTGACGTAGTTCTGCATCAGCATGGCCAGCACGTTCTTTCGCCGCACCATCCCGGCGTAGAAGAACGCCAGACCGGGGGTCATGAACAGGACTGCGGCGCTGGCGGTCAGCACCCAAGCGGTGTCACCGGAGTCGTAGTGCAAAAGGGCTCCCCCAGGGGCTGAGAATGAGCCCGGAGACTAGCGTCAGTAGTGCCAGGGGTGCCCTGACCAGTCCGGTGGCCGCTTCTCCAAGAAGGCGTCCCTGCCTTCGGCCGCTTCGTCGGTGGCATACGCCAGACGGGTGGCCTCGCCGGCGAAGAGCTGCTGGCCGACCAGCCCGTCGTCGATGAGGTTGAAGGCGTATTTGAGCATGCGCTGCGAGGTGGGGCTCTTGGCGTTGATGTCGGCCGCCCATTCCAGAGCGACCCTTTCGAGGTCGTGGTGGGGTACCGACGCGTTGATGGCACCCCAGGACTCGGCATCGTCGGCGGTGTAGGTCCGGCCCAGGAAGAAGATCTCCCTGGCCCGCTTCTGGCCGACCTGGCGGGCCAGGTAGGCCGATCCGAAGCCCCCGTCGAAGCTGGCCACGTCGGCGTCGGTCTGCTTGAACCGGCCGTGCTCGCGGCTGGCCAGGGTCAGGTCACAGATGACGTGGAGGCTGTGGCCACCCCCTGCCGCCCATCCAGGGACGACGGCGATGACCACCTTGGGCATGAACCGGATGAGTCGCTGGACCTCGAGGATGTGGAGCCGGCCGGTGCGGGCCGGGTCCACGGTGGTCACGTCGTCACCGGATGCGTACCGGTAGCCGTCCCGGCCCCGGATGCGCTGATCGCCCCCGGAGCAGAACGCCCAACCTCCGTCCACCGGCGACGGCCCGTTGCCGGTCAGCAGCACGCAACCCACGTCGGGGCTCTGGCGGGCGTGGTCGAGGACCCGGTACAGCTCGTCGACGGTGCCGGGCCGGAAGGCGTTGCGCACCTCGGGGCGATCGAACGCCACCCGTACCGTGCCGTGGTCCACGGCACGGTGGTAGGTGATGTCAGCCAGGTCGAAACCCTCTACCTCCCGCCACATGTCGGGGTCGAAGAGGGGCGAGGGGACGGCGGCCATGGCCGGCGAGCCTACCGAGGGCAGGGAAGCCGATCGGCTACGAGCTGACCGCGACCCCCCACTGGTCCAGGTCGGGCGTGGGGCCCTCATCGCCGGCCGACGCCCGGACGTTGAGGTACTTGCTCTGGCTGGCCAGGATGGCCGGGAGCTGAAACAGCGGCAGGCTCCGATAGTCGGCCCACAGGGCCCGGTCGACCTCGTTGGCGGCGGCCTGGCGTCGGGCCGGGTCGAAGGTGGTATCGACCTGGCCTACCAGGGTGTCGACGCCGGGGTCGGTGGCGTGGTCCACGTTGGACGCTCCCCCGGTCTGGTAGGTGGCGCCGTTCTGGCTGAGGAACGGGCCGGCGCGGCCGGTGTCGATGGCCAGGTCGAAACCGCCCTGGGTGAGGGTCACCCCCAGGTCCGGGCTGTCGGCCTCGGTGACGGTGATCCCCAGCTGGTCCAGGGCGGCGATGACGATCTGCTCCTCGGCCTGGAGATCGGCGACATCGGCCATGGAGGTGATCCGCAGGGTCACGGGCCGGCCGTCCTTGGTCAGGGCCGAACCGGCCACCGAGGCGTAACCGGCCATGGTCAGGATCTGGCGGGCCTGGGTCAGGTCCACCGAGTCGTAGGCACCACCGCTGTTGTCCTTGTACCCGCTGGCGCCGGGGACGAAGTAGCGGTTGTCGAGCAGCCCGATCGAGGCGTCGGTGGCTCCTGTGGCCCGCTTCACCATGGCGGAGCGGGGCACGGCCAACATGATGGCGTGGCGCAGGACGGGATCGGCCAGGGCGGGGGTGGCCTGGTTGAGGTCCAGCTGCTCGAAGGTGGTGGAGGGCCTGGCGTCGACGGTCACGCCTTTGAGCCCCTTGACCGCCGAGTACACATCCGCAGGTGGAGCCGACCCGGGGGTGGGGGTCAGCGTCGCCGCCCCGATCTCACCGCTCTTGAGCCCGGGCGGGAGCTGGGCGGGCGTGCTCACGAAGCGGAAGGTGACCGACGCCAGGTTGGCGGCCAGGCCCCAGTACCGGGGGTTGCGCACCAGGGTGATGGCTTGGCCGCTGGTGTAGCTCTGCACCTGGTAGGGGCCGGCCGAGATCACGTCGGCGACAGGGTCGGTGAACCCGGCGTCGTAGCCGACCCTCTGGGCCACCTGGGCCGGAACCAACGGGTCCCCGGACCCGAAGAGGCTCTGCCAGTCAGGGAAGGGATGGGCGAACACCACGGTGACGGTGGTGGGATCGGTGGGCGACCCGGTGACGCTGGCGATGTCTGCATAGCCCGCCTGCTGGGCCGGGCTGAAGGCGAGCCCGCCGACGTCGAGGTAGGCCGGCGAGCCGCTCTGGGACTGCCAGTTGTAGACGAAGTCGTTGGCCGTGATCGGCGTGCCGTCGGACCAGGCCGCCTTGGGGTTGAGCTTGTACACGATCGTCTGCGGGCTCTGCGAGGTCTGGGTGGCAGACTCCACGAAGGTGCGGTCCAGTTGCGGTTGCCCGTTGCCATCGAGGCGGAACACCGACGGCCAGATCCGGTCCACCACGGCCAGGCAGTCGCTGCGGTCCACCCCGGCGACGTCGCAGTTCCACTGGCCCGGGTCGGACCCGATGGCCATGGTCAGCGCCGCGTTCTGGTCGTAGCGGACGCTGGCGGCCACCTGGGGAGCGGTGGTCGGCGTCGATCGTCTGGCGTTCCCCGACCCCGAGCTTCCGCATCCGGCCAGGACCACGGCGGCGACGGTGACGGCGACCAGCGTCCGCACTAGCGGAGGCGGACCCGGGGGTCGACCACCGCGTACATGGCGTCTACCACGATGTTGGCCACGACGACCGCGGCGGACGCCAGGATGACCACGCCGATGATGATCGGCAGATCCTGTTGCTGGATGGACTGGACGGCGGTGAAGCCCAGGCCGGGCATGCCGAACACCGTCTCGGTGACCACGGCGCCGCCGATGAGCACGCCCAGGTCGATGCCGAACTGGCTGACGATCGGTGTGAGGGCGGCGCGCAGGCCGTGGCGGAAGACGACCCGCCGTTCGGAGAGACCCTTGGACCGGGCCGTGCGGATGTAGTCCTCGCTGAGCACGTCGAGCATCGATCCCCGGGTCAGCCGGGTGTAGGCCGCGGCCGAGACGAGGGCCAGGGTGAGCCAGGGCAGGATGAGGCCCTCGAACCAGTGCAGGGGATTGGCCGTGAAGTAGGTGTAGCCCGACCCGGGGAAGATGTGGACGCCGGCCAGGGTGAGCTTGTAGTAGACGAAGTACAGGAGCAGCAGGCCGAGCACGAACGGGGGCATCGAATAGAAGATGAGGGCCACGACGGTCGTCACCCGGTCCGCCACCGAGCGGGTCCTGACGGCCGACAGCACCCCGGAGAGCACGCCCAGGATCAGCCAGAGGACGGCGGCCCCGAGGGCGAGGGACAAGGTGACCGGGTAGGCGGCCTTGAGCACGGAGGTGACCGGCTGGCCGTGGTAGTAGGAGTAGCCCAGGTTGCCGTGGATCAGGCCGTTGAGGAAGTGGCCGTATTGCACGATGATGGGACGGTCGAGGAGCAGCCGGTGGCTGACCAGGGCGATGGTCTTGGGCGTGGCCTGGCGGCCGGCCAGCACGTGGGCCACGTTGGAAGGTCCGGGACCGACGAAGAAGATGCCGAAGACCACGATGGTCACCACGAACATCACGAGGACACCCCGGATGATTCGACGGAGGAGGAAGCGGGCCACGGTACTCCTAGCGGAAGAGCTGATCGGTGCGTGGATCCAGGGCGTCGCGGATGCCGTCACCGAAGATGTTGAAGGCGACGGTGGTGACCAGCAGGGCCAGGCTGGGGAAGACCAGGAACCACCAGGCCTGCTGGTACACGGTCTGGGCCTCGGAGATCATCTGGCCCCAGTCGGCGGTGGGCGGTGGGACGCCCACCCCGAGGAACGACAGCGTCGCCTCGAGCACGATGGAGATGGGTATGAGCAGGGTGGCGTAGACGATGATCGGGGCCACGATGTTGGGGAGGATGTCGATCCCCATGATCCGCCAGGGGCTGGCCCCGAGCGATCGGGCCGCCTCGATGTACTCCTTCTCCCGGACGGTGAGCACCTGCCCCCGCACCACCCGGGCGATGGCCGCCCAGCCGAAGAAGGAGATCACGATGATGACGATGCCGAGTCCGGGGCGGGTGATCGACACCAGGGAGATGGCGAAGAGGAGGAACGGGATGGACAGCACCAGGTCGATCACGAAACCGATGACGGTGTCGACCACACCGCGGAAGTAGCCGGCGGCCAGGCCGAGGATGACGCCGATGACCACCTCCAGGGCGGTGGCCACCACGCCGACCAGGAGGGAGATCCGCGTCCCGTAGGCGACCCGGACCAGGATGTCGCGACCCTGGTCGTCGGAACCGAAGACGAACGACCCGGTGGGCGCACGAGGCAGCCCGTCGGGGGTGAGACCCGTGCTCCGGTACTGGGCGCTGACCCCGTGGCCGGTGATGGTGGCGAAGATGGGGGCGAAGATGGCGACCAGGATGAGCACCACGATGACCGCCAGGGAGGCCATGGCGGCCCGGTCACTGCGCAGGCGCTCCCATGCCAGGCGCCACGGGCTGCGCCCCTCGATGAGCCGGGCCGGCCCACCTTCGGGGAGGGGATCGTCGGCCAGTGCGGCGGTGATGGAGTCGCCGGCGATGCCGCCGGTGCTGATCGTCATCTCTTCTCCAGGTCGAGGACCGAGCCCGAGGTCTCCACGATCCGCTCATCGGCGACGATGGCCGGCTCGGACTTGTTGAGGTCCTCCCCGGGGGCAACGGGGAAGTGGCAGGCCGTGAGGTGCCGATCGTCGTCGTCGAGGCGCCGGTCAAGCCCGGGATCGGTGCTGACACAGATAGGCTGGGCCTTCGGGCAGCGGGGATGGAAGCGGCAACCCGACGGCGGGTTGATGGGTGAGGGCACGTCACCGACCAGGATGATCCGCTCGCGGGCCCCGGTCCGGGTGGGGTCGGGGATGGGCACGGCGGAGAGCAGGGCGTTGGTGTAGGGGTGGCGGGGGCTCTGGTAGAGCTCCTCGACCGGTGCCGTCTCCACCACCTTCCCCAGGTACATGACCGCCACCCGGTCGCTGACGTGGCGCACGACGGACAGGTCGTGGGCGATGAAGATGTAGGTGAGCCCGAACTGGACCTGCAGATCGGCCAGCAGGTTGATGATCTGGGCCTGGATGGACACGTCCAGGGCGGAGACGGGCTCGTCGCAGATGATGAGCTTGGGTCGCAGGGCCAGGGCCCGGGCCACGCCGATGCGCTGGCGCTGACCGCCGGAGAACTCGGCCGGGAAGCGGTTGTAGTGCTCGGGGTTCAGCCCGACGAGCTCCATCACCTCCTGCACCCGACGCTTGCGGTCGTCCCCGTCGGCGATGCCGTGGATGGCGAAGGGGTCTCCGATGATCGACCCCACCCGGCGCCGGGGGTTGAGCGAGCCGTACGGATCCTGGAAGATGAGCTGCATCTCCCGCCGCAGCGGCCGCATCTGGCGGGGGCCGAGCCTGCTGATGTCCCGGCCGTCGAAGTCGACCGATCCCGAGGTGATGTCGTAGAGGCGGGCGATGCAGCGGGCGAGCGTCGATTTGCCGCACCCGGTCTCGCCGACCAGGCCGAGCGTCTCGCCCCGATGGATCTCCAGGTTGACGCCGGCGACGGCGTGGACCTTGTCGCGGTTGCGGTGCAGGAGCGAGGAGGACTGGACAGGGAAGTCCTTGACCAGATCGGTGACCCGGAGCAGGACGTCGCCGGACGCTTGGGTGGAGCTCATGGGGGCTACCTCACGCCCCGCTAGCCGCCGGTTCCGCGTCACCGAGGACCTTGACGCGCGCTGCGGCCCGCCTCTCGGCGTCCTTGGGCAACCAGCAGGCGGACAGGTGGTTGTCCTCGCCGGCGACGCGGGCCAGCGGCGGCGTGTCGCTCTTGCACCGGTCGAACACGTAGGGGCAACGCGGGTGGAACGGGCACCCGGTCGGCAGGTTGATGAGGCTCGGGGGCTGACCGGCGATGGAGTGCAGCCGCTGGCGGGCCCCGCCGTAGGCGGGTAGGGAGCGCAGGAGGCCCTCGGTGTAGGGATGGTGGCTGGCGATGAAGGTGCCGTAGCGGTCGGCCTTCTCCATGGCCGCCCCGGCGTACATGACCATCACGTCGTCGGCCATGTCGGCCACCACGCCCAGATCGTGGGTGATCATGATGATGGCCGTGCCGAACTCGGACTGCAGGCGCAGCATGACCTCGAGAACCTGGGCCTGCACCGTGACGTCGAGGGCCGTGGTCGGCTCGTCGGCGATGAGCAGGGCCGGGTTGAGGGCCATGGCCATGGCGATCATGGCCCGCTGGCGCATCCCGCCGGAGAACTGGTGGGGGAAGTCGTCGACTCGGCGGTCGGGCTGGGGCATGCCGACCAGGCGGAGCAGGTCGATGGCCCGGGCCTTGGCCTGCTTCTTGCTCTGGGACTCGTCGTGGGCCTGGATCATCTCCCCGATCTGCCAGCCCACCCGATAGTAGGGGTGGAGGCTGGAGAGGGGGTCCTGGAAGATCATGCCGACCTTGGCGCCCCGGATGCTCTGGAGCTGCTTGGACGACATGGCGATCAGGTCGTGGCCCTCGAAGCGGGCTTCGCCGGTGATGCGGGCGCCGCGGGTGAGGCCCATGATGGTCTGGGTCGAGACGCTCTTTCCCGATCCGGACTCGCCGACGATGCCGAGGGTCTTGCCTGGCTCGATGGAGTACGAGACACCCCGCACCGCCTGGACGAGCCCGTCTCGGGTCGGGAACGAGACGTGGAGGTTGTCGACTTCGAGCAGGGCCAAGGGTGCCGTCCAGAGGGTGGAGGTGAGATGCGCAGGCCGGGCGGACCTGCGGCGCGGTTGGAGCCCGACGGGGAGCGCCGAACCCCCGTCGGCGCCGCGCCCCGGGCCGGAGCCCGGGGACACGGTGACGGCCGGCTGATCGGCGCCCCTAGGGCAGGATCAGGGGTTGAGCCAGACGTTGGTCGGATCGAACTGCTGGTACACGGCCATAAACACGGTGTTGTGGACCTGCGAGCCGGCCACGATGGCCTGGTTGGGGTCGGTGATCGGGAAGATCGCCGCCGCCTTCATGGTGTCCACGTCGGCCTGGTGCCACAGCGGGTCGGCCTGGGCCGGGGTCGGGGCGGCCAGGGCCTTGTCGATGTCAGCGTTGACCGCAGGATCGTTGAACAGGCCGAAGTTGGATGACGTGGGCGGCAGCACACGGCCGTCGAACAGGGGCGAGAAGAACGAGGCGGCAGCTTCGCCGTACCAGTCCGGCGACCAACCGGCGAGGGACAGGTCCCAGACGCCGCTCTTGGCCGTGGTCGGCACCTGGAGGTACTTGGTGTAGAAGTCGGCGTTCGGTACCCCCACCCCGGTCACGGTGATCCCGATCTTGGCCAGATCGGCCTGGATGGTCTGGAAGCCCTTGGCCGAGTTGGCGCTGGCCGGTCGGTAGAGGAACTTGAGGGTCAGACCGTTGGGGAAGCCGGCCGCGGCCAGCAACTGCTTGGCCTTGGCCGGGTCGTTCGGGTACATGTCATAGCTCGGCGACGACCCGCCCGTACCCGCAGGCAGGATCTGGGTGACCGCCGGGTTGACCTGGGGGCCACCGAAGTCCTGGATCAGGTTGGTGCGGTTGATGGCGTACTCGAGGGCCTGGCGCACCTGCAACTTGGCCAGCGCCCCCGTGTTGTTGGGCGACTGGGTGTTGAAGATGACGTAGGGGTTGGTCGAGAACTCCGACTGCAGGCTCAGCCGCTTGTCGCCGGTGGAGAGCAGCCCAGGGATGTCGTTGGCCGGCGTGAAGGAGTCCCATCCCATGTCGGCAGCCGGGGTGTTGGTCAGGATCTGCTGCTGGATGGCCTGCTGGTCGCCGGTCTCGGAGACCTTGATCTCGTTGACGTAGGCCTTGCGGACCGGGTCGCTGCTGGCATTCCAGGCCGGGTTGCGGGTCAGGTCGATCGAGCGGGCCGGTGCGTAGCTGGCGATCTGGTAGGGCCCGTCGGAGAGGGTGTGCTGGGCCAGGTCGTTGCCGCCCGGCACGTAGTCCTCGAACTCGACCGGGGCCGCGTCGAAGGCGTTGAGGCCCAGGACGTTCGTGAAGTACGAGGTGGCCTTGGTCAGGTTGATCTGCAGGGTGAGCGGGTCAGACGGGCTGACCGTGACCCCCGAGATCTGGTTGGCGTCCATGTACGCCTTCATGGCCGGCGGCTGGGGCGCGACCTTGCCGAACCCGTCACAGAACGAGGAGTAGCCGACGATCAGCGACGAGAAGTCAGGTTCGCCGCCGAAGGGCTGGGCCGGGTTGCAGGTCCTCTGGATGCCGCGGGCCACATCGGCCGCGGTGACCTGGCGGGGCGGGCTGGTGTTCCACATGGCCCCCTTGCGGAGGGTGATCGAGTACGTCTTGCCCCCGTTGGTGATCGTCGGCATGGCCGTAGCCAGATCCGGCACCAGGGTCGTCGTCTTGCCCTGGGTGGCGGGGTAGGTGTAAAGGCTCCGGGCCCACATGCGCAGGGCCAGGTAGCCGCCCGAGTAGTAGGAGACATTGGGATCCATGTAGTCCACGTCGCCCACGCCGAGCATGGTCAGGACTCCACCCTTGACCGCGGTGCCGGAGTTGTTGAGGTTGTAGTGCTGGTTGGGAAGCGAGCCTGAACCGCTGTTGCTGCTCGCTGCGTTGTTGCTGGTCCCCCCGCCGCTACTGCCGCATGCCGTCACCGTCATGGCCAGTGACACGGCGCCCACCACGAACTTGCTTCGTCGCTTGATGCTTCGCACGTCGAGACCCTCCTCGTCTCGTGACCGTCGCGACAAGCGGCGGCCCCTGATGTGACATACAGCTGTTTCCCCCATTACCGCAAGGTCACTGCAAGCGGACGCCGAGGATGATGGTGGTGAAACAGAACACCACCACGCATGCGATCGTCGCCCGATCAAGATTTCGCTCGACCACGGTCGAACCAGCTGCCGCGGAACCCAGGCCACCGCCGAACATCTCGGACAGGCCGCCACCCTTACCGCTGTGCAGCAGCACCATGACGATGAGCGCCAGGGAGACAACGATGTGCACGGCGATGACGATGGCAGTCAGCAAGGCAGGTCCGCGTCCTCAGGTTCGGTCGGCGGTCGAAAACATAGCAGCGTCGAGCCGTGGGATCGAGACATCCGTGTTACGGCGGCGTCAATCTGTAACGGATAGTCCACGATCACTCCCTCGGGCGCCCGTACGTAACGATGGCGGCGAAGTCGGTGGCGTCCAGGCTGGCCCCGCCCACCAGGGCTCCGTCGACGTCGGCGCCGGCCAGCAGGTCGGCCACGTTGCCGGGCTTGACCGAGCCCCCATACTGGATCCTCACCCCGTCAGCGGCCACCTGACCGTGGGCGGCGGCCACGTCGGAGCGGATCAAGGCGCAGACGGCCTGAGCGTCGTCGGGCGTGGCGTTGCGGCCGGTTCCGATGGCCCAGATGGGCTCGTAGGCCACCACCAGGTCGGCCACCGCCTCGGGGGCCACGCCGGCCAGGGCCGCCTGGAGCTGACCGGCCACCTTCTCCTCGGTCCGGTCCGCCTCGCGCTCCTCGAGGGTCTCGCCCACACAGAGGATCGGCGTCATGGCCGCGGCGAGGACGGCGGCCAGCTTGCGCTTGACGTCCTCGTCGCTCTCGGCGAAGTGCTGGCGGCGCTCCGAGTGGCCCACGATCACGTAGTCGACGTTGAGCTTGGCCAGCATCACCGGGCTGATCTCGCCGGTGTAGGCGCCCTTGTCCTCCCAGTGGACGTTCTGGGCGCCGAGGGCGATGGGGATGTCGTCGGCATCGAGGACGGTCTGGACGGAGCGCAGGGCGGTGAAGGCGGGATGCAGCGACACGTCGACCCGGCCGTAGTCGAACAGGTCGAGGCTGTAGGAAAGCTTCTGGACCATGTTGATGGCATCGAGGTGGGTGTGGTGCATCTTCCAGTTTCCCGAGATCAGCGGCTTGCGACCTGAGCCCTTCACGCCTCGGCTCCCACACCAACCCCACGACCCTGACTCACCCCACGACGCAGTGCGGCCAGACCGGGGAGATCGCCCCGCTCCAGGTATTCGAGGGAGGCCCCTCCCCCGGTGGAGAGATGGTCGACGCGGTCGTCGAGCCCGAAGGAGGCCAGGGCCGCAGCACTGTCGCCCCCACCGACGACGGTGAAGGCCCGGGTGTCGGCGACGGCCTCGGCCACGGCCCTGGTCCCGGCCGCGAACCGGGAGTCCTCGAAGACCCCCATGGGGCCGTTCCAGAACACCGTCGCCGCATCGCCGATGGCGTCGGAGAAGTCGGCGGCGGTACCCGGCCCGATGTCGAGGCCTGTCCACCCGTCGGGGACGTCGGCCCCGACCTGGCGGACCTCTCCCGTGGAGGGCTGGCCGGGCCCGAAGCTCGACCCCGGGCTGAGAACGGTCAGGTCACCAGGGACGAGGATGGGCCGGCCCGAAGCGAGCAGCCGCCGGCAGGTCTCGATCTGGTCCTCTTCGAGCAGGGACGATCCGACCTGGTGACCCTGGGCGGCGAGGAAGGTGAAGCACATGGCCCCGCCCACGATCAGGGTGTCGACCCGCTCGGAGAGGGCTTCGATGACCCCGAGCTTGTCGCTCACCTTGGAGCCGCCGAGCACGGCCACGAACGGCCGGCGGGCCCCGTGAAGCAGGGTGTCGAGGACCTCGACCTCGCGCGCCAGGACCCGACCGGCCGCCGCCGGCAGCCGGGCCGGCGGGCCGACGACGGAGGCGTGGGCCCGGTGGGCGGCGCCTAAGGCATCGTTGACGTAGAGATCCTGGCCGTCGACCAGCCGCTCCACCGTGGCCGGTTCGTTGGCCTCCTCGCCGGGGTCGAAGCGCAGGTTGGCCAGCAGGTGGACCCGGCCGGAGTCGGCGCCGGCGGCGGTCAACAACCCGTCGAGGTGCTCGGCCACCGGGTCGAGCGAGAGCGCGGGGTCGACCTTGCCCTCGGGCCGGCCCAGGTGGCTGCAGACCGTCACCTCCGCCGCCCCGTGGTCGAGCAGCCAGGTCAGGGTCGGCACCGGCAGCCGGATCCGCATGTCGTCGGTGATCCGCCCATCGGAGATCGGGACGTTGAAATCGGCACGGACCAGCACCCGTTTCCCCTCGATGGGGGGCAGATCCTCGAGGACGGGGAGACTGCCCGAGCCTGACTCAGGCACCGGCGCCCCCACCGACGATGACGGTCAGGTCGACGAGCCGGTTGGAGTAACCCCACTCGTTGTCGTACCACCCGAACACCTTGACCAGCGACCCCAGGGCCAGGGTCAGTCCGCTGTCGAACGTGCATGACGCCGGGGAACCGACGATGTCGGAGGACACCAGGGGCGCCTCGCTGTAGACCAGGACCTTCGACAGCGGCCCCTCGGCCGCCGCGGCCCGGAAGGCGTCGTTGATCTCCTCGACGGTCACGTCCCGGCCCAGGATGGCGGTGATGTCGGTGATCGAGCCGTCCGAGACCGGCACCCGTAGGGCGCTGCCGTCGAGCTTGCCCTTCATCGACTCGAGGACCATGGCGGTGGCCCGGGCCGCTCCCGTCGAGGCGGGGACGATGTTGACCGCCGCCCCCCGGGACCGGCGCAGGTCCTTGTGGGCCAGGTCGAGCAGGTTCTGATCGTTGGTGAAGGCGTGCACGGTGGTCATCAGGCCCTTGGTGACCCCGAAGGCGTCGTCGAGGACCTTGATCATGGGCACGAAGCAGTTGGTGGTGCAGGACGCGTTCGACACGACCGTGTGGCGGTCCGGGTCGTAGTCCCCGTCGTTGACCCCGACCAGGAAGGTGCCGTCGACGTTGGACGCCGGCGCTGAGATGACCACCTTGGGGGCGCCGGCATCGATGTGGGCCCGGGCCTTGTCCCCGTCGGTGAAGATGCCGGTCGACTCCACCACCACGTCGACCCCGACATCCTTCCAGGGCAGGGCCTTGGGGTCGCGCTCGGAGAAGACCTTCAAGGTGTGGTCGCCGATGGAGATGCTGTCGTCGGTGTGGGTCACCTGGGCGGCGAGGGTCCCGTGGGTGGAGTCGTATTGGAGCAGGTGGGCGTTGGTCGCCGGCGGGAACAGGTCGTTGACCGCCACCACGTCGATGTCGTCGCGATCGAGCGAGGCTCGAACGAAGTTGCGGCCGATGCGCCCGAATCCGTTGACGCCTACGCGGACCACCATGTCAGCACCTCCTGGGGAGGAGCGAAGAGTGCTCGCTCCGCCGGTCAACGACCCTTTGTCGTCACCCGGCGCCAACTATGGCACCGGTGGGCGTCGCGCACCACCGCCACCGGCGTGGGCGACGGCCCCCTCAGCCCTCGACCAGGCCCCGGAGCACCGCGGCCAGGTGGCCGCTGTGATGATCCCTGCCGCCCGGTCCGGCCAGGGCAGCGGTGATCAGACGGACCGGGACCTCGGTGTCGCCGACCGTCAGCGGGGTGGTGGGATCGTCGACGGGGCCGATGCCCCCGGCGGCCTCGAAGGCGGCCGGGTCGCACACGACGACGTCGATGGTGACCCCGTGGTCCCCCAGCGCCTGCAGGTGCTGGGTCAGGGACATGCCCTCGGTCTCACGGTGCTCGGGCGCCAGGTTGGCCACGTAGATCCTTCCCCCCCTCCGTGCGCCGAGGGCGTCGCACACGCCGGGAACTACGCACGCGGCCAGCACGCTGGTGAACAGCGATCCCGGCCCGATCACGACCTGGTCGGCTCCGGCCACCGCTTCGACGACGGCGTCATGGGCCCGGGTCTCCCCTCCGTCGGGGCCGAGGACCGACACCGAGGCGATGGGGCCGTCGGAGGTGTTGACCTCCACCTCGCCGATGACCTCGGCGCCGTTCACCGACGCCCGCAGGACACTGGGCGAGGCGGTCACCGGCAGCACCCGGCCCGCAACACCGAGCAACCGGGCCGCCTCGCTCACGGCGACGGTGAAGTCGCCGGTCGTCTGGCTCAGCCCGGCGATGATCAGGTTGCCCAGGGCGTGGCCCTCCAGGTCGCCGGCGCCGAAGCGGTAGTCGAACGCCTTGGCCCACAGGGAGTCGGGATCGGCCAGGGCGACGAGGCACCGACGCAGGTCCCCGGGGGCGGGGATACCGACCGATTGGCGGATCCGCCCGCTCGAGCCTCCGTCGTCGGCGACCGAGACCACGGCCGTGACATCATCGGCGTAGGTGCGCACCGCGGCGAGCGTGGCCGCCAGGCCGTGGCCGCCCCCGATGGCCACCACCGACGGGCCGCTCAACGCTGCAGGTCCCGGTGGTGCACGCTGGGGCAGAAGCCGCGGGCCTCGATCCGCGCCGCCAGCTCCTCGGCGATGGCCACGGAGCGGTGCTGCCCACCGGTGCAGCCCACGGCCACGGTGAAATACGACTTGCCCTCCTCCAGGGAGGCGGGGACGACCAGCTCCAGCAGGGAGTCGACCCGGTCCACGAAGTCCCGGGCCTGGGGCCGGTCGAGCACGAATTCGCGCACCTCGCCATCGAGGCCCGTCAGGGGCCGGAGGTGCTCGTCCCAGTGGGGGTTGGGCAGGAAGCGGCAATCGAAGAGGTTGTCGACGTCGAGGGGGATCCCGTGCTTGAAGCCGAACGACATGACCGACACCTGCATCTGGCCGCCGTCGGCCCCGAGGAACAGGTGGTTGAGGCGCTCCCGGAGCTGGTGGACGTTGAGGGCGCTGGTGTCGATGCTGACATCGGCCCACTCCCGGATGGGCGCCAGCCGGACCCGCTCCAGGCTGATGGCCTCGGTGACACCCTCGACGCCGAGGGGATGGCGGCGCCTGGTCCCCTCGAAGCGGCGGACCAGCACCTCGTCGGAGGCCTCGAGGAACAGGACCCGCACCGAGTCGCCGCCGGCTCGCAGCTGCTCGACCGCCGACTGCAGGTCACTGATCTGGTCGGCGTCGCGGCCGACCACCAGGGCGATGCGCTGAGGGGACGACGAGGGCCCGGCGACGAGGCCGGCCACCTTGGTGATGAGCGCCGTCGGCATGTTGTCGATGACGAACCAGCCCAGATCCTCGAGGGTGGCGCCGGCCTGGGACCGCCCCGCCCCCGACAGGCCGGTGATGATCGCGTACTCGGCCATGGGAACCATTGTGGTCCATCAGTGACCCCGGCCGGCGCCCGTCACCCGTGGCGGGGGAGGACTTCCGAGCGCAGGAAGAGCAGGCGGGGAATGGTCGCCGCCTCCTCGTACTCGCTGGCCCGGGCGACGAACCCCGGCGGCGGGACCGGTTCGTCCATCAGGGTGAGGTACAGCCCGGCGGCGATCATGGCGTTGACGTAGCGGGACAGAGGCCGGTGGATGAACGGGATCCACACATCCTTGTCCACCTCCTCGACCCGGGAGTCCTCGACCAGGTACGGCCCGATGCGCCAGTACTGCTCGTCGAGGATGGTGTCGTCGATCCACCCGGAGTTGGGCGTCTGGAGGAGCGGGTGGTTCAAGAAGAACAGGAAGCGGCCCCCGGGCCGGAGCACCCGGCCCACCTCGGCGATGGCCTCGTCGAGCGCGCCGATGTGCTCGAAGACCAGGCAGGCCAGCACGGTGTCGAACGATCCTGCCGCGAAGGGCAACTCGCCCGCCCCACCCCGGGCCAGGCGCACGCCCCCACCCCGGCGGGCGGCCTCGGCGATCTGGCCGGGTGTCGGGTCCACACCGACGACGAGCTCGACGCCCTCGACCTGCGCCGCCAACCGGCTGATCTGACCCTCGCCGCACCCGACGTCGAGGACGCGGCGGGCCCCGGCCAGATGGTGGGCCGCCAGGGGCAGGATCTGCTCGTTGTACTCCTCGTCGGCCCCGTCGGTGAAGCCCTCCTGCCACCAGCGCGAGTTGATCTCCCAGAGATCGGCGCGGGGGTCGGGCGAGGTCACCGGCCCAACCCGTGGATCTTGGTGTACACCGCGGCGGCCACCTGGTCGGGGAGCCACGACAGGGCGGTGAGGCTCTCGAGGGAGGCGTTCTTGACCGCCGCGATCCCTCCGATCTCGTTGACCAGGCGTTTGCGCCGGGCCGGGCCGAGGCCGGCGATGTCGTCGAGGACCGAGGTCGTCATCCGCTGGCCCCGCAGCTTGCGGTGGTAAGTGATGGCGAAGCGGTGGGCCTCGTCCCGTATCTGCTGCAGCAGGTAGAGCGCCTCGGAGCTGCGCGGGATCCGGATCGGATCGGGCCGGCCCGGGACGTACACCTCCTCGAACTGCTTGGCCAGGGCCGCGGTGGGGATCTCCTCGTCAAGGCCCAGCTCGTCGAGGACCCGGGTGGCCACTCCCAGCTGGCCCTTGCCGCCGTCCACCAGGAGCAGTTGCGGCGGGTAGGCGAAGCGCCGCTTGCGGTCCTCGATGGGCCGGTCCCGTTCGCTCAGGTAGGCGGTGAGGCGACGGGTGAGCACCTCCCCCATGGCCGCGAAGTCGTCATTGCCTTCGACGGTCTTGATCTTGAACCGGCGGTACTCCGAGGGGCGGGGCATCCCGTCCTCCATGACCACCATGGAGCCGACGTAGTCGGTGCCCTGCAGATGGCTCATGTCGTAGCACTCGATGCGCAGCGGCGACTCCGGCAGGTCCAGGGCGTCCTGGAGGGCGTTGAGGGCCCGGGCCCGGGCGTTGTGGTCGGATGCCCGCTTCAGGCGGTGCCGGGTGAACTCCTCCCCGGCGTTGCGGGTCACCATCTCCAGGAGGGACCGCTTCTCCCCTCGCTGGGGGACCCGGATCTCGACGTGGCCGCCGGAACGGGCCTCAGGGTTGACGCTGCGCTCGACCCGGTAGCGGTTGGTGGCCGCCCACCACTCACCGTCGCCCACCGCCGAGCGGCGCGGCGTGGGCCCCTCGGCCTCGGGGATCGCCGGCAGCAGGGCCACTCCCCCGCCCTCCTCGGCGCCGCGCTGGACATCCAACCAGGCGCTCAGCACCTCCTCGTCGTCGGGCCGGTCCGGCACCACGATCAACGGCGGGATGCCGAGGGCCGGTTCGGCGTAGTGCTGCTCGATGAGCTGGCCCACCAGTTGGGCCCGGGTCAGGTCTTCCACCTTGTCGACGATCAGGCCCTTGCGGCCCACCACCCGGCCCCGGCGGACATAGAACACCTGAACGGCGGCCTCCAGCTCGTCCTCGACGACCCCGAAGCAGTCGAGATCCTCGGCCCGCTGGGTCACCATCTGTTGCTTCTCGATGGCCTTGCGCACCGCGGCCAGACGATCCCGGAGCCGGCCGGCCCGTTCGAACTCGAGGCCTTGGGCGGCCTCGTGCATCTCTTCCTCCAGGCGGTGGACGACCGGCGCCGTGTCGCCGTCGAGGAAGTTGACGAGCTCGGAGACCAGATCCCCGTAGACGTCTCGGTCGATGGCTTCGATGCACGGTCCCGAGCACTTCTCGATGTGGAACAGCAGGCACGGGCGGCCCTGGCGCTGGTGGGTGCGCAGCTTGTTGTCGCTGCAGGTCCGTATGGGGAAGGTCCGCAGCAGCGAGTCGAGGGTCTCGCGGATGGCGTAGGCGTGGGCGTAGGGACCGAAGTAGCGGCTCCCCTTGGTCCTGGCTCCCCGGCGGACCATGGCCCGGGGCCACTCGTCGGAGACGGTCACGGCCAGGAACGGATAGCTCTTGTCGTCGCGCAGGCGGACATTGAAGCGAGGCTTGTGCTGCTTGATCAGGCTGTACTCGAGCATGACGGCTTCGACGTCGTTGCGGACCTGGATCCACTCGACGGTCTCCGCCGAGGCCACCATCTGAGCCGTGCGGGGCGGGAGGTGAGCCGGGTTCCCGAAGTAGTTGGACAGCCGGGAGCGCAGCGACTTGGCCTTGCCCACGTAGATGACCCGCCCGTCGCCGTCCCGGAACTGGTAGGACCCGGGGGCGTCGGGGATGGTGCCGGTCGGCGGTCGTTGCAGCACGCATTCGAGTCTGCCGCAGAAACCGGCGCTTGCCCTCGGCCAGGCCCTATGCTGATCGTCACGCCGGCCCGGTATCCGGCGACATACCTACCTCGAGGTCGACATCCCCGCGGATGGGCGACCGGGCTGTCCCCGCCGACCATCGATCGAGGTCTCTCCGCAACGGAGGTTCCTGCGATGCTCAGGCTTCAATCGCCCCTACCCGACGAGTTCACGACCTCCGACGCCGAGACCCTGGCCTCGAGGATCGCCGCGGCCAAGGCCACGCTCGGTTCGAGCCTGCTGGTCCTCGGACACCACTACCAACGCGACGAGGTCATGCGCTGGGCCGACGTCCGGGGAGACTCGTTCGGCCTGAGCCGGCTGGCCGCGGCCAACCATGAGGCCCGCTACGTCGTGTTCTGCGGTGTGCACTTCATGGCCGAGTCGGCGGACATTCTGACCGGCCCGGAGCAGGCGGTGATCCTCCCCGACCTCAACGCGGGCTGCTCGATGGCCGACATGGCCGACCTCGAGTCGGTCACTGAAGCGTGGGAGGCGATCGCCGAGGTGACCGACGTGGGCGCGGTGGTGCCCATCACCTACATGAACTCCTCGGCGGCCCTCAAGGCCTTCGTGGGTCACCATGGCGGAGCCGTGTGCACCTCGTCGAATGCCCAGGCCGTGCTCACCTGGGCCCTGGCCCAGCACGGGCCGGCCACCAAGGTGCTGTTCTTCCCCGATCAGCACCTGGGCCGCAACACCGGCCACCAGCTCGGCTTCACCACCGAGGACATGGCGGTCTGGGACCCCCGGGCCGAGCTCGGGGGGTTGGACGAGCGGACCGTCAAGGAACGCACCTTCCTGCTGTGGAAGGGCCATTGCTCCGTGCACCAGCGCTTCCGTCCCGCCCACGTGGCGGCGTGGCGAGCCGCCCACCCCGGCGGCATGGTCCTGGCCCACCCCGAGTGCTCCCACGACGTGGTGACCCTCGCCGATCAGGTCGGCTCCACCGATGCCATCATCGCTGCGGTCCAGGCCGAGTCGGCCCGGGTCGCCTCCGGCGCCGCCCCGGCGGGCACGGCCATCGGCATCGGGACCGAGATCCACCTGGTCGCCCGCCTGGCCTCCGAGCATCCCGAGCTCGACATCGCCTCGCTCGACCCGCTGGTCTGCCCGTGCTCGACGATGTTCCGCGTCGACGCCCCCCACCTGTGCTGGGTGCTCGAGAACCTGGTGGAGGGGCGGGTCGTCAACCGGATCACCGTCGACGACGCCACCGCCGCCGACGCCCGGGTGGCCCTGGAACGGATGCTGGCCATCACCTGAGGCGGCCCTCAGACGAGCAGCGGAGCGAGGAACCTACCGGTGTAGCTGGCCCGGGTCTTGGCCACCTCCTCCGGGGTACCCTCGACCACGACCCGGCCCCCGCCGTTGCCCCCCTCGGGACCCATGTCGACGATCCAGTCCGACGTCTTGATCACGTCGAGGTTGTGCTCGATGACCAGCACCGTGTTTCCCGCGTCGACCAGGCGGGACAGCACGGTCAGGAGCTTGCGGATGTCCTCGAAGTGCAGCCCGGTGGTGGGCTCGTCGAGGACGTAGAGGGTCTGGCCGGTGGACCGCTTCGACAGCTCGCTGGCCAGCTTGATGCGCTGGGCCTCCCCGCCCGAGAGGGTGGGGGCGGGCTGGCCCAGGCGGACGTAGCCCAGGCCGACGTCGACGAGGGTGCGCATGTGGCGGGCGATGACCGGCTGGTTGGCGAAGAACTCGGCCGCCTCCTCGCAGGGCATGTCGAGAACCTCGGCGATGTTCTTGCCCTTGAAGGCGATGTCGAGGGTGTCACGGTTGTACCGGGCTCCCTTGCACACTTCACAAGGGACGTAGACATCGGGGAGGAAGTGCATCTCGATCTTGATGGTCCCGTCGCCCGAGCACGCCTCGCAGCGACCTCCCTTGACGTTGAAGGAGAACCGCCCGGGGAGGTAGCCCCGCACCTTGGCTTCGGTGGTGGTGGAGAACAGCCTCCTGATGTGGTCGAAGACTCCGGTGTAGGTGGCCGGGTTGGAGCGCGGGGTGCGCCCGATCGGGGACTGGTCGATGGAGATGACCTTGTCCACGGAGTCGGCCCCGTCGATGCGGCGGTGCCGCCCGGGGACCTGCTTGGATCGGTAGATGCGGTTCATGAGGGACCGCAGGAGGATGTCGTTGACCAGCGTGGACTTGCCCGACCCGGACACACCGGTGACGGAGACCATGACGCCCAGGGGGAACTCGACGTCGATGCCCTTGAGGTTGTGCTCCCGGGCGCCGCGCACGGTGATCGCCCCCTTGGGCTGGCGCCTCACGGCAGGGACCGGGATCCGCTTCTTGCCGTTGAGGTACTGGCCGGTCAGGCTGCGGCGGGTCTTGAGCAGCTTGGCCACCGAACCGGACACGACGATCTCGCCGCCGTGCTCGCCGGCACCGGGGCCGATGTCGACGACATGGTCGGCGATCCGGATCGTCTCCTCGTCGTGCTCGACGACGATGACGGTGTTGCCCAGGTCCCGGAGGCGCAGAAGCGTCTCGATCAGCTTCTTGTTGTCCCGCTGGTGCAGGCCGACGGACGGCTCGTCGAGGACGTAGAGGACACCTACCAGGCCGCTGCCGATCTGGGAGGCCAACCGGATGCGCTGGGCCTCCCCACCGGCCAGGGTGCCCGCCGACCGGTTGAGGCTCAGGTAGTCCAGGCCCACATCGAGGAGGAACCGCATCCGGGCGTGGATCTCCTTGAGGACCCGGTCGGCGATCATGTGGTCACGCTCGCTCAGGGTCAGCGCCAGCATGACGTCGAGGGCCTGGCTGAGGGGGAGGTCACACAGCTCGAAGAGGTTTCGGTCGGCGACGGTCACGGCCAGGCTGTCCGGCTTGAGGCGGGCCCCGCCGCACTCGGGGCAGGGCACCTCGCGCATGTAGCCCTCGATCGTCTCGCGCTGGTGGTCCGACTCGGCCTCGGTGTGCCGGCGCTGCAGGTAGGGGATCACCCCCTCGTAGTTGGTGTGGTACGAGCGGGTCCGGCCGTAGCGGTTCCGGTACTGCACATGGATCTGCTTGGCCCCCGAGCCGTGGAGCAGGACCCGCTGTTCCGACTTCTTCAGGTCCCGCCACGGGGTGCCGGTGGAGAAGTCGTAGGTGGCTGCCACCGCCTCGAGCACCCGCCCGAAGTACTCACCCCGGGCGCCGGCCCACGGCACCACCGCCCCGTCGTCGATGGACGCGTCGGGATCGGGCACCACCAGGTCGGCGTCGACCTCGAAGCGGGTCCCCAGACCGTCGCAGTGGGGGCAGGCGCCGTAGGGAGAGTTGAACGAGAAGTTCCGGGGGGCAGGTTCGTCGAACGACAGACCGCAGACCGGGCAGGCCAGGTGCTGGCTGAACGTCAGGGCCTCCTCGGTCTCGGCCCCCTCTCGCGGCACGATCTGGATCTCCGCCACGCCCTCGGCCAGGCCCAGCGCCGTCTCCAACGAGTCCGTCAGCCGCCGCTCGATGCCGTCCCGGCGGACCAGGCGGTCGACGACCACCTCGATGGTGTGGTTCTCGTAGCGGGCCAGCTTGGGCGGGTCGGACAGCTCGACGATGTCGCCGTCGATGCGGGCCCGGGCGTAGCCCTGGCCGGCCAGCTCGTCGAGGAGGCTCTCGTACTCGCCCTTGCGGCCCCGGACGACGGGGGCGAGGACCTGGAACCGGGTCCCGTCGGGAAGCTCGAGGATCCGGTCGACGATCTGCTGGGGTGTCTGGCGGGCCACCACGGTGCCGTCGCGGGGGCAGTGGGGCACCCCGACGCGGGCGTAGAGCAGCCGGAGGTAGTCGTAGATCTCGGTGATGGTCCCGACCGTCGAGCGGGGGTTGCGCGACGCCGACTTCTGGTCGATGGAGATGGCCGGCGACAGGCCCTCGATGAAGTCGACGTCGGGCTTGTCCATCTGGCCCAGGAACTGCCGGGCATAGCTCGACAGGGACTCCACGTACCGGCGTTGGCCCTCGGCGTAGATTGTGTCGAAGGCCAGGGAGCTCTTCCCCGAGCCGGACAGGCCGGTGAAGACGATCAGGCGGTCCCGCGGCAACTCGAGGGAGACGTTGCGCAGGTTGTGCTCCCGGGCACCGCGCACGACGAGGCGGTCAGACACCCGGACAGGGTACCAGCGAACGCGTGTTCGCCGTCAACCCTGGGAGGGTCGAAAGGCGTTTGCGGAAGGGGACCGCGTCTCGGAAGGGATCCGCTCCGTCGAGTTGCACGCCACCCCCGAAGGGGAACCGCTCTACCGTTCGCTGGGCTTCGTCGAGGGGTCCTACCGGGCCCTCCGACTCCGGACCTGAGCGAACTGGTTGGTGATAAAGCGCACCGGCGCTCCATATCACCATGCAGAACGGCAGGGCGCCGCTACCGGCCATTAGTCGATGGCGACGCCCGCAGCGACGGCCACCGGAGCCCTGCGGGTGGTGGTGGCCACCACGGCCAGGACGAGGGCGACGGCCGTGAACGTCGCCGCCGTGGCCAGGGCCGCGCCCTGCCCCCGGCCGGCGGCGACACCGACCAGCACGGCCAGGCCCACCGATCCGCCGATCTGCTGCATGGCCTGGAGCATCCCCGATGCCGATCCCGAATCGTCGCGGGCCACTCCGGTGAGGATGGTGGCGCTGAGCGGCAGGAAACAGGTCCCGGCTCCCAGGCCAAAGAGCATCAGGGGGCCGAAGATCCCGCCCAGGTAGCCCTGGGAGACCGACGTCTGCGACAACCAGGCCAAACCGACGGTGATGAGGATGAGCCCGCTGACCAGCAACGGACGGGGGCCGACCCGGGCCAGTACCCGGGGCATGATCCGGGACAGGACGAAGATGGCCCCGGTGAGCGGCAGGAACGCCAGCCCGGTGCGCAGGGGGCTGTAGCCCAGCCCCCGCTCGGCGTACTGGCTGATGAAGAAGAACATCCCGAACATGGCGGCCGGCAGCAGCATCATGACCAGGTAGGCCAGGCCCCGGGTCCGGTTGACGACGAGGTGGAGGGGGACCAGCGGGGAGGGGCTGCGAGCCTCGACGGCCACGAACGCGCCCAAAGCCACGACGGCGGCCGCGAACAGACCCGCGGTCACGGTGGTGCCGGCGGCATGTCCTGCCACCCGGATAAACCCGTAGATCAGCGCCGCCAGCCCGGCGGTGGACAGGAGCGCTCCGGGGAGGTCGAGGCGACCGGCCCGGCGGGGCGGCTCGGCGACAAAGCGGGGGGCGAGAACGATGATGGCCAGGCCGATCGGGACGTTGATGAACAGGACCCACCGCCAGGAGGCCCACGACGTCAGCGCCCCGCCCCGGATGAGCCCGAGCGAACCGCCCCCGGCGGCGACCCCGGAGAACACCCCGAGCGCCTTGTTGCGGGCCCGGCCTTCCTCGAAGGTGGCCGCGATCAGGGCCAGGGTGCTCGGGGCGGCCATGGCCGCGCCCACGCCCTGGACGGCCCGGGCCGCGATCAGCATGCCCGACGAGGTGGCCAGCCCACCGGCGAGCGACGAGGCGGTGAACACGGCGAGGCCGAGGACCAGCATCCGCCGGCGGCCGAAGATGTCGCCGGCCCGGCCCCCGAGCAACATGAGGCCGCCGAAGGTCAAGGTGTAGGCGTCGATCACCCACGACAGGCCAGCCTGGGTGAAGTGGAGGGACGACTGGATCCGGGTCAGGGCGATGTTGACGACCGTCGCATCGAGCACGACCATCAGCTGGCAGGTGACGATGACGGCGAGGGCGATGCCCTCCCGGCGGCCACGTGGTGCCGAAGGAACGGTGGGAGCGGAGGGAGCAGGAGGGGCGGCGGGACGGGTGGGGGCGCGCTCGGTGAAGGTCAAGGGGGCCACCTTTCTGTTTCCAGCTTGGGGGGAGTAAGCTGAGGGTGTCTCCGTTTAGTATACGGAGGATTCCTCCGCTTATCAAGCCTCAACCTGCGGGGGGATCCGTGGGATACAGGAGGTTCACGCTGAGCGCCACGGGCCCGCAGACCGAACTCGAGCAGCACCCCGAGGAGAGGCCCCGGCGCGCCGACGCCCGCCGCAACTATGACCGGTTGCTCAGGGCCGCCGCTGAGGTTTTCACCGCCGAGGGGGCCGAGGCTTCCCTCGACGAGATCGCCAAGCGAGCCGGGGTCGGCATCGGCACGCTGTACCGCCACTTCCCCACTCGCCAGTGCCTGCTGGAGGCGGTGTTCCTCGATCAGGTGGATGACCTCCGCGCCGCGGCCCTGGTGCTGGTCGCCGACCCCGAGCCCGTCGATGCTTTCGCCCGGTGGCTGCGAGCACACATCGACCACGGGCGGAAGGGCCGCAGCCTGGGGGCCAGCGTCATGGCGGCCAAGATGGAGGAGGGCTCCGAGGTCAACACTGCCTGCACGGCGATGATCGACGCCGGCCAAGCCCTGCTCACCCGGGCCCAGGCCGCCGGACAGATCCGGCCCGACGTGCAGCTCCGGGATGTGCTGAAGATGGTGCATGGCATCGTGCTCGTCACCGAGGGGACCGACGATGGCAACAAGCGAGCCCAGCGCATGCTGGATCTGCTGATCGGCGGCGTCCGCCGCAGCCCCTCGTGAAGACCTTCGGGCGCGCCGGCTGGACCTTCGACGTGGTGGACCTCGGTCCGGCCGACGGCCCGCCGGTCATCCTTCTCCACGGGTTCCCGGCCAACCCCCGGTCGTGGGAACGGGTGACCCCCGCTCTGGTGGAAGCCGGCCACCGGGTCCTGGTGCCCGCCCAGCGGGGCTATTCCCCCGGCGCTCGTCCCCATGGCCGCCGGGACTACCGGATGGGCGAGTTGGTCGACGACGTGGTCGCCCTCGCCGACCAGGCCGGCCTCGACCGCTTCGCTGTCGCCGGCCACGACTGGGGAGCCGCCGTGGCCTGGACCCTCGCTGCCCGTCACCCCCATCGGGTCAGCGCTGTGGCCGCCCTCTCCGTACCCCACCCCGGCGCCTTCCGCCAGGCCCTGGCCGGCACCCAACTGCTCCGCTCGTGGTACATGGTCTTCTTCCAGCTCCCGCTCCTCCCCGAGCGCATCCTCGGCTCACCCGTGGCGGCCAAGATCCTCGAGCACTCCGGCCTCGACGCCGATCTGGCCGCCGACTACCTCGAGAGCCTCCGAGGGCCGGGCGCCCTCAGCGCCGCGGTCAACTGGTACCGGGCCCTTCCCTTCGATGCCGTGGCCAACGACCAGGCCGGCCCCGTCCGGGTCCCGACCCTGTACGTGTGGAGCACGAACGACCCCTATCTCGGTCGAAGCGGCGCCGAGCACTGTGCCGACTGGGTTCGGGCCCCCTACCGCTTCGAGCTGATCGAGGACGCCTCCCACTGGCTGCCCGAGACCGAGGCCCCCCGGGTGGCAGCCCTGCTCGTCGACCATCTGGCCAATCACCCCTGACCGCCCAAGGACCGAGGGTCACCCGGCCAGGGCCTTCAGCTCCCCCTTCAGGTCCTCGATCTCGTCGCGGAGTCGTGCGGCGTACTCGAACTGCAGGTCGGCGGCGGCGTCGCGCATCTCCTCCTCGATGGAGGAGATGAGCCGGGCCAGCTCGCCGGGCGGCAGCTTGGCCAGGTCGCTGCGGGCCTTGTCCCGCCGCCGGTCCCGGCGGTTTTGTCCCGGCACGGCGGTGCCGGACCGGCCACCGAGCATCGACAGGATGTCGGTGATCGCCTTGCGGATCGTCTGAGGATCGATGCCGTGATCGAGGTTGTAGGCCTGCTGCACGGCGCGGCGGCGGTGGGTCTCGGAGATGGCCCGCCGCATCGAGTCCGTCACCTGATCGGCATACATGACCACCTGACCGTCGACGTTGCGGGCGGCCCGGCCGATGGTCTGGACCAGGGAGGTCTCCGAGCGGAGAAAACCTTCCTTGTCGGCGTCGAGGATGGCCACCAGTGACACCTCCGGCAGGTCGAGCCCCTCTCGGAGGAGGTTGATCCCGACCAGGACGTCGAACTCACCCAGGCGCAGATCCCGCAGGATCTCGATGCGCTGCAGGGTGTCGATGTTGGAATGGAGGTAACGGACCTTGATACCCATCTCCAACAGGTAGTCGGTCAGGTCCTCGGCCATCTTCTTGGTCAGGGTTGTCACCAAGACCCGCTCGCCCCGCCCCACCCGCTTGTGGATCTCGGTCATCAGGTCGTCGATCTGGCCCTTCGTCGGCTTGACCGTGACCTCCGGGTCGACCAGGCCGGTGGGGCGGACGATCTGCTCGACCACCTGGGTCGACTGGGTGATCTCGTAGGCCGACGGTGTGGCGGACAGGAACACGCACTGGTTGACCCGCTGGTAGAACTCGTCGAAGCGTAGGGGCCGGTTGTCGGCGGCCGAGGGAAGCCGGAACCCGTGGTCGACGAGGGTCTCCTTTCGGGACCGGTCCCCCTCGTACTGACCGTGGAGCTGGGGGACGGTCTGGTGGGACTCGTCGACGATGAGGAGGAAGTTGTCGGGAAAGAAGTCCATCAGGGTGTTGGGCGCCTCACCCGGCTGGCGTCCGTCGATGTGGCGGCTGTAGTTCTCGATGCCCGAGCAGACACCGACCTCGGCCAGCATCTCGAGGTCGTAGGAGGTCCGCATGCGCAGGCGCTGGGCTTCGAGCAGCTTGCCTTCGTTCTCGAAAAACTTCAGCCGCTCCTGCAGCTCGGACTCGATCTGGCCGATGGCCCGCTGCATGCGCTCGTCACCGGCGACGTAGTGGGTGGCGGGAAAGATGACCAGCTCCTCGAGCTCGCCGAGCGTCTCGCCGGTGAGCATGTCCACCGCGGTGATCCGCTCGATCTCATCGCCGAACAGCTCGATGCGCACGGCGTGCTCCTCGTAGGCGGGATGGACCTCGATGGTGTCCCCCCGCACCCGGAACTTGCCCCGGACCAGGTTGGCGTCATTGCGCTCGTACTGCATGTCGACCAGCCGGCGCAGGATGGCCCTCTGGTCCTCCTCCACCCCTCGCTTGACGTGGAGGATGCGCTTGGCGTACTCGACCGGCGAACCCAGGCCGTAGATGCATGAAACCGATGCGACCACGATGGTGTCGGGCCGGGTCAGCAACGCCGAGGTGGCCGAGTGGCGCAACCGGTCGATCTCGTCGTTGATCGAGCTGTCCTTTTCGATGTAGGTGTCACTCGAGGGGATGTAGGCCTCGGGCTGGTAGTAGTCGTAGTAGCTGACGAAGAACTCGACGCGGTTGTGGGGGAAGAACTCCCGCATCTCGTTGGCCAGCTGGGCGGCCAGGGACTTGTTGGGGGCGATCATCAAGGTGGGGCGCTGCACCGCCTCGATGGTCCAGGCCATGGTGGCGCTCTTGCCGCTCCCGGTGATGCCGAGCAGGGTCTGGAACCGGTCGCCGCGGTCAACCCCCTCGGCCAGCTTGGCGATGGCCTCGGGTTGATCGCCCGCCGGCGCGAACTCGGAGACGACCTCGAAGGCGGGCATGATGCGATGGTACCGGGAGGCCGTGACACGCAGATCCGGGGACCCTCAGACCCGGGGACCCTCAGACCCGGGGACCCTCAGAGCCGGGCGGCCAGGAAGTCCCACGCCCGGGCGATCTCCGCCTCGAGGGCGTGGGAGTCCCCGGCGTTGTCGATGACCAGGCCGGCCGGGACCAGGTCAATCAGGGCCCGGCGCTCCTCGCGGGTCGCCTGGGCCGCAACCCGGGCCCGGGCATCGGCCTCGGTGAAGCCCCGGTGCTCCACCAGCCGTTCGACTGCGACATCGGTCGGGGCGTCGACGACGATGACCGCGGCCAGTCCGTAGGAACGCACGGTCTCGGCCCTGAGGAGGGGCACGTCGAGCACGACGACGGCGGCGTCGGCGCAGGCCACGACCTGCTCGGCCATGACCAGGCCGATCGCCGGGTGGGTGATGGCGTCGAGATCGGCGCGAGCGGCGGGATCGGCGAACACGACCGCCGCCACGGCCGGGCGATCAAGGGTCCCGTCGGCGTTGAGCACGTCGGGGCCAAACCGCTCGACGAGTGCCGGGTAGGCCCGGCCTCCGGGTTGGACCACCTGGCGGGCGATGCCGTCGGCGTCGATGACCGACGCGCCCCGATCGGCGAGGCCGGCGGCCACCGTCGACTTTCCACTCCCGATGCCTCCGGTGAGACCAACCAACAGCATCGGCTCACCGTAGACGCCCAGCCGCCGGCTACAGAACCGCAGGTGCCGGGCCCCGATCGCCCCGGAAAAGGCGGGGTCGCGGGCCGGGAGGGCCCGATCGGATCAGGGAGGAAATAGTCCGACCGGACTATTGCCAGATGACCTGTCGGTCGCCACGGTGGAAGGGCGTGTGCGGCGCCGCGAGCTGAACCGACGGCCCCGGGGAGTCCCTTTTCCCGCATCCGCTGAGGTGATCAGGTGAGTGACGAGCAAAGCCAGGAGCGCCGGCGCCGGGATCTTCTCAACGATCTGTACGGTGCCGACGTGCCGGCCAGCATCGGTGGGCAGCTCCTGCGCACGGTCGACGTGGCCCGTCTGTTCCAGGTTTCGGAACGGACCGTCTCGGAATGGGCCCGGCAGGGCCGCATCCCATCGGTGCGGACACCCGGCGGCCACCGGCGCTACCCGGCCGACCAGGTCAGACGTCTGCTGGAAGCGGCCGAGGAGGGCTACCGGCCACCTGCGGAGGACCAAACCTCCGTCGGTGATCTGCCGTCATCGACGGTCACCGACATCGGCACCCGCCGCTTCGCCAAGGGCTGAACCGCGGCGGCCACTCGGGCGCACCGACAACGTTGAACCGTCTGCCAGAACCCGCCCCCGCCCCTACTCGACCCCAGGCTCGGTCTCGGGGAGAGGAGTGCCGTCCGGGTTCTCGATGACCGGGGTAGCGGTCAAGGGGGACTCGGCGCCGCCCGGCTCGGGACCCGCCGCAGCACCGCCAGGCCCGGCGTCGACCGGCGGAGCAGCGTCGACCGGCGGAGCGGCGCCGACGGGCGGAGCCCCGTCGGCCGGAGCCTCGCCGGGAGCCCCACCGCTCTCCTCGAGGTACTCGGCCCACGCCTGCTGGGCCTCGGATTCGGGCTCGAAGTCACCGAAGGCGGCCCCGATGTAGTTGCCGGCCTCGTCGTAGGCGTGCTCGCCGAACGCATCGCGATACTCGGCGGCCACCTCGCCACCCTCGGCGGCCTGCTTGATCGACAGGCTGATCCGGCGCCGCTGCAGGTCGATGTCGATGATCTTGACCCACAGCTCCTCGCCGGGGGTGACGACCTGCTCGGGCAGGTCGACGTGGTGGCTGGCCATCTCCGAGATGTGGACCAGACCCTCGATGCCCTCGCCGACCTGCACGAAGCCACCGAAGGGCACCAGCTTGGTCACCCGGCCGTAGACCAGCTCACCGACGCGGTGGGCGTTGGCGAACTCCTGCCACGGATCGGCCTGGGTGGCCTTGAGCGACAGGCTGATGCGCTCCCGGTCCAGGTCGACGTCGAGCACTCGGACCTCGACCTCGTCGCCGACGGCGACGACCGAGGAGGGATGATCGACATGCTTCCACGACAGCTCGGACACGTGGATGAGGCCGTCCATGCCCCCCAGGTCCACGAAGGCACCGAAGTTGACGACCGAGGACACCGTGCCGTGGCGCACCTCGCCCGGCTTGAGGTTGGCCAGGAACTCGTCGCGCTGCTCCTTCTGGGTCTCCTCCAGCCACGCCCGGCGGGACAGGACCACGTTGTTGCGGTTCTTGTCCAGCTCGATGATCTTGGCCTCGAGGTTCCGGCCCACATAGGGCTGCAGGTCCCGGACCCGGCGGAGCTCGACGAGCGAGGCGGGCAGGAACCCACGGAGGCCGATGTCGAGGATCAGGCCGCCCTTGACCATCTCGATGACCGGACCCGAGACCACGCCGTCGCGCTCCTTGATCTCCTCGATCGTGCCCCACGCCCGCTCGTACTGGGCCCGCTTCTTGGACAGGATCAGCCGGCCCTCCTTGTCCTCCTTCTGGAGGACAAGAGCCTCGATGGCGTCACCGACGGTGACGATCTCGGAGGGGTCCACGTCATGGCGAATTGACAGCTCCCGGGCGGGAATGACCCCTTCGGACTTGAACCCGATGTCGAGGAGCACCTCGTCCTTGTCCACCTTGACCACGGTCCCGGCGACGATGTCGCCGTCGTCGAACTCGACGATGGTCCCGGCGATGGCATCTTCGAGGCTGGTGCCGTCGAGATCGTCGGCGACGATCTGGCGGGGGGTGTAGGCCCCGCTCTCATCGAAGGTTCCCATGCGGGACTCCACACCGTCTGGGTCGGGAACAGTGAGGGTGGTCGTCGGGGAGTCGGTCATGAAGTGAGGAGGCCTTTTCTTTCCGGACACGGGCGCGGTTCGCCCAAGGGGCCCAATCCTACACCGGCGGGACGGCGATCCTTCCGGGTGAGGCCACCGGTTTGGACGCCACCACCAGCCATTCCGGATGGTCCAGGTCGGGTGGCCGGGCTGCATAGTCGCCCGGTGTCACGGAGAAGACCTGGTCGGTGACCAGGCCGGCGGCGGCCAGCAGCAACCGCAGCTCCCGGGGCGTGAAGCAGGTGGTCCACAGATCGAAGGAGCGCTTCTCGCCGGCCGGGTTGGCGACCTCGGCGACCTCGTGGTTGACGCCGGTGGCGGCATCGAAGGCATCGGTTGCCTCCAGGTAGCGCACCACGAAGTAGGCGGAAAAGGCGGAGAGCACCAGACGGCCACCGGGTCGCAGGATCCTGGCCATCTCGGCCACGGCCAGCCCCTCGTCGTCGCCGCCGAGCAGGCCGAAGCCGCCCTGACACAGGCAGAGGACGCCGTCGGCCGTCCCCGATGCGACCGGGAGGTCCCGGGCATCGCCGCGCACCCAGCGACCGGGGCCGGCGGCGGCCAGGAACGGTAGGGACACGTCCACCCCGACCACCTCCCGTCCTCGGTCCCGAAGAGCGCGGACGTGGCGGCCGGGCCCGCAGCCCACATCGACGACCAGATCCCCCGGGTCGGGGGCCAGCAGATCGGCGATGAAGCTCACCTCCTGATCGGTGCCCTTGGTGAACGAGTAGCGAAGATAGGCGGCGTCGGCGTGCGCGGCCAGGGCCTCGAACTCGCGACCCGTACGCCCCACCGGGTCGCTCAAGGAACGGGCGTCGCTCAAGGAACGGGCGTCGCTCAAGGAACGACGGCCAGGGGCGCAGGACGGCCCAGAAAGTACCCTTGGCCGTAGTCGACTCCGAGGCCCTGGAGGGCGACCAGGGTCTCCTCGTCCTCGATGCCCTCGGCCACCACCTGGGCGTCGAGCTGCTGGCCCACCCCGGCCAGCGCGGCCGCCAACCGCTGGCTGAGCCCATCGTTGGCCACGTTGCGGACGAGGCTGATGTCCAACTTGATGATGTCGGGACGCAGCCGGAGCACGTGCTGGAAGCTGGCGAATCCCGCCCCGGCGTCGTCGACGGCCAGGCGCAGCCCTTCGGCCCGGAGGGGCTGGAGCAGTCGCTCGATCACCTCGTAGTCCTCCACCCGGGTGTGTTCGCTGATCTCGATGACGATGCGCTCGAGGGGGAGATCGTCGAGGAAGCGGTCGAAACCGGGGTCCAGCATGGTGGTGGCCGAGAAGTTGACGGCCGTCGGTGGCCCCCAGCCCCACGGTGGCCAGGCCCGCGGCGAACAGCTCCAACTCGACCGTGGCCCCGGCCTCCTCGGCCGCCTGGTAGAGCATGGACGGCCCGAGATCGTCGATGGTCGGTGTCCGGGTCAGGGCCTCGAGGCCCACGGTCCGGCGGGTGGCCAGCTCCACGATGGGCTGGAACACCACCCGCAAGGCGTCGGACACCCGGGCCTGCTCCACTCGCAGCCGGGCCGTCCGCTGGCGTTGCATCGCCGTCTGCTCCCTGGTGAACAGATCGGTGACCATCCGTGCCACCAGGCGCAGGAAGGCAACGTCGCGGCCGTTGAGGGAGAGATCGGGCTCGGCGCTGAAGCAGCACAACGTCCCGGCATCGTCGCGCCCGTCGAGAACCAGCGGAACCCCCAGGTAGGAGCCCACGGGGCTGTTCAGCCAGGCCAGATCGGGACCGTCGACGATCCGGGTTGTGTCGGGGATCACCGTGGGAAGCTGGCCGCTCAGCAGTCGCTGGCAGTAGGTCTCCTCGGCGGCGCGCTCGACGCCGGCATCCCAGCCGTCCACCCGTGCGCTCACGTGGCGGACGATCCATCGACCGTCCCGTATCTCGGCCACCAGGGCCACGTCGCTGTCGAGGTGCTGGCGGGTCAGGAGGAGCAGCTCGTCGATCTGATCGGCCGCCTGGGCCGAGGTGGTGACCATCCGGGCCATGTGCTCGGCCACCAACGAGCCGCCGACATCGGCCACCCGCCGGCTGCGACGCCCCGCCGACGACCGGGCCCGCCGCTTGGCCCGGTACATCTCCCGATCGGCGTGGCGCCATGCGCCGGTCATGTCCACGTCGAGGGTCCGCACGCCGAGGCCGGTGGAGGCCGAGAGTCCCGCCTCGTCCAGAGCACGGCGGACCATCCTGGCGAGCTCCTCACCCCCGGCCCGGTCACATTCGGTGGCCAGGATGGCGAACTCGTCACCGCCGACGCGCGCCGCCTGGGCCTCGGCCGGCAGGATGGAGCGGAGGCATCGACCGACCCGCTGGAGCTGGGCGTCGCCGGCGGCGTGGCCCAGCTCGTCGTTGACGGCCTTGAGGTCGTCGAGGTCGACGATCACCACCGCCGCGGGCGATCCGTACCGGCGGCACCGCTCCTCCTCGAGGCCGAGCAGTCGGTCCCAGAGTCGGCGGTTGCCCAGACCGGTGAGGGGGTCGGTCTCCGCCGCTCGCTCGGCCCGGGCGGCCCGGAAGACCTGCTGGTCGACGGCGAGCTCATTGGTCAGGATCAGACCGAGGAGGTCCGCCCACAGGCGGACGGTCGGCTCCTCGACGAGGATCCGCTTCGGCTTGTCGCTGGTGCTGAAGCCGCACAGCGTCCCGAACAGCCCGCCCTGGCGGTCGACGATGGGGACACTCATGACGGCCCGCAGGGGAAGACCGGTCCGGTCGCGCAGCGCGGCGTAGGCCGGCACGGCGTCGAGGACGGGAGCCATGCTCGGTTCACCGGCCATCATCAACGAGCAGAACGTCTCCGACCAGGGCAGCACGGCGCCGGCGTGCACCAGGTGTTCGCCCCCCAGGCAGTCGAGGATCACGTACTGGTCCCCCTGGCGACGGGAGACCCAGGCGACCTCGAAGCCGAGTCGGTCCTGGATGAGCGCCAGTACCGCTCTGGCCGCCGTCGAGAAATCCTGGATCTGCCCCCCGACCATCATGCACGCGCCCCTTCTCGGTTGATCCGTGCACGAAAGCATATGGGTGCGGCGCTCCAGGAGTGAGCTACGCGGCGATTGGGAGGGCACCGTTTGCGTATCGGGACTGGTGGGTGCGTTGTAGTTCTTTGTCGAGGTGCCATTTCCAGTATGTCTCGAAGTCGTC
>JBPCNZ010000023.1:0-13267 GCA_051000755.1 Acidimicrobiales bacterium | reverse complement strand
CAACGACGACTTCGAGACATACTGGAAATGGCACCTCGACAAAGAACTACAACGCACCCACCAGTCCCGATACGCAAACGGTGCCCTCCCAATCGCCGCGTAGCTCACTCCTGGAGCGCCGCACCCGAATGATTTTGCCGACCCCAGTGGTTCCCTGTCGGTCTTCGGTGGCGTGGAGGTGGTTGACTTCGCCAACGACCAGATCGAGGCCGCCGAGGCCGCCGGCGCCCTCGTCGTGTTCACCCAGGACTGGCATCCACCGACGACGGCCCATTTCGCCAAGGACGGCGGGACGTGGCCGGTGCATTGCGTGGCGGACACCTGGGGCGCCGAGTTGGCGCCCGGGCTGGCGGTCCACGGTCCGGTGATCCGCAAAGGGACCGATGGGGGAGATGGCTATTCGGGTTTCACCGTGCGCGATCCGTCGAGTGGTGCCGAGCAAGAGACGAGGCTGCTCGGCTTGCTGCGTGATCGCAGGATCGATCGGGTCGTCGTCATGGGCCTGGCCACGGACTACTGCGTCAAGGAGACGGCGCTCGACGCCTTGCGGAACGGTTTCACCACGGTGGTGCTGTCCGATGGCGTGCGGCCCGTTGACCTCCGCCCCGGAGACGGCGAGAACGCTCTCCGGGAGCTTGCCGATGCCGGAGCACAGGTCCTGGCCCGCTGATCACCCCTGGGACTTCGAACGACCCACGACCGCGGCGATGGCCCGCCGGGTCCCGTCCACGCTGCGCTCAATCTGATCGGCGGTGATGACCAGCGGTGGGCAGTAGGCCAGCGTCGAGTTGCCGACCGGCCGGGCAATGACTCCGAAGTCGAGCAGCGCGTCACGCACCGTCGGGGCATGGAGGTGCGACGCCAGCCCGATGGCCCAGATCCCCATCGTCCCCCGGACCTCGACCACATGATCGCCATCGACCAGAGTGGCGAGGCCATTGCCCAACTGCTCGCCGATGCCCCCGGCCCGGCCGAGGAGGCCGTCCTGGTCGATGACGTCGAGGTTGGCCAGGGCGGCGACGGCCGGCAAGGGATGACCGCTGTAGGTGAACCCGTGCTTGAGCACGAAATCGGGCTCGGACTCCAGCGGACCACGCACGGCTGGGCCTACCAGCACCCCGCCGAGAGGCAGGTACCCCGACGTCACCCCCTTGGCGAAGGTGACGAGATCCGGCCGGACTCCGAAATGCTCGGCGCCCCACCACGCCCCGAGGCGGCCAAAGCCGCAGATGACCTCATCGAGCACGAGATAGGCGCCCAACCGGTCGCAGCGGTCCCGGAGGTCGCTGAGATAGCCATCGGGGGGCGGGTACACGCCGCCGGCGCCGACGACCGGCTCGGCGATCACCGCCGCGATCCGGCCGTCGATAGCCTCGCTCAGCTTGTCCAGGGCGTCGATGTCGTCATAGGGAATCTGGACCACGTCGGGCAGCAGGGGACCGAAGCCGTCCTGGTTGGCCGGCAGGCCGGTGACCGACATGGCGGCATAGGTGACGCCGTGATAGGACGGTTGGCGGCTCACCACCACCGTCCGCTCCGGGTGGCCGGCGCGTACCTGAGCGATACGGGCCAGCTTGATCGTCGTCTCGACCGACTCCGAGCCTCCGGAGGTGAGGAACACCCGCGCCTCGGTCATGGGGGCCAGGGTGGCCAAACGGTCGGCGAGGGCGTCGGCAGGCGGGTTGGTGAAGCGGTCAAAGGTGTGGAACACCTCGAGCCGCCGCATCTGGGCCGAAACCGCATCGGCGATCTCGGCCCGTCCATGACCAACGTTGCAGTACCACAGGCTGCCGAGCGCATCGATGTAGACGCGCCCCTGCGCGTCGGTCACTTCGGCGCCGTCGCCGGCCACGATGTCGACGAAGGCGTTGCGGGCGGCGGCGGGCCTGGCGAAGGGATGCAGGAGGCTCGGAAGGCTGCCCTCGATAGTCATGGGTCTCATCCTCGCGCCCGACTCGGCATCTGACGAGGTTGCTTCGTCGTCCGGCGGGGGAAGAACAAGGTCGTGTTCACCTTCGAGGACGTGGCCGACGAGTTGGTTCGCGTGGCGAACGCCGAACCGGCCGCTCTTGCCAGCGTCGTGGCTGGTGCCCCCATCGCCATCGGATTGCCCGTGATCCCGCTCGACGCCCTGTTCCCCCGCCACCCGGTTCTGCTCTCCGAGGTCGATGATCGGTCTGACACGACCCTCACGGGCATCGCCGACTTCTTCGAGGACCTCTCCAGCCGGCCTGACCTTCTCGGTTGGAACACCCATGCGCTCGGTTCCGACCAATGGCTTCAGCTGACCAGCGTTGGCCGGCCCGGCGCCTCACGGGCCGGCCTGGTCGCCGCCATCCTCTGTCCCTCGGGTGAGCTGCCGGACGTCATACTCGTAGCCGTCGCCGGCTCCGACCAGACGGTCGCCCCCGAATACTGGCTTCGAACCTTCGTGCCCACCGGCCAGGTCGCCGGCCTCCGTCCGGCGATGGAGAGCAAGGTCCTGATGCTTCGCTCTGTTCTCGTCGAGCGCCTCGGCGTCCACCCCGCGACGTAGCTCGTCTTTTTCCGTGGCCGCCGCGTAGAGGGGCACGGTAATGAGTTAGACGCTCCGCTGGAATGGTTGAGTGAGCTGTCAACAAATGGTTACTCTTGCCCATTCGCCACCGCTGGTGCATAGTGGTGCTACCCCAGGGAAAGGCACCCGTGGCCAAAGAGACCATTGTCCGCATCACCGACGACATTGACGGTAGCGAAGCCGTAGAGTCCGTCCGCTTCGGCTTCCGCGGAATCAACTACAACATCGATCTCAACGCAAAGAACGTCGCCGCCATCGAGAAGTCCTTCGAGAAGTGGATACAGCATGGCCAAAAGGCTGAGCCCGGCGCCATCCGGTCCCGTCAGCGTCGAGCCTCCGTCAGCAACAAGGACCAGACGGCGGCGGTGCGTGAGTGGGCCAAGGCGAACGGCTACAAGGTCTCGGATCGCGGCCGCATAGCCGCTGAAGTCCGAGACGCCTTCAACGCCAGCCGTTAGGCCTTTCGCGCTGTAGCCATGGTCGTCGAGGTCGGTGAACGGGAGTTCGAACAGCTGGTGGCCGACGCCCTTGACAGCATTCCCGAGGTCCTTGGTCGCCGCATGCAGAACGTCGCCGTCACCGTCGCCGATTGGCCCACCTCTGAACAGCTGGGCGGGCGCCGGGGGACCCTGCTCGGGCTGTATCAGGGCGTCGATCTGACGCGGCGCTCTCCTCTGTCGTACGGCGGTGCCATGCCCGATCGCATAACCATCTTTCGAGGACCGATCAGCCGTCTGGCTGGCGATGAGGACGACCTGATCCGCATCGTCACCACCACGGTGATTCACGAGGTCGCTCATCATTTCGGGATCTCTGACGCCCGCCTCGAGGAGCTGGGCTGGGCGTAAGCCGAATGCTCTACTCTTCGATGTCGAAGACCTCGATGGGGGCCGAAGTCAACAACCGGTCCGTAAGGTCGAGCTTCAGCTCGTGGAGATGGCGCTCCTCGTCGGAGTTGCGATTGTCCATCCGAGCCAGGGAGACGAATTCGTCGGTGATGACACCCTCCCGGGCCAGCAGGGTGACGGTCCGGTCGCGATAGGTCAGGCGGAACACGAAGGCTTCGAGGGTGCCACCCCGCTCGGGCCGTTCGAGGCCGCCATCGACGACGTATCGGCCCTCGGTGACGCCGCGAGTTACCAACTCGAAGCCGTCCCGTGCCCCCGGACCACGAAAGGGCGTATCGACCCTGACTTCCCGGCGCTCCGGGGGCCCCTCAGCATCGAGCATCGGGAACCCGCCCCGCATCGCCTGGTACGCCAAGGCCACCCCGGCGGGACTTCCGGACCGCTGTAGCGCAGCATCTCCGAGAACGAGAAGGCGAGATTCGTTCCCTCCTCGACGACATCGATCGGGTTGGTCACGACCATGGGGTGAGCGTACTGCCCGCCTCCGGCCGACCATGGCGCCTGGCCGTCAGCCTCGCGTCTGGCAGCGCGCCGGGTGGCTGGATGAGTAAGATCGGGGCAGGGAAGGGGGCAGACATGACCGAGAAGTCTCCCCGCAAGGCAAGCGCCAAGAAGGCCGGCAAGTCTCTGAAGGAGAAGCGCCGGGAGAAGAAGGACAAGCTCGAGACGCGCAAGGGCCTCAATCTCTGAGGGTTGCCGCCCCTGGCTCTGAGCGTTGCGGTCTCAGCGGGGTTCGCTGAGAAGCAACGGGTAGATGTCGCGCGGGCTGAGGGGCTTGATGAGGTAGGCGTCGGCTCCGGAGGCGATGGCGGCCAAGCGGGTGTCGTCATTGTCGTGGAATGTGCAGATGACGATCCGCAACGCCGGGCGGGCCTTTCTCAACGCCGTGATCGTTTCCAATCCGAGAGCGATGGGGAGTTGGATCTCCACCACCACGGCCGTGGCGTCGAGGCGGTCGACGGCGTCCACCGCCCCGGCCGGATCCTCAGCGAAGCCGACGATCGTGACGTCGTCGCCCCCCAGTTCGGTCACATGGCCCATCAGCTGGCGACGGTCGTGGCGGTGATCGATGACCACGACCCGCACCCCGCTCGGCGCCGGGAGGTCCGTGGTCGCTGTTGTGGTCGATGTGCTAGGCGCTCCCATGGGAACCGCCGATCTGCTCCTGGGCAATGGTCACCCGACATGAGCGACCGAGTCGAGCGTACTCCGATTTGCTCCTCCCGGTGGAGCTCCGCGGCCAGGTGGTGGGTCTCCTACGACGCTGTGGTGGTGCTGGGCGTCGACCCGCCGGTGGTCGACCCGCTGGCGGCCTTGGGAGCCGTGATGCGAGTGGCCGTGATCGAGGTGCCGTTCTGTTGCCCGCTGACCCGCACCGTTGACCCGACCGGGAAGCTCGTCGCCGAGCTCGGTGCCTTCTTGGTTCCGAAGGTGGTCTGGGGGGTGACGGTGACCGTCATGGAGACGCCCTTGGCGGTCTTCACGGTCCACGCCCCACCGCTGACGGCGGTGACGGTTCCCCGTACACCAGGATGCTTGGCCTTGGCCTTGGACCCGTGGGTCCCGCTGGAGGCGGGGGCGCTGGCGGGCGGGGGAGATGCCTTGGCCGGGGCGGAGGATCCTGATGAGGTGGCGGCGTAGGCGATGCCGCCCCCGGCCAAGGCGACGACGGCGACGCCGCTGGCGACGGCCGCCCCTACGTGGCGACGGATGAAGCTGGTTGTCTGTCCCATGTCCTCCAGTGTCGGGGCCGGATGTGAGGCCGCAATGAAGGCGGTGTGAGAGCCCGGTTCACAGCTTCGACAGGGCGGGGAGCACGTCCTCGGCGATGGTCTCGACGACCCGCCGCCGATCGGCGTCCCCGGCAGCCACCGCCATGATGACCCGTTCGACCCCGGCGGCGACGTACTCGCCGACCCGTTCGATGATCTGCGCCGGGGTGCCGACCAACAGGTAGCGGTCCGCCAGACGAGCGAAGTCCTGCTGGTAGATGGCGCTGACTGTGTCGATGCCGGTCCGTCGGGCCCAATCCCCGTCGGCGTCGGTGCAGGTCCACGCGAAGACGGCGCCGGAGACCGAGCCGGGCGGCCGGCCCTCTTCGGCCGCCGAGGCGTGGACCCGGGCCAGACCGTCGGCCACCATCTCCGGGCTGACCATGTAGGGCAACCAGACGTCGGCGAGGCGGCCCACCCGTTCCAGCGCCTTCCCCTTCCGCCCGGCCATCCAGATCGGGGGCCCGGGGCGCTGGGCGGGGAGAGGGTCGAGCACCACCCCGTGAAGATGGCTGAACTCACCGTCGAAGTCGACGGGCCCCCCACCGAAGAGCAACCGGCAGACCGTCACCGACTCCTCGAGACGCCGGAAGCGGGTGGCCGGGTCGATCCCGCACGCCTCGAACTCCGGCGGGTACTCGCCGCCCGCGCCGAGGCCGAGCTCGAAGCGTCCGCCGGAGACCACGTCGAGGCTGGCTACCAGCTTGGCGAACAGAGCCGCCGGATAGAGGGGCGCAAGGGAGATGGCGCTCACCAACCGGACGGTGCTGGTTGCTCCCGCGGCCGCTGCCAGGGCCACGAAGGCGTTGGGGACGGAACCGTGGAAGAAGGCGTGCTCACCGCACGCCACATCATCGAAGCCCAACGATTCGGCGTAGCGGGCGTCGTCGGCCAGCGTGCTCAGGTCGCCGGCAGAGAGGCCGACCCTCACCGGAGAAGGCCCCTCACCGGAGAAGGCCCCTCACCGGAGAAGGCCGCGGACATAGGCGGCCTGACCGGCGTGCTGGAGGTCGTCGCCGACGACGCTCACCAGCCGGACGCCCACGGTGACGGGCGGGTCCCATTGCTCGTCGATGACCCGGTCGAGGTCGTCCCCGTCGAGCGTCGCCAGGTACCGCGCCGTCTGGGCGTGGACCGCATCGTGGTAGCTCAGCAACCGGCCGGTGTTGACCTTGACCGCCGAGACATCGTCGCTGCTGTGGCCGTAGCCGGTCGCCCCCGCATCGAAGCGGAGCCCGAAGCGTTCCACCCAACCGTTGGCCGTCCACACCTGTTCAAGGCCGGCGACGCCGGCGATGTGGTCGTCCTGGATGCGGGTCAGGTGCCACACCAGCCAGGCGATCGAGTTGCCATGGCCGTCGGGACGCGATGATAGCTCTTCGGGGCTGAGGTCGGCGACCACGCCGTGCACGGTGTCCCGGATCCGGGTGAAGGCGTCGGTGAGCAGATCTGCGGGGGTGACCGTCATGGAACCCACGCTACGCCGGGTCGGCCTCGACCCGAGGAGCTTCACACCAGGGCGAGCGTCGGGTACGAGCCGCCGAGGAACGACTTGGGGTCGACGCCCACGACCCGGTCGAGCATTGTGGCGTAGACGGACCGGAAGTCGACGTTGTACTTGAGGTCACCGTCGTCGAGGTTGGTCAGGGAGGGCTGCTCCCCGTAGAACTTCCCACCCCGGACGGCCGGACCGGCCACGAACAACGGCGACGCGGTGCCGTGGTCGGTGCCCCCGCTGGCGTTCTCAGCCACCCGCCGCCCGAACTCCGAGTAGGTCATGAGGACGACGTCGGAGGCGCCCGGGTCGCCGTCGAGGGCGTGAAAGAACCCGGTGACCCCGGCGTCGAGCTCGGCGAGGAGCCGTTCCTGGGTGGCTTTCTCATCGCCGTGGGTGTCGAAGCTCGACAGGCTGACCTGGTACACCTGGGTCGGCGCTCCGGCTTTGAGGAGGGATGCGACCAGATCGAGTTGGTCGGCGAAGCTCGTCGCGGAGGCGCCGCCTTTCGCCCCGGCGCCGCGAGCGGGGGCCGCACCCGCCGCACCGCCCGCCGTCGGCGGCGCCGATGGCGGGGCGGCGACGTGGAGCCGGTCGAGGTCCCCCTTCACCGAGAGCAGATCGCTGCTCGAGGTGGCCACCAGCCCAGCCAGGCCCGTGCGGTCCGGGCCCTTCCCCGCCAGCTGGGTGTAGGCGTCGATGAACGCCGGCCGGCCGGGCACTGTGATCGAGCCCGAGGTGATGGCGGTCGCTGCCGTCTTGTCCCCACGAAGGGCGGTGGGGAGGGTCGCCCCGACGCTGATGGCCCGCATCGGATCCGAACCGGAGGCGTCCAGCCACCGTCCGAGCCAACCTGAGCCCGACCCTTCGGGATTGGCCGTCTGCCAGATATCCATCGACTGGAAGTGACTGAGGCTGGGGTTGGGGTAGCCCGCACCGAGCACCACGGCCAGCTGCTGGGCGTCCCACATGCCTTTGAGCCCGGTGAGCTTCGGGTTGAGGCCGAGGCTGTTGCCGAGGGGCAGCACCTCGTTGGGCTGGTAGCCCAGGTTGGGACGACCGACGTGATAGGCGCTGTCGGTGTAGGGGACGACGGTGTTGAGGCCGTCGTTGCCTCCGTAGAGGGTGACGAGCACGAGCCTGCCCCGTCCGGGGCGCACCGTCAGGCGGGAGCTGGAGCCGGTGAGGAGGTCCCAGGGCCGGGTGGCGACGGTCGCGGCGGCTACCCCGGCGGCGCCGAGCGCCCCCGCACCGATGAGGAGGCGCCGGCGGGAGAAGCCGTGGTGGGCACCGGTCGAGGGCCCACGATCCGGGGGAGGAGTCGGGTCGGACATGAGGACCTCAGTTCAGGACGTATTCGGGGCTGGTGAGGGCGAGGGCCACCAGGCTGGCCGGATCCCGGGCCGCCCCGGCCAGGGCGCCGGCGGTGGTGGGGCCCCACCCGTCGACCACGCCGAGCATCTGGGCCACGGCCGCCATCCGCTGCGATGGGGGAGTCGCCGCCAGGGCGGACAGATCGGCTCGGGCGGCCAGCAGCTCGGCGATGCGGGTCCGGGCCAGGGATGTGGCGGTGTTCAGCCAGTAGCCGTTCTGGGGCCAGCCACCGACGTTGGTCGGGTTGAACGGCGTCTGGGCCAGGGCGGTGGCCGCCTGGGCCAGGCCCACCCGGGTCCGGACCCCGGTCGTCGGGGGGGTCGCGGCAGGGAGGCCGGTGGACGGGTCGAGCCGTTCGAAGCGGGCGTCGAGGCGCAGAGCCCGGGCCGCCCCCACGAGGTACTCGATGGGCTGCTTGACCAGACCCGCCTTGGCCGCGGGGGAGACGAAGGCGGGATGGTTGAACACGGCCCGCAGAAGGCCGGTGAGGTTGAACGACGGCGCGTAGGTGCTCACCAGCTGGGCGACGATGGGGTCGGTGGTCGCCACCGGGTAGGCCAGATGGCTCCAGACCTTGGCGACCACGAAGCGGGCCGACTCCGGTTGGGCGAGGATGGTCGAGATGGCGTCCTCACCGCTGAGGTTGCCGGTGCGACCGAGGAGCGTCTTGGTGCCGTCATCGTGCTGGCGGGCCTGCACCGACCACGCATCGGTGGCCCGGTTGTAGGTCCACCCGGTGAAGCAGCGACCGGCCTGTTCCACATCGCTCTGGCTGTAGTTGCCGACCCCGAGGGTGAAGAGCTCCATCAGCTCGCGCGAGAAGTTCTCGTTGGCGTGCGCCTTCTTGTCGAGCACGGTGTCGAGCCAGATCATCATGGCCCCGCCCTTGGCGACCGCCTGGGTCAGATCCTCGAAGCTGCCCATGCCTGCGGTGCGGAACAGCTGGTTCTGCAGGTACATCAGGTGAGGGTCCTTGACCTTGCTGATGGCCGTGGCGAAATGACCGTGCCACAGCAGCGTCATCTTCTCCCGCAATGGCGTAGACGTCACGATCATCCGGTTGAGCCACCACTCCTGCAACGGGGGCAGCTCGGCGAGAAGAGCCTTACGCTGGGCTTTGGCCGCGGCCAGGGCCTGGGGGCTGCTGCGCTTGGCGGCCACCCTCTGGTAGGGGGCGAAGGTGGGGACGGCGATCCGATCGCCGGCCGGGTCGGGGGCGGTCCCTCCACCGGCGAGAAGACGCTCCACCGTGGCCGGGTACCCGGCGGACGTGGCAGCGGCGATCTCGGGCGGCCCGGCGCCGTACCCGGCCCGGCGCAGCAGATGGGCGATGTTGCTCGAGGCGCTGTCCACCTTGCCAGCATGGACCTCAGATGTGAACGAACGTTGAGGCCGTTGCGAGGAGGGCGTGAGGATTGCGGGCGCGGCTCAGCGGGCGGAGAGGCGGCGGCGCCCGGCGCGGGTCACCACGAGGACGGCGAGGGCGGCGACCACGATCTCGAGCAGCACGGTGGGGAAGCGTCCGGCGCTGAGCACATGCTGGCCCAGGAACCCGCCGATGATGCTGCCCGACAAACCGCAGACGACGGTGGCCACCAGGCCGATGGGCTGCTGGCCGGGGATGACCAGCCGACCGAGGGCGCCGATGATCAGGCCCACCACGACCGTGGTGATGAGGGTCCACAACGCCAGCCCGATGATCGGTAGCACGACGAAGAGCAGCACCAGGATAACGATCAGGGCTAGGAACACGCCATCAGGCTATCCCTCATGATCGGCGAGAGCGAGGGCCCTGGGTTCAGGGATCGGGTTCGCCCCGATAGCGGGGATCGTTGACGGCCAGGCGCCCGTCGGTGATCTGGCGGAGGGCGACGCGGACCGGATCGTGGTCGCCGACGGCCCCGGAGCGGATGGCCCGGGCCAGATCGGCCTCCCGGGCGAACCCGAGACGGGCCAGGGCCGCAGCGCGCTCCTCGAGCAGGTCCGGACCGAGGTCGGCCTCCCGGCTCAGGATGGCGACGATGTGGCGGGCGACACGGGCCTGGTAGCGGGTCGCCCCTTCGAACTCGGTGGCGGCCAGCCAGCCGTCGAGGGCGTCGAGCAGGTCGGTGGCGTTCGGGGTGTCGAACACCACCGGGCTCACCCGGTCGACGGGTCGGGCATCGGCCGGGTCGGCTCCCGCACGGGACGGCCCGGTCAGGACCAGCAGGTCTCGCTCAGTCTCGGCGATGCGGCGCCCGATGACGGCCAGCTCATGGGAGCGCACCCGGCCGGCGAGGAACGTCTCGACCTGCTGGGCGCAGATCACCCCCCACCGCAGGGTCCCGAAGACCTGCCACCAGCGGAACCGGACCGGGTCGACCGGCGGTCCCCCCGTCACCGACCGGTACCCGTCGAAGAGCTGCTGGTAGGTGCCGAACCCGCCGACCGGGAGCTCGGCGCCGAACCGCCACGACGGTACGCACAGCCAGCCCAGGTCCTCGAGGGGGTCGCCGAGGTGTGCCATCTCCCAGTCGAGGACGGCAGTGAGGCCGGTCGCGTCGATGAGGAGGTTGCCGAGCCGGAAGTCGCCGTGGACCACGACCATGGCCTCCGGGGGTGGGGGCCGTCGTTGTTCGAGCCACGAGAACGCCAGCTCGAGGACGGGGCGGACCAGACCGACGTCGTCGGCCTGGTGGCGCAGCGAGGTGAGGGCGTCGTCGTAGTCCAGCTCCGGCAGCGCCGCCGGATCGATCTGCTGCAACCGGGCCACCACCTCACCGCAGCGGGAGGCCATGCCGGCGAGGACATTGCCCAAAGCCGGATCGCGAAGGATGCGGCGGGGAATCGACTCGCCTGCCACCCTCCCGGCCAGGATGTAGGGCTGGCCGAGCGACGCCGTGGTCGGGTCGTCGGCCACCAGGTGGGGAACGGGCACCCCGCCCGCCTCCGCCGCCCGCAACAGCGCCGCCTCGCTGGCCGTGGGCAGGGCCTCACGCCCGTCACCCTCCTGGCGTTGCTGGAGGACGAGCTCATCCGAGCCGGCGGTCACCAGGAAGGTCTGGCGGGAGGTGCCCGACGTCAGCGGGTGGAGGATGACCTCCTCGACGCCGAGGATGCCGGCCAGCCGCTGGGCGATGGTCGCGTGGTCGGTCACGCTCGGCTCAGCCCAGCCCCGGGCCGTCGGCGCGCAGCCAGGCGGCGAAGAACGGATCGGCCACGACCAGGGTGCCGTGGCGCTCCACCACGTCCTCGTTGGCGAGGAGGGGCTGCAGGGCCTTGCGCACCGAACTGCCGCTGGCCAGGCCCACGGACCGGGCGAATCGGGCACCGTAGGGCTCATCGGGCGCAGCTACGGCCAGAGCGGCCAGGACTCGCCCCTGGCCAGGGGAGAGGCGGGCCAGGTTCTCGGCGAACAGGGCCGCCTCATGGCCGACGGCGCGGGCCATGCCGTCGGCGATCGCCGTCTCGTCGATCCGTTCGCCGGCCAGCTCGAACGCCTCGTAGGCCAGATGCTGGATGTCGTTGGGCACCGGTCCGACCAAAGCGATCAGGTGCTCGGCGCAACCGTTGGCGAATGGCCTCGCCGCTCCGGTGGCCCGGTCCCGGAGGTACTCGATCATCACCGGTTCGGGGAGAGGCCCGATGGCCAGACGCTGGGCCATCCCGAACAGCGGGGCGCGGTTGTGGATGACCAGCTCCTCCATCAGGTGGCGCTTGGACCCGGCCAGCACCAGGCTCACCCGGGGATGCTCGTCGGCCAGGCCCTTGAGCAGATCGGGCAACGCCGGCCCCAGGCGGGTGATGGCCTGGAACTCGTCGAGGACCAGGACCGCCGGCCGCCGCCCGGCCTCGTCGGCGAGGAGGGCGTAGACGTCGGTGATCACCGCCTCGGCGTCGGGGCGGGACAGGTCGGCGTCGAAGCCGAACCGGGGCGTGCCGGCGGCGTCGAAGCTGACCGCAGGCGTGACCCGGACCCGGCGCAGAAACTCCGGGACGGCCTGGCGGGCCCGCTGCCACCGGGCGCCGGGGACCCGGTAGGCGGCTGCGGTGAGCATCCCCGCCAGCGACGCCAGGCTCGTCGCCTTCAACACGTTGACCTCGACCAGCGCCGGCGCTGGCTTCGAGCGGGCCAGGCGGGCCTGGGCCGTCCGGTGCAGGGACGTCTTGCCGTAGCGTCGGGGAGAGAGGAGGACCACGTTGATCCCGTTGGCCATGCGGCTGGTCAGGGCGTCGAGCTCCTCGGTGCGCCCGGTGAAGTGGGCGCCCTCGGCGGGCGTGCCGTAGTGGAACGGGTTGGCCATGCCCTCAGCCTACCCAGAATGTTCTCTATGGCACATTGCCAATCGGTACATTGCCGATCGGTACATTCTCGTCGGCTAGGTCAGGGAGAACGGGGGGTAGGCGTCGGTGATCATGAAGTAGAAGGCGTACACCCGCAGGTACCAGCGGTGGTAACCGACAAAGAAGTCCCGCATCCCCGTTGGCCACCGGCCGGTGAACAGCACGGCGAAGAAGGCGATGATCGACACCACGCTGGCGGCGATGCCGATGACGTAGAGGACGATGACGTGAGGCAGGATCATAAAAGTACCGGAAGAACACCTTCACCCGACTGAGCCGCTCATCCCGGCGGAACAGGGCGACGGCGGCGTCATCGCCCGGGTCGGCATCGCCGGACGGAAGACCGAAGCTGGGATACACCGTGCTGAGGCCGTAGAGGTAGGCCGTCACCCGCCACTGGTAACGCAGGTAGCCGGTCGCGAAGCGCTCGAGGGAGTCGGGCAGGTGCCCGGTGAACAACGCGGCGAACCAGCCCGCGATCAGCACGAAGAACAAGCCGATGCCGTAGATGTACAGCACCACGATGTTGGGGATGACGAGCACCCACAGGACCAGGGGGCGCCACCGCTCGACCCGCTCCGGTACGGCCACGTCGACCTGGACCGGGGAGGACCCTCCGCTCGGAACCATCGTTCCCGCCATGGTCGGTGCCCCTCTTCGTGAAGTCGGTGACCCGGACTCTATCCTCGCGGACTCGATAGGGTCGCCTAGGCTTGCGATTAAACCTCGGGTTCAGCCTGAAGTGGCTTCTTTGAGGATCAGGTCGGTGGCTTTGGCGGCGACCTCACGCATGTTGGCGATGAGGGCGCGGAGTCGGCGGTCGTTGTCGATCCATTCC
>JBPCNZ010000022.1:0-22408 GCA_051000755.1 Acidimicrobiales bacterium | reverse complement strand
GGAAACGGGAGGTGTCGACCTTGGCCACCACGTCGATCACGAAATAGGCCAGATGCCCTTCGTCCAGCCAGTCCTTCATGCTGGTGGCCAGCAGAAACAGCTGATCTCGGTCCCCACCAACATAAATGTCTTGCCATGAACAATTATGTCATATAACGCGCTCTCAAACACGGATCGCCCGAATAATGCGACAGCCTGCCAGGCGGTACGAACGGTGCACAACCGCCACGAAACCGGTACATCCGGTTCAGGTGACGACGACGCCGGGGCTGACCGCCGCCCGCCGCCCCCGCCCCCGACCGCCGCCCCCGGCGCCGCCCCCGCCCCCGACCGCCGCCAGCGGCCAGCCGCCAGCGGCCAGCCGCCAGCGACCAGCCGCCCGAGGCTGACCCCGCCGCCCGACGACCGAGGTGCCCCACCCCGGCCACTCCGCCGCCGGCCGCGCTTCGGTAGCGCACCCCGGTAGGCGATACGGTGCTCGGAATGGACGTCCCCGGCCTCGATCCCAAGCGGATGCCGCGGCACGTGGCCTGCGTCATGGACGGCAACGGCCGTTGGGCCACCCAGCAGGGGCTTCCGAGGACCGAGGGTCACCGGGCCGGCGAGGAGGCCCTCTTCGATGCCGCCCAGGGTGCACTGGCCCTGGGCCTACCCTGGTTCACCGTCTATGCCTTCTCCACCGAGAACTGGCGCCGGCCGAGCGACGAGGTCCGCTTCCTGCTCAACGTCATCGCCGATCAGCTCCTGACCCGCCGCCGCGACGATCTTCACGCCCTCGGGGTGCGCATCCAGTTCATCGGGCGCAGGGACTGGCGGGTGCCCCGCTGGGTGCTGCGGCGCATGGACGAAGCGGCCCGCCTCACCGAGCACAACACCAACATGACCTTGACGGTGGCGTTCAACTACGGCGGGCGGGCCGAGATCGTCGACGCCGTCCGGGAGCTGGTGGACGCCGGCACCCCGGCGTCGAAGATCACCGAGAAGGCCATCCGCCGCCACCTCTACGACCCGTCGGTGCCGGATCCCGACCTGCTGATCCGGACGTCGGGGGAGTACCGGTTGTCCAACTTCCTCCTGTGGGAGTTGGCCTACAGCGAGCTGGTGTTCACCGAGGTGCTGTGGCCCGACTTCCGGCGCGAGAACCTCTATGACGCCATCCGGGAGTTCCAGGCCCGGGACCGCCGCTTCGGAAACACCGCCAGCCGCGACGCCCAGGGCATCCCCAACTGAGCTCGCCGTTGCCGGTACAACTGAGGACCTGATGGTCGGGCTCTACCGGGAGGACGCGGTCGTGTTGCGCACCCACCGACTGGGTGAGGCGGATCGGATCGTCGTGCTCCTGACCGCGGGGAGGGGCAAGGTGCGGGCGGTGGCCAAGGGGGTGCGCAGGACCAAGAGCCGTTTCGGGGCGCGCCTCGAGCCGCCGAGCAACCTGCGGGCCATGCTCTACGAGGGGCGGCAGCTCGACACCATCACCCAGGTCGAGACCATCGATCCCTACCGCCACGTGCGCGAGGACCTGGACCGCACCACCGACGCCCTGGCCCTGGTCGAGGCGGTCGACCAGGTGGCTCAGGAGGGAGAGGCCAACATCGACCTCTACCGCATGCTGACGAGGGCCCTGCACGCCCTCGACGAGCACCGCTCCCCCCTGCTGGTGGCGTCGTTCTACTGGAAGCTGTTGGCCGTCGAGGGGGTCGCCCCCGTTGTCGATGTGTGTGCCGGCTGTGGCACCCCTGGCGCCGGTACTGGTGTGGCCGCCCTCGCCGGCGCCGCCGAGGCAGCGGCCGCCACCGAGCTCGTGGCCTACGACCCGATGGTGGGAGGCGCCCTGTGCCGCTCGTGTCGCCAAGGGGTGAGTCTGGTGCCCGGCGCTCTGGACCTGATCCGTCGGGTCTTCGGCGGGGATCTGGCCGGGGTGCTGGCCGAGCCCGCGGGACCGGCATCGGCTCAGGTGGCCGAACTGGCCACCTCCTCCCTCGAACATCACCTGGAGCGCCGTCTCCGCGTCGTGCGGCTTCTCGGTCACTAGAGGGTCCCTTCGGCACAAGGGTGGGTGGGATGGGGGAGAAGATGAGGGTTTCTTTGGCCCAGCAGGGTCACGTCCGGGATGTTCAGGCGCTGGGCCGCTTCGAGATCTTCTTCGTCGTGGCGGTGACCACCGTGGTCGTGGTTCGCGCCTTCCTTGTCGTGACCGGCTATCCCAAGGTGGGCGGCGGAAGCCTTCACGTCGCCCATGTCCTCTACGGCGGGCTGGCCATGGCGGTGGCCATCGTCATGCTGGAGATCGCCCCGGGTACCAGGACCAAGCGGAGGGCGGCGGTGGTCGGCGGGATCGGGTTCGGCTTGTTCATCGACGAGGTCGGCAAGTTCGTCACCAAGGACGTCAACTATTTCTTCAAGCCGGCCATCGCCATCATCTACGCCATCTTTGTGATCTTCTTTCTGATCGTGCGGGAGGTGGTCCTGCGTCGCGCCCTCAGCGAACAGAAGCGCCTGGCGGTGGCTTCCGGCGCCCTGGCCGACCTGGCCCTGGGTCAGCTCCATGACGACGACCGCCGCCACGCCGCCGGGCTGCTGGACGCGGTGACCGGCCACCGCGAGTTCCGGGCCGCGGTCCACCGGGGTCTGCACGCCGAGCGGCCGTGCAGGGACGGGGCGACCGAGGTGCGGATCACCGCCTACCGGGATCGACTGGGCGACGCCACCAGGCGCCTCGTCGACCACGAACGCTTCACCGCCCTGTTGGCCGGGTTGATGGTGGTGGGCATCGCCGGGATCCTCGTCGAGCTGAGCCTGGTCGTCTTTCTCCCCGAGGCGGGGCGGTCGAGCGGCGGCCAGTTCCATGCCATCGACGTGGCGGCTATCGCCTCCACGGCGTTCAGCGGGCCGTACCTGGCGTTCGGCCTCTTCCGGCTCATCCGGGGCAACCGGGCGGGCGCTCTTCGCGTCATGTTCCGGGCCACCCTCGTGTCGGTGTTGTTCACCCAGGTGTTCGTGTTCTTCCGTTACCAGCTGACGGGGATCATCGGCGTGGCCTACGCCCTGATCATCCTGGGTGGGTTGCGGATCCTCGCCGAGTCGACCAGCGACGTCTACCGGTCGCCGGCCGCTGCCACCATCAGCCACTGAACGGTTCAACGGTAGCCTGCGCCGCTATGGCCGCGCCCGACATGGACGACATCGTCAGACTCTCCAAGCAGCGGGGCTTCGTGTTCCCCTCGGCGGAGATCTACGGCGGGTTTCGCTCCACCTACGACTACGGACCGCTCGGGGTGGCCATGCTGCGCAACGTCAAGAACGAGTGGTGGCGTTCGATGGTCCAGCTGCGCCCCGACGTGGTCGGCCTCGACGCGGCCATCCTCTCCAGTCCCAAGGTGTGGGCGGCATCGGGCCATCTGGCCAACTTCACCGATCCCCTGGTCGACTGCCGCACCTGCAAGGAAAGGTGGCGAGCCGATCACCTCGAGCCCGGCGACGACGGCGTCGTCCATTGCCCAAATTGTGGGAGCACCGACCTCACTGAAGCGCGGGCGTTCAACTTGATGTTCAAGACGTATGCCGGTCCGGTGGAGAGCGATGCCAACGTCGCCTACCTCCGGCCCGAGACGGCGCAGGGTCATTTCGTCAACTTCGCCAACGTGGTGACCACGGCGCGCAAGAAGCCGCCGTTCGGCATCGCCCAGATCGGCAAGTCGTTCCGCAACGAGATCACGCCCGGCAACTTCGTCTTCCGCACCCGGGAGTTCGAGCAGATGGAGCTCGAGTTCTTCGTGCCTCCCGCCGACGCCGACGAGTGGTTCGACTACTGGTGCAAGGCCAGGCTCCAGTGGTACGTCGACCTGGGCATCCCCGCCGAGATGTTGCGCCTCCGGCCCCACGACGCCGACGAGTTGTCCCACTACTCGGTGGCCACCTCCGATGTGGAGTTCTGGTTTCCGTGGGGCTGGGGGGAGCTGGAGGGCATCGCCAACCGGACCGACTTCGACCTGTTGGCCCATGCCGCCGCCAGCGGGGAACGCCTCGAGTACTTCGACCAGGCGTCCGGCGAGCGCTACGTCCCCTATGTGATCGAGCCGGCGGCGGGGGCGACGAGGACGATGATGGCGTTCCTGATCGCCGCCTACGGCTCCGACGAGGTCGGCGGCGACGCCCGCAGCCTGCTGCGCCTCCATCCCCGCCTGGCCCCGTTCCAGGTTGCCGTGCTCCCGCTGTCACGCAAGGAGGAGCTGACCCCCGTGGCCCGGGAGGTCTTCGACCTGCTGGCCCCTTTCACCATGTGCGACTACGACGAGACGCAGTCGATCGGCCGGCGCTACCGGCGCCAGGACGAGATCGGCACCCCTCTCTGTGTCACCGTGGACTTTGACACCCTCGAGGACCGGGCGGTGACGGTCCGCGACCGGGACAGCACCGAGCAGGTGCGCCTGCCGATCGACGCCCTGGCCGCCGAGGTCCGCCGCCGCCTGGAGCTCTGACCGCCCCGACAGGCCGTCACTCGACCCGGGGCGGCGGAGGCCCAGCCCCTACCCGAGGGCGGCCACCACCTCGGCCGCCACCCGCTCGGCGGGTCGACGGCCCCGTCCATGTACCCCGTCCACCGGGTGGCGGTCTCCGTGCCGGCCCAGTGCAGCAGGCCGATCGGTGCCCGCAGGGCGCTCCCGTAGTCGGTGAGGGTCCCCGGGGTGGGAAATCCGGTCGGCCCTCCGCCGGAGAACTCCTCCAGGTTCCACAGGGCCTCGTAGTACCCGGCCGTCCCGCCGAGGGGCGAGCGGGCCCCAGGGCCGAAGTAGACGGCGAGGTCGGAGAGGACCTGCGTGTATCGCTCGGTGCGGGAGCGGGCCGACCAGGTGTGGGCCTCGTCGGCCTCGACGAAGCACAGGAGGGCCTCGGGGGTGACATCGGCGCCCTGAGAGTCGGGGTAGGGCGTGTTGTCGAAGGTGGCCCGGACCGCACCCCGGTCGCTGGTGACCTGACCGGCGAGGCCGGCGTGGCGCCAGAACGGGTGGGGATAGATGACGTTGATCCGGATGCCGTCGGCGACGTTGACGTAGTCCCCGGCGTTGTAGGTCTTGAAGGTGGCGATGCCAGCTGGCGGGCGAGGCCGACGATCTTGTTCTGGGGCCGGTAGACGGCCTGGCCGGGGACGGTCGAGACCGGCGGCTCGCCGGGGAAGGGGCCGGCGAACTGGCCGCCCATCTCCACCACCCGGCCCGGGTAGCCGTTGGCCGCCAGGTCCTGGTTGAGGGTGCGCCCCCCGACCCGGGTGCGGGCCTCGACGACGATGACCGACATCCCCGCGGCGCGCAGCAGGCGGGCGGTGGTGAGCCCGGCGATGCCGGCACCGACGACGACCACGTCGGCATGCCTGGTCGTCGGGGCGCCGGGACGGGTGGCGGCGCGGGCCGCGGGGGCACCCAGGGCCACGGCTGCACCCGTAGCTCCGATGCCTCCGAGCACCGGCCGGCGGCTGACCTTCGGAGCGGAATCGTTGGTCGTCATCACGGCCCCCTCGGGGGCTGGGCCGCGGTTGCGGAGCCCCTCCTGCCGACATTGTCGCCGATCAGAAGCGACGTCGGTCGGTAGTGTCGAGGTGGGATCGCCTTGGGTGGACTCTGCCGTCGCCCGTCCCCAGGAGGAGACAATCCATGCCTTTCGTCTACGGGTTCGACCACAAGCACCGGAAGCCGCCGATGAGCCTCAAGGACCTCCTCGGGGGCAAGGGCGCCAACCTGGCGGAGATGACGTCGGTGCTGGGCCTGCCCGTGCCGCCGGGTTTCACCATCTCGACCGACGCCTGCCGGGCCTACATCGAGCACGGTTGGCCCGACGGCCTCAGCGCGGAGATCAAGAAGGCCGTGACCAAGTTGGAGAAGGCCCGGGGGAAGAAGCTGGGGGACCCGAGCGACCCGTTGCTGGTGAGCGTGCGCTCGGGGGCCAAGTTCTCCATGCCCGGGATGATGGACACGGTCCTCAACCTGGGGCTCAACGACGAGTCGGTCAAGGGCCTGGCCGAGCAGATGAGCGACGAGCGCTTCGCGTACGACTCCTACCGCCGGTTCGTCTCCATGTACGGCCGCATCGTGCTCGGCATCGACGGTGAGCGCTTCGACGAGCCTTTCGAGGCGGCCAAGGACAAGGCCGGGGTGGGCACCGACGCCGAGATCCCCGCCGCCGTGCTCATCGACCTGGTCGACGCCTACAAGGAGGCGGTGGCCGAGGCGACGGGCCAACCTTTCCCTCAGGATCCCCAGGATCAGCTCCAAGGGGCCATCGAGGCGGTCTTTTCTTCGTGGAATGGCGCCCGGGCGGTGGCCTACCGGGTCCGCGAGCGCATCCCCCATGCGCTGGGAACGGCGGTCAACGTGCAGTCCATGGTCTTCGGCAACCGCAACGATGCCTCGGGGACGGGGGTGGGCTTCACCCGGGACCCGGCCACGGGCGCCCAGGGCTCCTACGGCGACTTCCTGGTCAACGCTCAGGGCGAGGACGTGGTGGCCGGCATCCGCAACACCCTTCCGCTGGCCCACATGGACCAGAAGTTCCCCAAGATCTACAAGCAGCTCATGGACATCTTCGCCCGGCTGGAGTCCCACTACCGCGACATGTGCGACACGGAGTTCACCATCGAGGACGGTGAGCTGTTCATGCTCCAGACCCGCGTCGGCAAGCGCACCGGGGCTGCGGCCCTGCGCATGGCCGTGGACATGGCCAAGCAGCGCAAGTGGAAGATCACGAGGGAGGAGGCCATGGGCCGGGTCACCGCCGACCATCTCGACCAGGTCCTCCATCCCCAGTTCGACGCCAAGGCCAAGTACAAGGTCCTCGTCAAGGGCCTGGCCGCCTCGCCGGGGGCGGCGGTGGGCAAGGTCTACTTCTCGGCCGTCAAGGCGGCGGACGCCGCCGCTCGGGGCGAGCAGGTCATCCTGGTCCGGGCCGAGACGTCACCCGAGGACGTCGGGGGCATGATCGCCTCCGAGGGGATCCTGACCAGCAGGGGTGGACTGGTCAGCCACGCTGCCGTCGTGGCACGGGGCTGGGGCAAGCCGGCCGTGGTCGGCGCCGAGAAGGTGCGCATCAACAAGGACGCCTTCACCGTCGGCGACACCCGCGTCTCCGAGGGTGACATCATCTCCATCGACGGCACCAACGGCACCGTGGTCCTCGGCGAGGTTCCCCTGTCGCTCGGTGAGCCGCCCGAGGAGTTCAAGATCATCCTCGGGTGGGCGGACAAGATCCGCAAGGGCAAGCTGGCGGTGCGGGCCAACGCCGACAATGGGCCCGACGCGGCCAACGCCCGCCAGTTCGGGGCCGAGGGGATCGGGCTGTGCCGCACCGAGCACATGTTCCTGGGCGAGGACCGCCTCCCGATCGTCCGGCGCATGATCCTGGCCTCCACCGACGAGGAGGAGACCGCCGCCCTCGAGGAGCTGCGGGTAGCCCAGAAGTCCGACTTCGAGGCCATCCTCGAGGCCATGGACAACCTGCCGGTCACCGTCCGACTCCTCGACCCGCCCCTCCACGAGTTCCTGCCGTCACCGACCGAGCTGGAGATCAAGGAGGCCACCACCGGCCTCAACGACGAGGAGAAGGCGCTGCTGGACGCGGCCCGCTCGTGGGACGAGGTCAACCCCATGCTCGGCACCCGCGGTGTGCGCCTGGGCGTGGTCAAGCCCGGTCTCTACGCCATGCAGGTCCACGCCCTGATGCAGGCCGCGGCCCAGCGGGTGGCCGACGGCGGCAAGCCGCGCGTCGAGGTCATGATCCCTCTCACCGTCACCCGCCAGGAGCTGGGCCTGGCCCGCTCGTGGGCCGTCGATGCCATCGCCGAGGAGACCAGGGGCGTCAAGAAGAAGCTCGACGTCACCATCGGCACCATGATCGAGACGCCTCGGGCCGCGGTGTGCGCCGACGAGATCGCCGAGGAGGCCGACTTCTTCAGCTTCGGGACCAACGACCTGACCCAGATGACGTTCGGCTTCAGCCGCGACGACGTCGAGGGCCGGATGATGAGCATCTACCTGGAGGAGGGCCTGCTGGCCCGCAACCCCTTCGAGACCATCGACCAGGCCGGCGTCGGCCACCTGGTCTCCGATGCCGTGGAGAGGGGACGGGCGACCAAGCCCGACCTCAAGCTCGGCGTGTGCGGCGAGCACGGCGGCGACCCGGAGTCGATCGACTTCTTCTACCGGGCCGGCCTCGACTACGTGTCCTGCTCGCCGTTCCGGGTACCCATTGCCCGGCTGGCGGCCGCCCAGGCGGTCGTCAACAACCCGTGACCGGCGACCGGACCTGGGGGTTCCGCACCCGGGCCGTCCATGCCGGAGGGGCACCGGACCCCGAGACCGGAGCCCGGGCCGTGCCCATCTACCAGAGCACCAGCTTTGTGTTCGAGAGCACCGCCGACGCCGGCGCCCTCTTCGCCCTCCAGAAGTACGGGACCATCTACAGCCGGATCGCCAACCCGACCGTCGCCGCCTTCGAGGAGCGCATGGCCGCCTTGGAGGGCGGGATCGGGGCGGTGGCCGCCGCCTCCGGCCTGGCCGCGGAGTTCATGGTCTTCGCCGCCCTCGCCGGGGCCGGGGATCACCTGGTGGCAGCGTCGGGCCTCTACGGCGGCACCGTGACCCAGCTGGATGTGACCCTCCGCCGCTTCGGTGTCGACACCACGTTCGTGACCGGCACCGACCCGGCCGACTACCAGGCAGCCATCACCGACGCGACCAAGGCCGTCTACTGCGAGGTGGTGGCCAACCCGAGCGGGGAGATCGCCGACCTCGAGGGCCTGGCGGAGGTGGCGCACGGCGCCGGCGTCCCTCTCGTCGTCGACGCCACCCTGGCCACCCCGTGGCTGTGCCGCCCCCTGGACCACGGCGCCGACATCGTGGTTCACTCGGCCACCAAGTTCCTCGGCGGCCACGGCACCACCATGGGCGGGGTGGTCATCGAGTCGGGCCGCTTCGACTGGGGCAACGGGCGGTTCCCAACCATGACCGAACCGGTTGCGTCCTACGGCGGGGTGAAGTGGTGGGAGAACTTCGGCGAGTACGGCTTCTTGACCAAGCTGCGCGCCGAGCAGCTCCGTGACATCGGGGGTGCCCTGGCACCGATGTCGGCGTTTCTCCTCCTGCAGGGCATCGAGACGCTGCCCCAGCGCATGGACGCCCACCTGGCCAACGCCGCCGGCGTGGCCCGGTGGCTGGAGGCCGATCCCCGCATCGCCTACGTGAACTGGGCCGGTCTGGACTCCCACCCCCACCATGACCGGGCCGCCCGGTACCTGCCGGCCGGCCCCGGCGCGGTGTTCGCCTTCGGGGTCGAGGGCGGCCGGGAGAGCGGAGAGCGCTTCATCGAGGCCCTCGAGCTGTGCAGCCACCTGGCCAACGTGGGCGACGCCCGCACCCTGGTCATCCACCCGGCCAGCACCACCCACCGCCAGCTCACCGAGGAGCAGCTGGCCGCCGGGGGAGTCCACCCCGAGCTGATTCGCATCAGCGTGGGCCTGGAGGACCTCGATGACCTTCTCTGGGATCTCGACCAGGCCCTCACGGCGGCGTCGAAGGGCCCGGTATGAGCACCGATTCCCCGTCGCCGGCACGGACCTGGCAGGGTCCGTCCGCCCGGGCTCGCCAGGGGATCCTGGCCCGGACCACCACCCTGGCCATGGTCGGGGCGTCGGCCAACCCGGCGCGGGCCAGCTACTTCGTCGCCACCTACCTGCTTTCCACCAGCCCCTACGACGTGTACTTCATCAACCCTGCCACACCGGAGATCCTCGGCCGGCCCACGTATCCGGACCTGGCGTCCCTGCCGGTCGTCCCGGATCTGGTCGACGTGTTTCGCAAGCCCTCCGACCTCCCCCAGGTCCTCGACGAGACCCTGGCGGCGGGCGCCCCGGTCCTGTGGCTGCAGCTCGGTCTGTGGGACGAGGACGTGGCCCGGCGGGGGGAGGACGCCGGGTTGACGGTGGTCATGGATCGATGCGTGAAGATCGAACATGCCCGGTTCAACGGCGGGCTGCACCTGGCCGGGTTCGACACGGGCGTCATCGGTTCCCGCCGGCGCCGCTGAGGGTCTGTGCGGTTCGGCTGCGACGGTCGTCGCTGGTCACCAAGGTGTCCGCGGTGTCGGCCATGGCCCGCAGGCGCGTGCGGACCCGCAGCATCCCGCAGGCGATCATGAGCGGAAGCCCGAGGGCCATCAGCATGTTGGTGAGCACCATGTGGCGATAGGAGTCACCGAAGCCGTTGGAGATCATGACAGCCCAGAACTCGGTGAACGAGCCGACGGCGACGAACACGGTCAGCATGCCCACCGACCGGACGGCCACCGCCAGGTTCCGGCGCCGGGCGGTGCGGACACCGACGTAGAGGGTGGCCAGCCAGAACAGGACCAGGACCGGCTCCCAGGCGTTCTGGAAGATGGCCTGATAGACGCCGAGGCGGCTCTCGATGGCCCCGGCCCTATGCCCCGAGTTGGGGAGGTAGCTCCCCAGATAGTCCTGATGCCAGTGGTCGACGGCCTTGAGGCCATCGGACCCGGCGCCCAAGAGGGCGGTGGGGTGGGTCAGGTAGAACTTCACGATCGAGGTCTCGGTGACCTGGCTGCGAAAGGCGAGGTACGGGGGTCGCAGCGACGCGGCGTTGGGGTCCTCGAAGGTGGATCCCGAAGCGGACGCCAGGGACGGGTCCGCTCCCAGGGCTCGCAGGTCGGCGGCCCGGTCGGAGCTGTGGGGGAGGATCTGACCGAACACCGAGTTGTAGATGTTCTGCTGGGTCAGGCCAGCGGGGCTGGAGACGACGAAATACCCGGTGGCGGCCACCAGGATCACGGCGACGGTCAGGCCGGGCACCCGGGCCTTCAGCCACCGCAGCGCCCGGGCCGCGCCCCGCCCGGCGCCGGCCACTGCCTGGGCCGGTCCATGGGGCAACCACAGCAGGGCGATGACCACCGCGGGCAGGAGGGCGGCGGCCGGGGTCTTGGACCCGAAGACGACCATGGCGAGGAAGCCCACCACCGCCAGGCGGGGCCAGGTGGTGTGCCCCCGCTGCCATAAGGCCAGCAGAGCCGGGCACAGGGCCAGGGTGGCGATGAGCTCAGCCGGCTCGGAGTAGGGGGAGATGAAGAACTCGGCCACCATGCTGTCGGCGGCCAGCAGCCCCACCAGGGAGGCGATCACGATCCGTAGCGCCAGCGGCCCGGGGACGAACACCACCAGCACCGCGCAGATCACCCCCAGGGCCCGCAGGTCGAGGGTCCCGGGCAGGCCGAGGATCGGGGTGAGGTGCTTGGCCATCGACAGCAGCCACAACTCGGAGGATCGGAACACTCCGCCGGAGCCGTCGCCGCTGCACGCCTCGCCGTACCACTGGTGGGGCGATCCACGTCGGGTACAGGTGAGCCGTCTGGCTGGCCGTGAACGGCGCCGTGGTGCGCACGCCCAGTTGGCACAGCAGGCGGCGGCCGTCGCCCTGGTCTCCCATGCCCACGGCGCCCCCCACGAACAGCCGGGCCAGGAGGACGCCCACCCAGGCCAGGCCGGTGGTCACCGAAGCCAGGGCCAGCCCGCGGGGCCGCACCGCCGGCGGCGGGGAGGCCTGGTCCGGCGACGAGGCCGGAGCGACGATGGTGTCGGTCACCATGCCTCTGCCCTCATGGCAGACCGGCCCGCACGGTGCCGGTGGTGGTGGCGTCGGCGACGTTGGCCAGCAGGCAGTTGCTGGACCGGTCTCCGGCCGTCCAGGACGCTTCGGTGATCGGGCTGGGTGACAGGCCCAGTGTGGGATGGGAGGCCAACGGGCCTCCCAGGTAGGCAGGTGACGGTGCCCCCCGCCGCCTCGCACCCCCGGAACAGGGCGGAGTGGGAGCTGCGCATGACTCCTGCCAGAGCGAAGTCGGTGGTCGGGCCGCTCGGGCTCTCGGCGCTGGTCGACCCCTCGCAGGACACGGTGCGGTCCCCCCGGGCCCACGCCGCCACTGTGGGATAACGGGCGTAGGAAGTGACAACGGAGGTGTTGTCCGACGGCCCGGCGCCGAGGTAGGCCCGTTCCCGGTCGTAGTCGAAGCACTGGCGACCGGCGAACCGGTTGAGCAGCTCGCTGTTGGGTCTGGTCCTGGCTGCGGCCAGGAATCCGGTGACCTGGGCCACGAACATGGTCTCGATCTGGTGGGGCTGGGTGCACGGCACCGGGGAAGCGGTGTCGCTGGCGATCGCCACCAGTTCGTTGGGGTCCTGGGCCAGGTGGCAGGTCCCGGGGCGCTCGGCGGCGGCGGCCCCGCCGGGCGGCGCCTGGTGGGCGAAGGACATGGCAAAACCGGCGGCGGCGGTGGCGATGACCAGGCTCAACCCGCCGGCCGTCCGGGCCATCCCACGCCATCGGCTCACGAGAAAACTCTACTTGCGCCTTCCTCGCCGACGCCGACAGGCCCCCGAGCGACGTAGGGTTCGGACGTGGGGATCGTCGACGAGGACATCGCCAAGGTCAGGGCCGCAACCGACTTCGTGGGCCTGGCCTCCGAGCGTGTCGCATTGCGGAGGGTGGGGCGGCGGTGGGTGGGGCTGTGCCCCTTCCATGCCGAGCGCTCGCCATCGTTCGGGCTCAACGCCGAAGAAGGCCTGTACTACTGCTTCGGCTGCCGGGCGTCCGGCGACGTCATCACGTTCGTGCGCGAGCTCGACCACCTCGATTTCGCCGAGGCGGTTGAGTATCTGGCCGGCCGGGCCGGTGTCACCCTGCGCTACGACGACGGCACCGGCGGGCGGGACCATCAGCGCCGGACCAAGGTTCACGAGACTCTGGCCCAGGCCGTGGCCTGGTATCACGACCGCCTGCTCTCCTCCCCCGACGCCGCTGCCGCCCGGGCCTACCTCCGCGCCGAGCGGGGCTACGACGGGGACCTCGTGCGCCGGTACCAGCTGGGGTGGGCCCCCGACGGTTGGGACCAGCTGATAAAGGCCCTCAAGCTCCCCGCCTCGGCCCTGGTGGACGCGGGCCTGGCCTACGTCAACGAGCGGGGGCGCCACAACGACTTTTTCCGGGGCCGGCTGCTGTTCCCTATCTTCGAGCCCGGCGGCCGGCCCGTCGGTGCCGGCGGCCGGATCCTGCCCGGAGGGCGGGGTCCCAAGTACAAGAACACCGCCAACACCGTCGTCTATGACAAGAGCCGCACCCTGTACGGGTTGAACTGGGCCAAGAAGGCTGTCGTCGACACCAACCAGGTGGTGGTGTGCGAGGGCTACACCGATGTGATCGGCATGGGCCAGGCCGGGGTGGATGAGGCCGTCGCCACCTGCGGCACGTCCCTCGCCGATGGCCACATCCGCCACCTCACCCACTTCGCCCGGCGCATCGTGTTGGCCTACGACGCCGACGAGGCCGGGCAGGGCGCCGCCGAGCAGTACTACGACTGGGAGCAGCGCTTCGAGGTCGACATCCGGGTGGCCAGCCTGCCCCGGGGTTCGGATCCCGGCGAGCTGGCCCGCCGACAGCCGGAGGCGTTGCGCCGGGCCGTCGCCGAGGCCCGGCCCTACCTCGCCTTTCGCCTCGACCGCCTCTTGAGCCAGGCCGACCTGGACACGGCCGAAGGCCGGGCGCGGGCCGCAGTCGCCGCCGTCGCCCTGGTCGGCGACCATCCCAGCGAACTGGTCAGGGACCAGTACCTGATGGAGGTGGCCGACCGTTGTCGGATCTCCCCGGACCGCCTGCGCCAGCTGCCGCCGGCGCCCGCCTCGGACCGGGCCCGTCCTAGCCAGTCGCGTCCGGGCCAGTCGCGTCCAGGCCAGTCACGTCCAGGCCAGTCACGTCCGGGGAGGGGCGATCCCTCGACCAGCGGCGCCCCGGTCGAGGTGGCCGACCTCGATGCCGGCGCCCTCGACGCGGTGGATTTCGGCGGGCCCGAGCTCGAGGCCCTCCTGCTCGCCGTCCACCGTCCCGAGGAGGTGGCCCACCGTCTGGAGGCGTGCCTGTTCGACCATGCCCTGGCTCGGGCCGCCTTCGCCGCCCTGTGCTCGGCGGCGACCTTGCATGACGCCATCGCCGACGCCGACCCCCAGGTGGCCGCCCTCCTGCGCCGCCTGGCCGTGGAGACGTGCGAGGCGGACACCGACGACATCCTGGTCCGCCTGGTGGAGCGGGCGGGGGCCCGGGCGGTGGCGGAGCTGCTGGCCGACATCCGCCAGGCCACCGACGCCACCCCGTGGGCCCAGAGCCTGTCCTGGCTGAAGCTCACCTTGGAGAACCTGCGGGCCGGGGAGCACCGCCGGGATGCCGAGGAGCGGCTGGTACGCTGGATCGTGGCCCGAACCGAGGGCGGGGTCCCCTTGCCGTCCCGACCCGGAGGCCCGCCCGGCGCCGAGACCCCGCAGGCTCGCCCCGACTTCGAGGGACCGGATCGGGTGGCCCAGTGAGCGACGAGGCTGCTGTGCCGTTGACCGCCATGGGCGGACCGGAGGTCAAGTTCGTGGCCCTGCTCCTCCTCGGCAGGGAGCGGGGATTCCTCACCCCCGAGGACGTGATGTCGGTCCTCGAGGACGTCGAGATCACGCCCCGGCTGATCACCTCGGTCGTGGCCCGGGTGCGCTCGGCGGGGATCGAGTGGCGCGACGACCAGGCCCACCCTCTCGAGCCGGAGGTGGTGCGGGCGCCGGCGCCCTCGTCGACCTCAGAGGCGTTCGCGGAGCTGGCCGGCAACGGGTCGTTCCGGCACCGGCCCCGCATGGCCATCGCCGATCAGCGCCGCGACATCGATTCGGGGACCGGGGCCAGCTCCGACCCGGTGCGGCTCTACTACAACGAGATCGGCCAGGTCCCCCTCCTCAGCGCGGCCGAGGAGGTCGTCCTGGCCCGTTGCGTCGAGGCCGGCCTGGCCGCAGGGACGCGCATCGACGGGCGCACCGCCGACGTCGATGACGATCAGAACCGTCGCGACGAGCGGCTCCGGGCCGAGGGGCTGGCGGCCAAGCGGGTGCTGGTGGAGGCCAACCTGCGCTTGGTGGTGTCGATCGCCAAGCGGTACCGCAACCGGGGGATGGCCCTGCTCGATCTGATCCAGGAGGGCAACGTCGGGCTCATGCGGGCGGCCGACAAGTTCGACTACACCAAGGGCTTCAAGTTCTCCACCTACGCCACCTGGTGGATCCGCCAGGCCATCACCCGGGCCATCGCCGATCAGGCCCGGACCATCCGCATCCCGGTGCACATGGTCGACACCATCAACATGGTGATCCGCGTCGAACGCCAGTTGCTGCAAGATCACGGTCGGGAGCCCACCGTCGAGGAGGTGGCGGCGCGGACCGAGCTGACCGCGGAGCGGGTCCGGGAGATCCTCCGGGTGTCCCAGGAGACGATCTCCCTCGAGGCGCCCATGGGGACCGACGACTTCAGCCTGTCCGACCTGATCGAGGACCAGGATGCCGTGGCCCCGGCGGAGGCGGCGGCCCGCACCATGCTCAACGAGGCCGTCAACGCCGCCCTGTGCGAGCTCTCCGAGCGCGAGCAGCGGGTGGTGCGCCTGCGATTCGGCCTTGAGGACGGCCAGAGCCGCACCCTCGAGGAGGTCGGCAAAGAGTTCGGCGTGACGCGGGAGCGGGTCCGCCAGATCGAGTCCAAGACCCTCGCCAAGCTCCGCCACCCGATGCGCAGCGGTCACCTGAGGGACTACCTCGAGGGGGAGTAGCGGCCCCCGCCGGGCCCCCGTCGGGCCTTTGCCGGGGGCGGCGACGAACCGGCGGCGGATGGTACGGTGTGAAGCCGCCGGCGTTCCGCCCGCCCTTCGGGGGTAGCTCAATCGGCAGAGCAAATGGCTGTTAACCATTAGGTTGAGAGTTCGAGTCTCTCCCCCCGAGCTTCCGGCGGCCACCCCCCGTCGCAACGCGGGCCCGTCGCCACGCGGGCCCGTGCCACGGGCCGAGGAGGGTTGACGGGCCGGGCCGGTCGTCCGGCGGGCTGGATCCCTCCACTCCAAGAGAGCGCTCTGAACCGTTTGTTCCGTTCTGCGACCGGTCGCGAACCGAAGATGCCGTCTCACACGAAACGTTCGGTCCGCAAGCCGGAGAAAACCGGCACTTTCGGTTCACGGCGCCGGCGGACACCGCCCCAGACCTCGCCGCCCGCCCCGCCGCCGGCAAGCCGGCCGCCGACCGACGACCGGGGCGCCCGTTGCCAGAGTCCATACCTCTGACCGACCACGCCCTATGCCCGGTTGTGGCCGTACCCGCTCAGTTGGCGAAGTCCCAGCTCTCGCCCTTGTCATAGCGGCCGAGGACGTTCTTGGCCACCAGGATCTTGTGGACCTCGTCGGGTCCGTCGGCCAGGCGCAGCGTGCGGGCCCCCTGGTACATGGCGGCCAGCGGGAGGTCGTTGGAGACGCCCGCCGCCCCCCACACCTGGATGGCCCAGTCCACGACCCGGTGGTAGGCCTCGGGGACCATGACCTTGAGGGCGGAGATGTCAACCCGGGCGTCGGGGTCCTCCCGGTCGATCTTTCCGGCCGCGTGCAGGGTCATCAGCCGGGCCGACTGGATGTCGATGTAGCTGTCGGCGATGAACCCCTGGATGAACTGCTTGTCGCGCAGCAGTCCACCGTGGACCTCGCGGGTCCGGGCGCGGGTCACCATGAGGTCGAATGCCCGCCACATCTGGCCCACCGAGTTCATGCAGTGATAGATCCGACCGGCACCGAGGCGGTCCTGGGCGGCCTGGTGGCCGTCGCCGACCCGACCGAGAAGGTGGTCGGCGGGAACCCGCACCTCCTCGTACTTGATCTCGCAGTGGTCCGAGGTGGTGCGACCCCAGATGCCGATGCCGCGCACGATGTTGACGCCGGGTGTGTCGGAAGGGACGATGACCTGGACCATTCGCCCGGGCCGGTCGCCCTCGGTGTCGGCCACGCGGCACATGACGATGAAGAAGTCGGCGGCGAGGCCGTTGGACGTGAACCACTTGTGGCCGTTGATCACCCAGTCGTCGCCGTCCCTGGTGGCGGTGGTGGTCAACGCCCGGGGATCGGAGCCGGCGCTGTCCGGTTCGGTCATGGAGAAACCCGATTCCATGGTTCCCTCGATGAGGGGCAGCAGCCAGCGTTGCTTTTGCTCCTCGGTCCCGTACTTGAGGAGGATCTTCTGGTTGCCGCTGTTGGGAGCGACGACGCCGAAGAGGGAGGCGGCTCCGACGGCATAGGCCAGAACCTCGTTCATGTAGGTGTGGCCCATGAAATCGAGCCCCATGCCGCCGTACTCGGTGGGGAGGTGCGGTGCCCACAGACCGGCCTTCTTGACCTCGTTCTTGATCTCGTGGCGCAGCTCGAGCGACCGCTTCCGGGCCGACTCGTCGGGTTCGGCCGACCGCCGGTAGCCCCATAGCAGGCTCTCGTTGGGCAGGATCCAGGAGTTGACGATGGAGGCGGTGCGCAGCCTGATGTCGTTGATGCGCTCGTCGAGCGTAGGAACCGGGTTGACGTTCATGGCCACGGTCTCAGACACTTGGTCTCCTCTCCTGCGGGGCCCTCAGCATGGCGCAGCGGACCGGGTCAGCATGGCGCAGCGGGCCGGGTCTCAGCGAAGGCGGCCCTGGCTCAGCGCGACCGTCGCCGGTCGGCCGGTTGCTGCCCGGCTCGGGCGGCCAGCTCGGCACGGGTCCGCGCCGGAGCGTTGCTGCGCCCCCGGGCCTCGACCGGTCGGCCCTTCCGCTTCGAGCCGGCCCGCTTCGAACCCCTCTCCGCCACCCCAGGCGCACCGCCGGCCCGATCCGAGCCGGCCCGATCCGAGCGGGGCGCACCGCCGGCCCGATCCGAGCGGGGCGCCGAGTGCCCGGTGGGGGCGGCGGGCGGCTCGACATAGGGGGCGGGGGGCCCGGCCAGGGCGACGATCTCCTCGGACCCGGGCCGCACCGTCGCCGTCGTGGGGCGGATCCCCGCCTGCCTGGCCAGGGAGCGAACGTCGTGGCTCTGCTCGGGCAACGCCAGGGTGATCACCGTCCCGCCGGCGCCGGCCCGCGCCGTTCGACCGGAACGGTGCAGGTACGCCTTGTGCTCGGTCGGGGGGTCCACATGGATCACCAGGGCAATGTCGTCGACGTGGATGCCCCGCGCCGCGATGTCGGTGGCCACGAGCACCCGGGTGGTGCCGTTGGTGAATGCCGAGAGGTTGCGCTCGCGGGCGCCCTGGCTCAGGTTGCCGTGCAGCTCGACGGCGGGAATGCCTGCCGCGGTGAGTTGCTTGGCCAGTCGCTTGGCCGTGTGCTTGGTGCGCATGAACAACAAGCTGCGTTCCTGGCCCGCCGCCAGTTCGTGGACGACGGCCTGCTTGTCGGCCGATGAGACCGAGAACACGTGATGACTCATGGTGGAGACCGGGGCCTGGACCGGGTCGACCGAGTGGGTGGCAGGGTCGTGGAGGTACCGCTTGACCACGACGTCCACGCCGTTGTCGAGGGTGGCGGACCACAGCATCCGCTGGCCGCCCCGCGGCGTCCGGTCGAGCAGGCGCTTGACGGCGGGCAGGAATCCCAGATCGGCCATGTGGTCGGCCTCGTCGAGGACGGTGACCTCGACGGCCGAGAGGTCGCAGTGGCCCTGGCCGACGAGGTCCTCGAGGCGTCCGGGGCAGGCGATCAGCACGTCCACGCCACCCGCCAGAGCCTTCACCTGGGGGTTCTGGCCCACGCCGCCGAAGACCACGGTGGCGGTCAGCCTGGCCGCCCGGGCCAGAGGCTCGACCACGGCGAGGACCTGGTTGGCCAGCTCCCGGGTGGGTACGAGCACGAGCGAGCGAGCCTGGCGGGGACGGCGGTTGCCGCCGGTCAGGCGGGCGACCATGGGGATGGCGAAGGCGAGCGTCTTGCCGCTGCCGGTCCGGCCCCGACCGAGGACGTCTCGCCCGGCGAGGGTGTCGGCCAACGTGGCGAGCTGGATGGGAAAGGGGCGGTCGATCCCCTGGCGGGCCAGGGCGGTGATCGTCGAGGCCGGGACACCCAGGTCGGCGAACGACGGGACCGTTCCCGGCGCCGTGACGCCACCGACTTCGGCGACGACCGGCTGGGGGAGGGCAGGCGAGTCGGTCCGTCGGGGACGGCGAGAGGGACGGTGGGTGCTCATGGACAGGCGGGATCCTTGGTTGGGGGGCGGCGGTCCGGTGGTTGCCAGGAGCGGGGGCTCCGGCGCATCTCCACGACTGCCTCTGGCCCCAGGGTAGGGGCCAGGACGGCCTTCGTCGCCCGGAGGCGTTCGAGGTGAGAGGATGGCGGGGCTGATGGATGACCTGGACCCGCCGGCGGACCGAGCCGGATTCCTGCGCCACCTCGGGGCCGGCCCTGCCACCTACATGGATCTGGAGGACCGGCTCGCAGCCCGGCGGGAGGCGACCGTCGCCGGGCGGGTGATCCGCGCCGAGCGCCGCGGCGCCGAGGTGGCCACAGCCGCAGGGCCGCTGCGGGCCACGTGGGACGAACCGGTCTGCACCGGGGACTGGGTGCTGGTGGAGGTGGCGCCCGGCGGCGACGACGCGGGGCCGGCGGCCGGCGGTCGGTCCGGCCCCGCCGGTCACATCGTCTACCTGCAGCCTCGACGCACGGCCTTCGTCCGCCGGTCCGCCGACGCCGACCGCCCGCAGGTTCTGGCCGCCAACATCGACGAGACCTGGATCGTGGTACCCGCCGACCAACCTTTGTCACCGTCCCGCATGGAGCGGACCCTCGTGTTGGCCTGGGAGAGCGGCGCCGACCCCGTCCTGGTCATCACCAAGGCGGACCTGGGGACGCCCGAGGCGGCGGAGGCGGGGCACGAGGTGATGGCGTCGGTGGGGCCCGCCATCCCGGTGGTCGCGGTGTCGTCGTTCACCGGCGAGGGGATGGCCGAGCTGTCGGCCCGGGTCGGACCGGAACGCACCGCCGCCCTCCTCGGGTCGTCCGGTGCAGGCAAGTCGTCGTTGGTCAACGCCCTCGTCGGCGCGGACGTGGCCGCCGTCGGGGCGTTGCGCCAGAGTGACGGCAAGGGTCGACACACCACCAGCTGGCGGGAGTTGATCGTCCTGGGCGGCGGTGGGGCCCTGATCGACACGCCCGGCCTGCGCGGCATCGGCATGTGGGTGGACGAGGGCGGTCTGGCTGCGGCGTTCGCCGACATCACCGAGCTGGCCGATCTCTGCCGGTTCTCCGACTGCGGTCACGATCGCGAACCCGGCTGCGCGGTGCTGGCCGCCATCGCCGACGGCTCCCTCGAGCGCCGCCGGCTGGACAGCTACGTCAAGCTCGGCCAGGAGGCCGCCGACGCCGAGCAACGCCACACCACCCGCGTGGAGGACCAGCAGCGCCGGGCCGCGGATGCCGTGACCCGAAAGATCCGCAAGCGGGACCGGCTGCGCTGAGCCGTCAGGACGCCTGGCCCGCCGTCGTCGCCTCCGGGACCTCGACCAGCCGGCCGGTCTCCACCTCGAAGATGTAGCCGTAGATGGGGATCCGGGCCGGGACGAGGGGATGGGAACGGATCCTCGTGACGTCGGCGACCACGCTCTGGGCGTTGTCGGCGAACGTGAGCCAGTCGACGAACTCCCCCTCGGACGACCCGGGACCGGTGCCGACATCCTCGAAGCCGTGCTCGCCGATCTGCGCCGTCTCCAGGCTGCTGGCCAGCATGCCCCGCATCACGTCATCGGTGAACAACAGCATGCCGCAGCCGGAGTGGTGGATGACGAACCACTCCCGGGTGCCGAGAAGCTTGTAGGAGATGACCAGGGACCGGATGGCGTCGTCGCTGGCCCGACCGCCGGCGTTGCGGATGACGTGGGCGTCGCCCTCAGCCAGCCCCGCGTACTTGGCCGGGTCGAGGCGGGCGTCCATGCAGGTGAGGATGGCGAACTGGCGGGCGGGTGGCACGGCCAGCTCCGCCTTGGAGCCGAACGAGGCGGCATAGGCCTCGTTGGCTTCGAGGACCTCATCGCGAACGGTCATGGGAGCCTTCCTGTCTGTTGGATCGGCCGGTCAAGGGTAATACGACCAACGCGGTCATCTTTATGGACAATTGCTTCGTCGTCAAGAATCGGGAGGAGCCGGGAGGTGCTCCCCTCTCAGCTCGGGCCCTTCCGAGCTTGGGGTCTACCGCCCGGTCCCCTCGTGGCGGCCGGCGCGTAGGCGGCGAAGAACGGGCAAGCCGGCCAGCATCGACCCGGTGGCAGAGCTCAACCCGATCGCCAGGTCCACCGACACCCGGCCCTGTTTCGACCAGTACACGTCCTCCAGATCGAGCAGGAGGGCGAACTCGTCGACGATCAGAGCCACCCCGGCGCCATAGGCGGTGGCCAGCGCCGGGTGGCGTCGCAGCCGGTCATCGCCCCGCAGGGCCACGCCTCCGACGGCGCATACCGTGAGGATGCCCCAGATGTAGTGGTGCACGTGCAGGCCGCCCACGCTGACGTTGCCGAGCGGTCCCTTTCCGTCCTTGATCCCGTGGGTGATGGCGCGCGTGACCCCGAAGGTGCCGGTGAACGCCAGCCAGCTGACGAGAGCGGTCTGCTGCCCGGAGGTCAGCTCCTGGTGGAACGCCTCGTTGACCTCACTCGGCCCAGGGACGGTGGACGGCATGCATTCATGCTCGCACAGCAGGCGTAGGGTGCGACGGTGGACAACGAGGGCAACGGGGCTATCCGGTCCGGCCGCTGGCGGCGTCGCAGCCCGTGGATCGTGGCCGCCGCCTTCAGCATCAGCGGCGTCGTCCACCTCGTCCACCCCACGACGTTCACGCGGATCGTGCCTGACTTCCTTCCGGCCAAGACGGCCCTGGTGTACGCCAGCGGGGTGGCCGAGTTGATCTGCGCCGCGGGGCTGTGGCGCCGGGCCCGGTGGGCCGGCATCGCCGCCGCGGTGCTCCTCGTTGCCATCTGGCCGGCCAACCTGCAGATGGCCATCAACGCCCAGAACGGCCACGTCGTCGCCACCAAGGTCGAGGACTGGATCCGTTTCCCCTTGCAACTCCCCCTCATCTGGTTCGCCCTGCAGGCCGGCGCGGTCCGCCGACCCCGCCGGGCCCGGACCTGAGGGATGCTCCCTGGGGTCTGGCCGGCCAGCCGCCCCTTTGCTGTGGACGTCGCCCCGAGCGCGCCCAGCTGGCCGACCAGCCCAGGAAAGATGTCAGAGACGGGCGTCGTCCCTGGGGCCGGATGCCGGGCTTTCGAGGAGGCTGAGGAGCTCGAGCCAGCCCGAGAAGGAGGACGGGATCTGGTCGCTGTCTGGGGGAAAGCTAGGTTCGGACCGAGCCGTTCGCACCGATGATCTCCCTAGTCTTCGGTGACCGCTCTAGGTGGCGCCTGAAGTAATCGCCCGGGATCCACCACTTGGCGGGCTGGGTTGGCAATCGTTGGTCATGGCGTTGGGTGTGGCTCCGAGACAGCAGCGGTTCGAGTGTCCGAGGGAGTTGCTGG
>JBPCNZ010000021.1:0-31263 GCA_051000755.1 Acidimicrobiales bacterium | reverse complement strand
CAGCAAGGGTTTAATCGCAAGCTAAGAGGGCGCGCGGATAGGTGCTGACCTGCGGATTCCCGATAAACGTTGCTCCTGGTCATGAGGCCGGAGGGTCGCTCGGGTCTTGCCTATCCGCGCATCCTCTAAACCGAAACTTTGGCGGCAATTTGCGGGGCTGGACGGACGCTCCCGGGTCGCCCGTCTCCTGGGATGATCGATAGCGGGCCGAAAGTCCGCACCCTGCGAGTCCGGTTGGGGATCAGAGGTCTTCGTTCGAGGGTGACTTCGAGCATGCGTTTCAACGTCAGTATTGACGCAGAAGGCGACAAGGTTGGGTGCCCGATGGTGCACCAGAAGTCCCCTACGGATATCGCAGCGAGCCTCCGGCATTGACTGCCACCCTTACCGGAGAAACCCGTGCTGGCCCCATTCTGGTGGCCTTGCCGATGACTGAAGCGAAGTTTCACTTGGCAGTCCACACTGGTTACGGCTACATTCACCGATTGCTGAAGGGGATATAGGGGCGCGTAGCGACGCCGGACTGCTTGGAGGACTCGAGAATGACGACCCCCGACCACCGCAGGCGACGCCATCACGACTATGTGCCCCGTCACCGGCTAAGCGCACCAGTACGCTCCTGCAGTTCCCAGCGGGTCGAAAAGGCGGTGCGGGTATCCCTCGCGGCGGCGTCCGGGGTCGTTTCTGTTGGAGGCTTGATCGGTGCCGTAGCCGGCCCGGCGGCGGCCGCCGGCGTCGACCGGGCCGGGCTCAGTCACTCCACGAACCGATGGGGCGACGCGTTGCCTGCAATGGCGGTTCGTTTGAACGGGGCGGCGATCGGGCGGTCCCAGCCGAACCAGGTCGTCAAACCCACGTCTCCCAACACCTACACCGTGCGCCTCGGGGACACGCTGGGAGCGCTGGCCGAACGATTCGGTACCACCGTGACCGCCCTCACCCGAATCAACCTCCTCGCCGATCCCGACTTCATCTATGTCGGCGAGGTCCTCTCCCTACCGGCAGGAGCCGTCTCGGACGCGCCGTCGGTCACGCCCGCGGCGGTTTCGCCGAGAGCCACCGCCCGAGCCGTCCCAGCGCATCGGACGTCGCCGACCGGGGCTGCTGTCCGAGCTGTACCGGTGGCCCCGTCCGCTCCTACGGCCGTCCCGACCCGGGCGCCTCAGGCGTCTCAGAGCGGCTACACCGTGCGACTCGGGGACACCCTGGCGACCGTGGCTGCTCGGCTCGGGAACACGCCTGCATTACTGGCTGAAATCAATCGCCTCGCCGATCCCAACTTCGTCTATGTGGGCGAGGTCCTCTCGTTGAGCGGGGTGCCGTCGACGGTCGCCGTTCATGCCCGATCGGCCTCCGCTCCGGCGGTGCAGGTCCGATCGACTCAAGTTCGCGCCGCCCGAACCTCTCTGGCGACCCGAGCGCTGCCCTCGGCCCAGACCCTCTCGGCCCGCACGGCCTCGCTCCCCGCGGCCCAGACCCGAGTGACGCCGGCAGTCTCGACCCGATGGACCCCAGCCCCGGCGGTCCAGACCCGAGTGGCTCCGGCAGTCTCGCCCCTCTCGGCCACAACCTCCGCAACCTCGTCGTCGACGGGGGCGCCATCGGCCAATGTGGCGTCCACCGCAACGCGAGTCGCCCTGGCTCAGGTCGGCAAGCCCTATGTCTACGGCGGCGCCGGCCCTTCCAGCTATGACTGCTCCGGGCTGGTGACCTACGCCTACGCCGCGGCCGGGGTGACCCTGGCCCATTACACCGTGAGCCAGTACAGCTCCACGACGCCAGTGTCTGGAAGCCAGCTTTCATCCGGGGACCTCGTCTTCTACAACACTGGCTCGGGAGCCCAACCGGGACATGTCGCGATCTACGTCGGCGCCGGGAAGGTCGTTTCGGCCAACCGGCCGGGGACCTTTGTCCAGACCCAGTCCCTCAGCTACGACGGCACGGCCACAGGGTTCCGTCGGGTCAGGTAGCGACCAACCGCCGGTTCAGCCTCCGAGGCGCTGGTGCGGCTCGGGAATCGTTTGATGGGCAGGTATCAGCCGGCAGAGTCGGTGGCGTCAGGATGGGTGCCCTCTGCGAGGGTGTCCGGGTCCGTGGTGGCGGGCGTGGGCGATGCCGTCGCGTCGACCGTCACCGGCGACGATACGGTGTCCATCGCCGTTGTGACCCCACCGGTGTGATGATCCCGTGAGGACGGGCCGGCGTCGGCCCGGTTGAAGGAACCGTTGGTCGGGACATCACCCTCGACGGCGACCGGATGCTCGAGGCCGCGCTGCTCACTGATCGTCTCCGTTACCGATTCGCAGACGGTGCGGAGCCCATCCAGTACGCCATCACGGCGAGCGACGATGTCGCGCAGTTCGGCCTGCCTCTGGTTACGGGCGGCGAAGAACTCTTCGGCGGCCTGGATCTGCTCGGCTTTGATCTGAGCCCGGACGCGGTTGACCCAATCGGTGATGTCGCCGATCCGGGCCTGTGCCTGAGCCTCGGCATCATCGAGGATTTGTGTTGCCGAGCGGCGGGCGTCGTTTTCGAGCTGACGGGCTCGCTCGCTCGCGGTTCGAACGATGACTGCGGCACTTGTCTCGAGCTCAGACGCGTGACTGGCGGCGTGCTGGGTGACGCGCTGGGCCGCCTGGGCCGCGTTCTGCCGTAGAGCGTCCGCCTCCTGCTGGGCCGCCACCACCGTCTCGGCGGCCGCGTCCTCGGCCTGCTCGAGGATCAAGGTGACGCGCTCGCCGAGGGCGGCGATGGTCCGTGGATTCTCGTCTCGAACGCACGACTCGAGATCGGCTACCCGCTGGACATGGGCCTGAACCTTGGCTTCGAGCGAGACGATGGCCTCTTCGGCTTCCTCGAGTGCCGAGGTGGTCTCCGCCTGCCGGTCCCAAAGCGACTCGACATAGTCATCGACCTCAGCCTTGTCGTAGCCACGGAACGTGAGTGTGAACTGGCTGCTTTGCAGCATCTGGACGGCCATTTCGGGATTCTCGCAGGTCAGCTAGTCGGGGCGCGACGAGACGTCGCTCCACCCGACCGACACGGGAACCGTGGCAGCTCAGAACTACAGTCTGCCGCATTCCAGCCACCTACCGCAAGCACCCGCACGACGTCGAAGAACGAGCCAAGATCGGAAGCATGGCCGGTGACCGCTCGAGCTCTGAACCCAGCGGGAGCGCCGTCGTTGGGATAGCCCCGACCGGACGCCCGCGATGAGCTTGCTCGCTCTGGCAGTGGCCGGCGTGGTGGCGCTCGCCGCTGCCATTCAGGTGCTCGGCGGAATCGGATTCGCTTTGATCAGCAGTCCGTTGCTGATCATGAGTCTTGGTCACACCAACGGCATCCGCCTGACCCTGGTCATGGCGATCATGGTCAACACGGTGGTTCTGCTCCGTCATCACCGTCACGTCCGCTACGCCGACACAGGTCGGCTGCTGGTCCCCGCCCTGGTGTTCGTGGCCCCCGCTCTGCTGGTGAGCTCCCATCTCGGTGGACCGGCAGTCTCGGTGGTCTCCGGCGTGGCCATACTTGGCGCGTCAGCAGTGCTGGGATCGGGACGGCAGGTGGGTTGGGTCGACGGTCCCGCGGGCGCCGTCACCGCCGGAGCTGCCAGTGGAGTGCTGAACGTGCTGGCCGCCATCAGCGGCCCGCCGGTCGCCCTCTTCGCCTCCCACCGGGGTTGGGGGCCGGTGGTGACGACGGCGACCCTGCAGGCCTACGCCCTCCCGTTGAACCTGGTGACCCTGGCCGCCCTCGGCCTGCCCAGCGGACACGGCAGCTACCTCGGATGGGCCGCCGTCGGCCTCGTGGTCGGTACGGGGGTCGGGTTGCCCCTGACGTTGCGGGTAAACCGGTCGGCCCTTCGCTGGGTCACCCTCGTCGTCGCTGCTGGCGGTGGTCTCGTCCTCATCATCCGAGGACTGACTTGACACCCAACGTCCAGGCCTGGGGTGGAATGGTCGGCAACCGCCACCGGTTGGACCGCCTATGACAACCACGGTCGTCGCCACCGCGTTCGGTGGTCCTGAAGCTCTGTCCGTCATCGACCCGCCCATCGAGGCCGTAGGCTCGGATCAGGTCCGGGTCGAGGTCCGGGCCGCAGGCACGAACCCGGTCGACTACAAGGTCTACGGCGGGGCTTTCGGCCGCGACCCCGGTCAACTGCCGATGCGCCTCGGCTACGAAGCGGCCGGCGTGGTGACGGCCGTGGGCGATGGGGTCGAGGGCCCGAGCGGACCTATCCACCTCGGCGACGAGGTCATCGTCTACCGGATCGAAGGCGCCTACGCGGCCGAGGTGGTGGTCCCGGCCTCGGCGGTGGTCGCCAAGCCATCGACGCTCCCCTTCCCAGAGGCGAGTGGCTTGATGCTGACCGGGGTCACCGCCGTCCACGCCCTGACCGTCACGGGTGTTGGTACCGGTGACACCGTGGTCATTCATGGCGCGTCCGGAGGAGTCGGTCTCATGGCGGTCCAGCTCGCCGTCAACGCCGGGGCGCGCGTCATCGGCACGGGGGGCGAGACCCGTCATGGCTACCTGCGCCAGCTCGGGGCTGAGCCCGTGGTCTACGGTGACGGCCTCATCGAGCGGATCCGTGCCCTTGCCCCCACAGGAGTGGATGCTGCGATCGACGCCGTAGGCACCGACGAGGCCGTCGATGCTTCCGTGGACCTCGTCACCGATTGCAAACGGATCGCGACCATCGCCGCCTTTCAACGAGGCTTTGAGCTTGGTCTGAAGGTTCTCGGTGGCGCACCTGGCGCAGACCCAGGTACCGGGATCCGTGCCGCGGCGCGCCTCGAGCTGGTCAAGCAGGCAGAGGCGGGTCGGCTTCAGGTCCTCGTGGCCGGTACCTACGCCCTGGTCGACGCGGCTTCGGCCCACCGGGAACTGGCGGCGGGTCACACCCATGGCAAAATCGTCCTCATCCCTTGAGCCGGCCGAACCCCCGCCTTTTTGGGTGTCCGCCGGTCCACGACGTCTCTAGGGTCGGAGGGTGGCCCCGTCGATCACTTGGTGGTAGGGCGAGGTGGAGGACGCCGGCGGCGGGGTCGAGAGGGACCAGACGACGTACAACCGGCCCCTCGTGAGGGCGGATCCGATGTAGTCGCCGGGGAAGTAGCCCCGGGACTGGGCCGCGTACTGCAGCACCGAAAGCGGCCCGATCGACATCGGGGATGCAAAGCTCAGGCCGCGGTCGGACGAGACGGACAGTTGCTGTTGCACGAAACCGCCGTGGGAGCCGGCGTCCGTGCGGGTGCCATAAGACACGTACACCGCTCCGGCGTTCGCCACCACATCGACGTTGACCCGCTGCACACCATTGACGTCGCCTTGCGAGACCCGCACCGGTGACGACCAGAGTCGGCCGTCCTTCGACGACGAGACCAGCACCGGGTCGGTGTTGCCGGGACCGCCGCCCAACCAGGCGACGTATAGCCTCTGGTTGGCCGGATCGATGTCGGCCGCGAACAGGCAACAGCGCACCCCGGGTGCGTAGCCACTCCCGTTGTTGGTGACCTCACCGAGTTGCTGCCAGGTCTTGCCCCCGTCCGATGAGCCCGACGCGTAGATCGGACCGGTCGCATCGACCACGGCCGGCGATGCGCCCGCCGCCGCGGCCGCCGCCGCCAGGCGGGGGTTGTCGGACACGGCCCCCGGCGTCACGTCGGGCGCGTGACCCCCGGCGCCGTAGTCGTAGTAGGTGTCGACGATCATGCCGTTCTTCATGACCATGGGCTGGGAGTTCTGCGTCCCATGCGTCGTCGCTGTGACGTAGGACGCTTCGCTCCAGGTCTGCCCCTGGTTGTCGGACCAGCGCACGGCCTGGGGAGAGCCGGACGTGGCCCCGCACGACAGGAACGGCTCCAGAATTGATAGAGGCGCCCGTAGTGGGGGCTCGTCGGTGTCCTGTCGACGACGAGCCAGTTCTTGTCGTCGGAGTAGTTGCAGGACGAGCTTTGATGCACGAACGACGGCGGGCTCCACGTTTGGCCTCCGTTTGTGGACCGCAACACCGCCACCGCCGTCGGGCAGGTGGTCACATCGACCAGCAGCACCGAGAGGTAGGCCGTTCCGTCGGGACCGAAGGTGACCACCGGGTCTGACGCCCGGTTGTAGGCGCCACCGGTGGCGGTCGTGATGCCTTGCACGGGCGAGTGCTGCCAGTTCGCTCCCCCGTCGTTGGTCCAGGCGACCGAGATGTCCACCGCCGTCCGCGTAACGGGAGTCGTGGGCCGCGGCAACGGCGACATTGGGGTTGAGCGGTGAGACGGCAACATCGGGCTCGGTCACCGTGTCCGGCTCCGATCCGGGCTGCGGCGGCACGTCCTGGCGGGTGACCTGTCCGACGTGGATCACCACCGGCGAGCCCGGTGGGGCGGCCGCAGCCGGGGTGGCGGAGACGATCGCTCCAGCCAGCAGGGTCGAGCCGGCAGCCGGCAGCCGACAGCCGAACGAGACGACGGCTCGCGTTTCCCCCAGACAAATGGACCAACGGTTGGACAAACGATGCCACCGGTGGACCCGCGACGCAAGGGTCGAAGTCAGTCCCGAAGGAGGCGGTGGGATGGTCGCGCCGAGCCGCCACCCGGCACGACTCCCTTCCCCCGGCCGGAGTCCCTCCCGCTGGACACCGCCAGACGGGGCAGGAACACATGGACCAAGGGTCCGATGGCCACGGCGTACGCCACCGTGGCGATGCCGAGCGTCCCCCCGAGCAGGGTGCCGGTACCGACGACGGCGACCTCGATCGAGGTCCGCACCAGGCGGACGGACTTTCCGGTGCGCCGCACCAGCCCCGTCATCAGCCCGTCCCGAGGACCGGGTCCGAGGTGGACGCCGATGTACGCAGCCGTGGCGACGGCATTGAGCACGATGCCCGCCCCGGCGAACACCAGTTGCTCCCCGAGAACGACAGGCGCCGGCAGGATCGCAAGGGCGGCGTTCACCGCCACACCGATGACGACGACGTTGCTCACGGTCCCGATGCCGGGCCGCTGCCGGAGAGGGATCCAGGCCAGGAGCACCACCAGGCCGACGAGGACGGTCATGGTGCCGAGGGACACCCCGACGCGCCGGGCCGCTCCCTGGTGGAGCACGTCCCAGGGCATGACGCCGAGTGAGGACCGGACCAGGAGCGCCATCGACAAGCCGTAGAGGCCGAGGCCGGCGCCAAGTTGGGCGATGCGCCGGCACCACCCGACGGCGTTGGCAGTGTGGAGCATGGGACCATCGTGGGCTACAATTGGCATGTATTCACCGTGCCAATTGAAGGGAAGTGGTATGGACGGGGTGTCGCCGAACCGGCTGGCGGATCTCCTGGGCGGTATGGCCGCCGACCGCGGCGCGATCTATGTCGCTCTGGCGTCCCGCATCCGGCTGCTCATTGCCGATGGGCGGGTGCCGGTAGGCGTCCGGCTGCCCGCGGAGCGCCACCTGGCCGTAGCCATGGGCCTGAGCCGAGCCACGGTGACCTCCGCTTACGCCAGGCTGCGCGACGACGGCTGGGTGATGGCCCGCCAGGGCGCCGGCACGTGGACGGCACTGCCGGCCGGTCCAGATCAGGGTGGGGCGTGGGTACCCGCGCCGGCGGACGACGACACGATTGACCTGGCCCACGCGGCGCCGTCGGCCCCGCCCGAAGTCCCTTCTGCGTTTGCCGCTGCTCTAGCCGACCTGCCCCGCCTCCTGCCCCAGCACGGCTACCACCCGGCCGGTCTGCCCGATCTGCGGGCTCGGATCGCCGAACGCTATGCCGGTCGGGGCCTGCCGACGAAACCCGAGGAGGTGCTCATCACCGCAGGCGCCCTTCACGGCGTCGCCGTGGCGCTCGAGTCCATCTTGCGCCGCGGCGACCGGTTGCTGGTCGAGCACCCGACCTATCCGAACGCGCTGGACGCGGCCCGTGCCCGCAACGCCCGCCTGCTGCCGGTGGCGATCGACGCGGCATTCCCCGGCGAGTGGGTCGACGACGTCGGGCGCACCCTTGGCGAGTTGCGGCCGGCAGCGGCGTACGTGATGCCTGACTTCCAGAACCCCACGGGCGCCGTGCTCGACACCAACCAGCGCGACCGGCTGGCTCGGGCCCTGCGCCGTTCGGGGACGATCGCCATCGTCGACGAGACCCTCGTGGAGATCGGGTTGGACACCGTGGCGGGGCCGCCTCTGGCGATCCTCGATCCCAGGCACATCTCCGTCGGAACCCTGAGCAAGGCCTTCTGGGGCGGGATGCGGGTCGGCTGGGTACGGGCCGAGGTCGACGTGATCAATCGCTTGACCGCGGTGGCGGTCCAGTCCCACATGTCCGGACCCGCCGTCGAGCAGCTAGCGGCCTGCCATCTCCTCGATGGCTCGGGGGCGGCCCTCGAAGGCCTCCGCCACCGGCTGAGGGAGCGACGCGCCACCCTGACGTCGGAGCTCCGCCGCCGTTTGCCGACCTGGCAGATACCCGAACCGGCGGGTGGCCTCGTCCTGTGGTGTCGTCTGCCGTCGGCGCGCTCAACGGCTCTGGTGACGGCGGCCGAACCCCTCGGCCTCAGGCTGGCCGCGGGGCCCCGCTTCGGTACCGGTCATGCCTTCGACGACCGGCTCCGCCTGCCCTATACCCAGCCGCCTGACGTGCTGCGCCGGGCTGTCGGTCTCCTCGTCGAGGCAGATGACCTGGCCGCCGCCGAAGGTGCCCCGGTCGCTTCCCGCCCCTCTCGGCTGAGCGCCGACGCCGTCGTGTGAGCTCCTAGATCGGGGCGGGGACAGGCTCCGGACCCGGGGGGAAGGGCAAGGGGCCTGGATCGGGCCCGGGAGGCTGAGGGGGAGGATAGGGGCCGGGGAATGGAGGTACCGGTTCGTCGGGTGGGATGGGGATCGGCGGGACGGTTGTCACGGGGCCTCCTTCCGTTCCACCTCCTTCTGTACCCACATCGGCCGACCCGTCACCCCATACCGGCCCAGGGGAGCTATCCCCGGGCCTGGGCGGACCGGTTGCGGTTGGTCTTCTTGATGGCGTCGACCAGCTCGTCTTTGCTCATCCGGCTCCGACCCCGGACGGCGAGACGTTTGGCCACCTCGAGGAGGTGGGCCTTCGAGGCGTTGGCATCGACGCCCTCGGCGGTGGACTTCGGACGGTCCCGGGCCGCAGCGCCGCTCTGCTCGGCCTGAGCATCGCTCGGGCCCTTCTCGTCCTTCGGCTCCCAGCGATCGCCCACCTTCTCGAAGGAGTGCTTCAACGAGGCGTACGCCGCCCGGTGGGCCCGTTCCTCGTCTCCGGAGTACTGCTCCTCGGCCGACTCGAGCGTCTCCTTGAAGGTCCGCTGGGCCTTGGCCGGTGACCGCTTCAGGGTGGCCGGCAGGTCGGCATCGTTCGCATCCCTTGGCATGTCCTGCTTGTACCCACTGCCCGCCGGCGATAGCACTCAACGTGCCCCTGGCCCCGGCGTCGGCCTCCGCCATCGCCTGCGGAACCCTGTGCTCAACGGCCGGGCCGTGACCGGAGGCCGAAGCCGGTAGGCGGGACACCCCCACTACGCTTGGTCCTCGTCCACACCTCCGCAGGAGGTTCGTCTGGGGACCGGCAAGGAGTGTCGTCGGAGTGAAGCGACGATTGATGGGCACCGCGGTTGTCGCCGCCGTGGCGTTCGCGGCGGCGGTGGTCAGCGGGCTGGCATCCGGGGGCGCGTCGGCCACGCCTTCCCGGGGCGTCGCCGCCGGTGCCATGCCGAGTCTCATCGGGCCCTCCGGGGGCCTGAGCCATCACCACGCCCGGCCTGTGTCGCCATTGACCACGGCCCGGGTGGCGACGGCCGCCACCGGCCCCACCCCCGTCGTTCCGTCGGCCGACCAACCGCTGTCGGGGGGTTCGTCGACCTACGACCCGTGCCCGGCGGAGGACATCACCCTGCCCGGCCAAGGCTCGTCCCTGGCCCAGGCGGTGTCCATACCGTCGGTGCCGGCCGTCCCCCTGCAGGGCCCGGCGTCGATGTTCGATCCTGCCCCCGGCGAGGTGCCCGCCTCCTTCGACAGCACCATCCTGCGGCCTGCCGACACCGCCCAGTACCCGGGGCTGCGGCCGTCGGTGGTGCTGATGCACGGCATCGGCGGCGAGCAGTGCCAGATGTGGTGGCTGGCCCGCTACCTGGCCGGGGCCGGCTACGTCGTCGTCAACCTGACCAGCCCGACGCCCCCGGAGCACAGCGCCAGCTACGGCGTGGCCATCGACGGGGCCCGCTCCGCCGTCCACTTCCTCGCCAATCCGCTGGAGAACCCCTACGGGACCAGCACCGATCCGGCCGACATCGGCCTGGCCGGCTGGTCCGAGGGCTCGGTGGCGGCCAGCGTGGCCCAGGGCCTGCCCGACATGGGGGCGGTCCGGGTCATCGTGGCCCTCGATGACCTGCGGGGCTCGTTTCTCGGCGACAGCGGGGCGCCGGTGACGTTCTGCGCGCCGCCCGTCGAGGGGGCCGTCACCCCCCGGGTGCCCGCCCTCGGCTTCGCCAGCGACAACTCCTGCGACGTCGAGCCCACCAACACCAGCCCCGATCTCAAGTTGTCGGGTTTCGGCCGCTGGCGTGACGCCGGCGTGCCTGCCGTCGAGTTGCCGTTGGCCGGCTACAGCCACTTCGACTACGACACGACGGGGCCCAAGCTGTACCCGGTCGGGGAGCTGACCCGGGCCTGGTTCGACGCCTGGTTGGGCAACAAGCCCGCGTCCCTGGCCATGTTCAGCCGGTGCCAGACCGACTCCGGCCTGCCGGCGGCCGGGATCCTGTCGGCCACCTTCCACGCCGGCGCCTACCTCCCGTCCCAGGGCATTGACACCACGACGTGGGGCCAGGATCTGGCCAGGCACTGTGGCGCCGATCCGGCCGTGGTCGGCACCACCCCCGTCTCGTGAGCTGCGGCGCGACAAACGGGCGCCGGCCCGGCTCTACAACGTGACGTCCAGAACACGCTGACGCTCAGGATCCAGCCCGGACGCGCCCCGTGCGTCCGGTACGACGAAAGGTGGGCCACCATGGCCGAAGCCAACCCCGACCAGACGACCGTTGCCCCCCCCGCACCCGGAAGCAACGTCTCCGTGGAGCCGACCGGCGACGAACACGGCCGCACCACCATCGCCGAGTCCGTCGTGGCCAAGATCGCCTCCCTGGCTGCCCAGGAGGTCTCCGGGGTCGACAGCCTGGGCGGGGCCATCTCCGGGGCCATCGCCGGCGTGGTCGGCCGGGTGCGCGGCTCGGAGCACAAGACCGCCGGTGTCGGCGTCGAGGTCGGCACCAAGCAGGCGGCGGTGGACCTGACGATGAAGGTCCGTTACCCGTTCCCGATCCACGAGGTCGCCGATGCCGTGCGTCAGAACGTCACCGAGCGCATCGAGTCCATGACCGGCCTGGAGGTGGTCGAGGTCAACATCGCCGTCACCGATCTGGCCTTCGACACCGACGAGCCCGGGGTGGAGCAGCCATCGGACCGGGTCGCTTGACCAGCCGCGCCCCATCCGCACCGCCGGCGATCCGCCCGGTACCATCGCCGTCGTGGCCGATGGGGGGAGCGAACAACGGTGAGGACGCTGCGTCGGAGCCTGCTGGCGTTGTTGGTCGCTCTGGGAACCATGGCCGTGGTCCGGCTCCGGGGCAGTGGCGGGACGCCGCCGAGGCGGGGCGGTTGGCGGGAGCTGCCGTCCTCCGAGCTCCGCTGAGCGGGCGACGCTGAACCGGATCTCCCCGTGCGGGTAGCCGTGGTGGGGGTCGGAGCCGTCGGGCGGGTGGCGCTCGACGGCCTCGTGGCCGACCCGGATGTGCATTCCGTCGTCGCCGTCAGCGGGGGGCTCCGACCGACCGGCCTCCATCGGGACGTCGAGGTGGGGGGCGAGCCGGGCGATGCCGATGTGGTCATCGTGACCGACCCCCGCCAGACGCGGCGGGTGGCCGCTGCCGCTCTCGGGCACGGGTCCCATGTGGTGGCGACGGCCGACGATCCAGTCGCCGTGCGCAGCCTGCTGGCGCTGCACACCGAGGCACGCGAACGCCACCTGACCGTGGCCGCCGGCGCCGGCCTGGCCCCCGGCCTGGGTTGCGTCCTGGCCCGGTGGGCCGCCGCCCGGCTCGATGTGGTCGACGAGGTGCACGTGGCCTCGAGTGGCACGGGCGGTCCGGCCTGCGCCCGCGCCCACCACGCCTCCCTGTCATCGATGGCCGTCGACTATCACGAGGGGGCGTGGCGGCGCCGGCCGGGGGGTTCGGGCCGGGAGCTGGTGTGGTTCCCCGAGCCGGTGGGCGGCGCCGACTGCTACCGCTGCGATCGGGCCGACCCCCTGCTGCTCGTCCCCGCCTTCCCGGGCGTGCGCCGGGTCACGGCCCGGGTGGCCGCCACCAGGCGGGACCGCACCACCGCGTGGCTGCCGATGATGCGTCCCCCCCATCCCGAGGGACTGGAGGGAGCGGTGCGCGCCGAGGTGCGCGGTTGGCGGGACCAACGGGCCCACACCGAGGTCGTCGGCGTCAGCGCCCGCCCCGCCCTGGCGGCCGGCGTCGTCGCCGCCATCACCGCCTCGTGGGCCGGCGCCGGACGCCTGGCCCGGCCCGGCGCCGGGGGATTGGGTGAGCTGATCGACGACCCCGCCGCCTTCCTCCGGGCGGTGCACGGGGCGGGTATCTCGACTGCGGTGTTCGAGGGATCCTCAGCCGCCAGCCAGCCGTAACATGTGGGCCATGGCGTGGATGCGAAGGTGGGTAATGACGCGTCCTCGTGCGGCCACCGCCTCGCTGGGCGCAGCCGCCATGTTGGGCGGAACGCTGGGGGCCTGCGGGGGGCCGGCGGTCCCGAAACCGGAGGCGACGATCGGCGCCTATCTGCAGGCGTGGTCGGCCAAGCGCTATCCGGCCATGGCCGCCCTGGTCGACCGCCCGCCGGCTACGTTCGCCGACACCCACACCCAGGTCCTGGCCCAGCTGAAGGTCACCGACGCCACCTACCAGGCCGGGGTGGCCATCCGGCGGGGAAGCGATGTCTCGGCCCCCCTCACCAGCCACCTGAGGGTCTTCGGCGCCGGGGTGGTCGATCTCCACACCACCCTCACCCTGCGCCTGGTCCACAACAAGTGGCTGGTCGAGTGGACCCCGGCGACGGTCGTCCCCGGGCTGACCCCCGGCGAGCACCTGGCGGTGACCACCACCTGGCCGGGGCGGGCGCCGGTGCTGGGCGCGAGCGGGATGGCGCTGACCCCGTCGACCCAGACGGTCTCGGTGGGCCTGACCGGGTCTCGCCTGAAGGACCCCAACCGGGTGAGCGGGGCCCTGGTCGCCGCCGGCTTCGACCCGGCGGCGGTGGCTCGGGCGATCAGCGATGCCACCGCCAACCCGTCCCGCTTCACCACGGTCGCCACCATCCCTCAGGACCGCTACGCCCAGATCGCCGGCTCCATCTATTCGCTGCCGGGGACGTCATTCACCACAACCAACTCCGAGACGACGATCACGCCCGACCTGGCCGCTCACATCGTCGGCGACGTCGGGCCCATCACGGCCGAGCAACTCAAGACCCTCGGCGCCGCCCACGGGCCGACCTCGGTGGTCGGCCACAATGGCATCGAGGCCGCCTACGAGCGTCAACTGGCCGGCACCCCCGCCGTCACCATCAACCTGGTCGCCGCCACCGGTACCACCGTGTCCACCGTCGCCTCCCGGCCCCCCGTCCCCGGCAGGCCGGTGCAGACCACGATTGACCCCACCGTGGAGCGGGCGGCCGAGAACGCCCTCGGCGGCACCCAACAGGCCGCCTTCGTCGCCATCCGGCCGTCGACCGGCGAGATCCTGGCCTCGGTCAGCCGGCCCACCGCCAGCGGCTTCAACCTGGCCTTCGAAGGAGCGGTCCCCCCCGGGTCGACGTTCAAGGTCATGACCACCGACGCCCTGCTCGCCTCCGGGCTCCAACCGTCTGCCACCCTGACCTGCCCGCCGACCATCTCCGTCGGGGGCCGATCCTTCCACAACAGCGAGGGCGAGGCCGCGCCCACCCTCACCTTCGAGCAGGCCTTCGCCAAGTCGTGCAACACCGCCTTCATCGGGGCGACCAGGACCCTCCCCGACCCCGCCCTCCCGGAGGCCGCGGCCCGCTTCGGGGTCGGGACCACGTTCAACCTCGGACTCCCCGCCTACAGCGGCAAGGTCCCGACGCCTGCCTCCGACGACGTCAAGGCAGCGTCGACGATCGGCCAGGGGCAGATCACCGTCTCCCCGCTGGCCATGGCCGTGGTCGCCGCCACCGCCGCCAGCGGCACCCTCCACGCGCCGCGGCTGGTGGCCGGCACGCCCGACGACACGGTCCCACCAGCACCGGTCGACCCGGCCATCATCGCCGCCCTGCACACGTTCATGGCGGGAGTGGTGGCGCCGGGGGGGACCGCGGGAGGGGCCCACCTTCCGGCCGGTACCTTCGGCAAGACCGGTACCGCCGAGTTCGGGTCGGGGCCCACCCCGCCCACCCACGCCTGGTTCATCGGGTTCCGGGGGGACCTGGCCTTCGCCGTGTTCGTCTACGGGGGAGGGGTGGGCGGCGCCGTCGCCGCCCCGCTGGCGGCCAAGTTCCTGGCTGCCCTGCCGGCTTCGTAGCGCCGGCCGCTCAGGGCTTGCGGTGCTTGGCCCAGCGCACCTTCCAGTCGTAGGGCTCCGACCATCCGTACCGGACCAGGGACCGGTTGAGGAGGGTGAGGGCGGCGGTGGCGTTGTAGTCGTCGGCGTGACCGTGGAGGCGGTAGGCGACGCGGTTGCGGGCGGCCTCCAAGGCGTCGCGGTCGTCGCCGGCCATGACGACCAGCTCGGCCTCGGAGGCGTCCCCGGGTGACAGCTCCCGGGCTCGGGCGCACAGGGCGTCAATCAACGTGGTGGTGCCAACCATGGGGGCTCTCTCGCTCGGCCGGGGGTGGCCGCACTCTACAAGCCCCCGGGACCGGGCCCGTGCGGGCCCGGCCCGGCCCGGCCCGCTCAGGCTGCCGCCGCCACCTCCTGTGGGGCGTCCTCGGTCGCTTCGGCGGTCGTGGAGGTCGTGGCGTCGTCTGCGCCGGCGGCGGTCCCGGCGCCAGCGGCGGTCCCGGCGGTCGTGGCGTTGTCGGCGTCGCTCCCGGCGCCGGCGGCGGCCCCGATCTCGATGCGCCGGGGCTTCGCCGTCTCGGCCACCGGCAGGCGCACGGTGAGCACGCCCTGGACGAGGTCGGCGGTGATCCCGCCGGCGTCGACGGTGTCGCCGAGGGTGAAGCGCCGGGTCATGCGGCCACGGGACCGCTCGGTGGCGAGGACCCGCGTGCCTTCAGCCGGGCTCGACGCACGCCTGGTGGCGGCGATGGTGAGGACCTGGCGGTCCACGGTGACGTCCACGTCGGCCGGGTCGACGCCCGGCAGGTCGGCGGTCACCACCACCTCGTCACCGTGGCGAACAGCGTCGACAGGCAGCGTCGGGGCGTTCGGGCGGGTCCAGGTAGGGGTCAGGTCACGGAAGGGATCGAAGCGCAACAGCATGGGGGGCCTCCTCGGCAGGTGTACGTGTGGAACTTGTGGAACGCCCACACCCTATCAAGCCATCAGCAAACTTGTTGACCTTTCACTCAGATTTCTTATCTCAAGGCGATAGCGGGCACCTCCGCGGACCCTGCGGAGCCCCTTCGGCGGCGGCCGCCTACCTGATGGCCTTCGAATTGAACCGTTTGTATCGGTTTCTGGAGGTCCGTGAACCGGATGTACTGCCTGGCGGTACGTACGGCACATGATCCGCTGGCAATCGATACTTTCGGTTCATTTCGACGCCTCGGCCCCGCCGGTCTCGGCCCCGCCGGTCTCGGCCCCGCCGGCCTCGGTCCCGCCGGCCGGCTCTGGCCTCGCGTTGGCAGTCCCAGTTCCCGGCCCCGGCCCGGCCCGGACGCGACAGAACCGGGGGGACACCCCGGTTCTGCACCGCACGCACGACCGGACCAGGCGGAACGGTCAGGCGTTACCGCCGGCGGCGAAGATGTTCTGGGAGATCTTCTGCAGGTCGCCCTGCAGCTGGATCAGCTGCTGGTGGGCCGACTTCAGCGCGGACGAGCATTGCGGCCAGGTGTCGGTCCGGAACGTCTGGGCCAGGTTGCCGTCCCACACGTTGGGTTCCGAGAGGGCCTGCCCCTGGGTCTCGAGCTGCTGGATCGAGCCGATGAACTGACCGTTCAGGATGGTCTGGATGAAATGGATGGCCTGCTTCGCCTCTGGTGTTGAGAGAACCCTGTCTGCCATTTGCTTGCTCCTTTGTTGTGTCGTTGTCCGCCCGCCGGCAAGGAGAGCGCTCGTATGAAAAGGAGAGTATCGGTCAGGTGGCGCTGCGTCGTTGGGGAGGGCAATACCAACCGGAGGGAGGGGGTGGCGCGGCAGTACGCTTCGCATGTGGCGATGAGGTGTTGTCGGAACCAGGCGCGACCGGGCCGGTGGGAGGCGGGGCGGTGAAGTTCGTCATCGCCGGCCCCGAAGGCCGGAACGACGTTGATGTCAAGGTCGACCCGGCGTTGGCCACCGTCGCCGACCTGGCCCGGGCCCTGGGAGCGGCCGACGCCGACAGCCCCGATCGGGACGCCGGCCTGGTGGTCGACGGTCTGTGGTCGCCCGGCGACCTGGCCCTCCTCGAGGCCGGTGTCCACGAGGGGGCGGAGGTGACCGCGGGCGGTCCGGCGCCCCCCGCCCTTCCCATGTCCGGGGCCGTCGAGGTCTGCGTGGTCGCCGGTCTGAACGCCGGCAAGCGGACGCCGCTGGGGGTGGGCGGCCACCTGGTGGGCCGGGCCGGGGAGGCGTCGGTGGTGTTCGCCGAGGCGACGGTGTCGCGCCAGCACTGCGTGATCGACGTGGGCGCGGATGGCTCGGTGCGCCTGACGGACCGGTCACGGGGCGGTACCTACGTCGACGGCCGCCCGGTCACCGAGCCGGTCCTGCTGGTCCCCGAGTCGGTGGTGGAGACCGGGGCGGTGGCCTGGGTGGTGCGCCCGCCGGTCGACCATGACCGCCTCACCGGGACGGACCGCTTTCGCGACGTCAACCAGAACGGGGTGATCAACCTCAACCGGCCGCCCCGCTACGCCCCCATGGGCGAACCGGCCCGCCTCAATGCCCCCAAGGAACCGGACAAGGCCCACACCGCCCCGTTCAGCATCATCGCCATCATCGCCCCGGCCCTGATGGGGGTGGTGATGGTCGTCGTGCTGAAGAACATCGCCTACATCGCCTTCGCGGCGCTGTCGCCGATCATGGCCGTCGGGAACTGGTGGGAGTCCAAGCACCGCTCCACCAAGGCGTTCCGGGGGGACAACCGCAGATACGCCGCCGAGCTTGAGGGGTTCTCGGAGATGCTGTCCACGGCCCAGGCCACGGAACGGACCCGCCGGCGGATCAGGACCCCCGATGTGGCCGAAGTCATCCGCCGGGGGTCGGCCCCGAGCGGTCACCTGTGGGAACGGCGCCTCATCCACCAGGACTTCGGGGCCCTTTCGGCCGGCATCGGCGACGCCGACTGGGCACCGGAGATCGTCGGCACGGGGGGCACGACCCAACCGTTGCCCTCCGAGGTGGGCGAGAAGGTCGCCCGCTATGGCCGGCTGATCAGCATCCCGATGGCGGTCGACCTGGCCAACGGAGGCGTGGTCGGGATCGTCGGTGACCGAACCAGTGCTCTGGCTGTGGCCCGGTCGCTGCTGACCCAGGCCGCCGTGCACCACGGTCCCGCCGACCTGCGTATCGCCGTCGCCGCCATCGCCGAGACGGCCACGGCGTGGGAATGGGCCAAGTGGTTGCCCCACGCCCGTGATCACCGCCCCGGCCCCTCCGACCGCCGGCTGCTGGCCGGTTCCGCATCCGACGCCACCACCCTCCTCGAGGGCCTCATCGCCACCAGGCCCGATCCCCGGCCGGGGGAGCGCGACCTTCCAGGCCCCGTGACCCTGCTGGTGGTCGACGGGGAGGAGCTGCTCGCCGGGCGGGCCAGCCCGGCTCGGGCCGTGCTCCGGGGTGACGCCGGGCTGAGCGCCGGGATCGTGATTGCCACCAGCTCGGACCGCCTCCCGTCGCTGTGCACCTCCATCATCACCGTGGACGAGACGGGAGCCGCCACCCTCAGCGAGCCCCGCCTGGGCCAGCGCAACCAGGAGCTCCTCGCCGCCGGTCTGAGCGATGCCATCGCCGGGGAGTGCGCCCGGACCCTCGCCCGCTACGAGGACCCTGAGCTCATGCTCGACAGCTCCATCCTCCCCGAGCTGGTACCCCTGCCCACCATCTTGGACCTGGGCGTCACCGACGCCGAGACGGTGGCCGCCCGGTGGCAGGAACAGGGCGGCGAATTTCACCTGCGGGCGCCGATCGGCACGGCCACGAACGGCCGCTTCTGGCTGGACTTCGACCGCCACGGGCCCCACGGCCTCATCGGTGGCACGACCGGGTCCGGCAAGAGCGAGCTGCTCAAGACGTTGGTGGCCGCTTTCGCCGCCAGCTACCCGCCCAGCGAGCTGACCTTCGGCCTCTTCGACTTCAAGGGCGGCTCGACGTTCGTGGAGTTCGCCGACATGGCCCATGTGGTGGGCATGGCCAGCGACCTCGACGTCAGCCTGGCCCGGCGGGCCCTGCAGTGCCTGCGGGCCGAGTTGCTGTTCCGGGAGCGGGTGTTCGACGAGCTGGGGGCCAAGGACCTGGCCGAGTTCCGCGACCGGCGCCGCCGGCTGGTCGACGGCGGCAGCCCCGCCCCGCCGTCGTTGCCCCGCCTGGTGGTGATCATCGACGAGTTCGCGGCCATGGCCACCGAGCTGGCCGAGGAGATCGGCGCCCTGACCGACCTGACCGCCCGGGGCCGTTCGCTGGGGGTGCACCTGCTGCTGGCCACCCAGAAGCCGTCGACCGCGGTCAACGCCGAGATCCGGACCAACACCCGCCTGCGCATCTCGCTGCAGGTGGAGGACAAGCAGGACTCCATGGACGTGGTCGGCGTCCCCGATGCCGCCGCCATCCGCCAGAAGGGTCGGGGGTTCTTCCGGGTGGGGTCCTCGGAGATCGTGCCCATCCAGACGGCGCTGGCGTCGGGCGACACGTTGGGGGCCACGTCGGTCGCCGTCGACATCGCCCGTTTCCGCTTCGGGGCCGTCCCCCGGGCGGAGACCCCGAAGCCTGCCCCTCCGGCCCGATCGACCGCCCAGGCTGCCGAGACCGCGGCGACCGCTGCGCCCTCGGCCGGTGAGGAGGATGGGGGCAGGGGCGAGGAGGCCAACGACCTGACCAAGCTGGTGAGCGCCATCGGCGCCTCATTCACGGCCAGCGGCCAGCCCCCACCCCGCAAACCGTGGCCCGATCCGTTGCCCGACCACTTCGAGCTGGCTGACCTGCATCCCCTTGCCGACTCGCTCCCGCCGGCGCCGGACCCCACGACCATCTACTTCGCCCTGGCCGACGACCCGGCCGCCCAGACCCGCTACCCGGCAGGCTGGACCCTGTCGCAGGGCAACTTGTTGATCTACGGGGTGGTCGGTAGCGGGACGACCACCGCCCTGGCCAGCGTGGCCATGGCCTTTGCCTCCAGCCGCACCGCCGACCAGGGCCACCTTTACGCCCTGGATTTCGGTTCCGGCGGGCTCAACGCCCTGGCCGGTCTCCCCCATTGCGGGGCCGTGGTCCCCGCTACCGACCGCGAACGCCAGATCCGCCTGATCCGCACCCTCCGGGCCGAGCTGCAGCGCCGGCGGCAGCTGTCGAAGGCGGACCTGGCGGCAGAGGCGACCATCGTGTTGCTGATCGACAACGTCGAGGCGTTCCGCGCCGAGTACGACGACGCCTTCGGGTTGAACATCGTCGACCAGACGACACGGCTGTTCACCGAGGGACCCGACGCCGGCCTGTATGTGGCCGCCACCGCCAGCCGGGTGGGCGGCATCCCCGCCGCCATCAACTCCGCCACCCCCCAGAAGCTGGTGATGCGCCTGGCTGATCTCAGCGACTTCGGCACGTTCGCCATCAACAAGCGGTCCCTGCCGACGTTCCTGCCGGGGCGCGGCGTGATGGTGGCCAAGACCCAGGTGGTGCACGTGGGGTCACCCGGAGACGACCTGGCCGCCGAGGTGGCGGAGGTGGCGGCCCGGACCCCGGCACCGGTCCGCCCGCCCCTGGCCATCGGGACCCTGCCCACCCAGCTCAGCCTGGCCGGCCTGCCGGGCGCCACCATCACCAACGACGAGTGGCGCCTGCCCATCGCCCTCTCCGACAGCGACCTGGCCCCGGCGTCGATCGTGTTGTACGAGCACGAGCACGCCACCATGGCCGGGTCGGCCCGGTCCGGCAAGAGCACCGCCCTGCTGACCCTGGCCGCCGCCCTGCGCCGGGCCGACACCCAGGCGACGGTCATCGGGGTGGCCTGCCGGCGCTCACCGCTGCGGGGTCATCCCCTGATCGACAATCTGGCCACGACCACCGACGAGATCCCCGCCCTGCTCGACACGGCCCTGGTGGCGTCGGGCCCGACCCTGGTCCTCATCGACGACGCCGAGGGAATCGACGATCTCGATGGGCGCATCGCCCAGCTCATCTCCACCGGCCGCAGCAACGTGCATGTGGCCATCGCCGGCCGGGCCGACGTCCTGCGAACCCAGTACGGCCACTGGACCCAGACGGTGCGGCGGTCCAAAGCGGGCCTGTTGCTCAGCCCCAACCTCGATCTCGACGGTGACCTGCTCGGTGCCCGCCTGCCGTCCCGGTTGCACATGGAGATGAGCCAGGGGCGGGGGTTCCTCGTCTGCGACGGCGGCCTGGGTCTGGTCCAGGTGGCCATGCCCGCCGCCGTCGGCGCCCCCGCCTCCTGACCCGTCGGGCCCGCCGCCGTCGGCGCCCCCCGCCTCCTGACGCCCGGCGTTCGGCGGGCGGCGTCAGCGGAGGGCGGCTTGGGACCCGAGCGGCCGGAGGCAGTACACAAGGGTGCGGTCATCGGACTGGGATGCGCCCACGAAGCGGTTCACGTTGGCCGCGATCAGGTTGACGGCGTCGTTGAGCAGACGGGGCAGCGTCGCGTCGACGTCGTGCTTGAGCCGTTCGATGCCGTATTCCTCGTTGGTGGCGTTGCGTCCCTCGGTGATGCCGTCGGTGTAGGCCAACAGGGCGTCGCCCGCCTCGAAGGCCTGGGTCTGGGTGGACCAGTTCCACCGGGCGACCACCGGGGAGAGCAACGGACCGGTCGGTGCCAGCTCCGTCCAGGCCCCGTCGAGGGAGGCCGCCCGGTGGACGATGGCGGCCGGGTGCCCGGCGTTGCCGTAGCGCAGCCGCCCGGCGGCCGGGTCGATGACGGCCACGAAGACGGTGGCGAAGTGCTCCGGGGTCTCGTCGGCGACGCTGGCGGCGGCGGCCGCCAGGGCCTCGCCGGGACTGCCGCCGCCGGTGAGCACGGTCGAGATGACGGCCCGCAGACCGAGGGCGAGCACGGCGCTGGCGGGTCCGTGGCCGGACACGTCACCGATGACCATGGCCAGGGAGTCGCCGATGCGGATGAGGTCGTACCAGTCGCCCGCCAGGACGCCCTCCGCCGGGTCCAGGCGCCCGACGGCGATGACACCGGGGACCTGATCGTGGCGTGGGGCCAGGGCTTCGTGGAGGGCGGCAACGGTGGGCCCGTCGTGGCGCAGGGCCTCGGCCGCCAGGCGAGCCCGGTTGATCTCCTCGAGGAGCCGGTAGCGCATGGCACCCACATCGGCGCCCAGGGCCCGGAACTCCTGGGGGCCGGAGACCGGGACCTCGGCCCGGAGCTCGCCGTCGGCCACGGCCCGGGCGGAAGCGGTCAGGGCCCGCAACGGCCAGATGACCCGGATCACGGTGGTGAGCACCACGATCACCAGGCCCGTGGCGAAGACGGCCAGGGTGGCGATGAGGAGGAGCTCGAGCCGGTCCTGCAGGTTGACGATGTGGGCCTAGGCGGCCGTGATTGCGGCAAAGTGGGCGGCCCCGCCGGGCACGGAGGCGACCGCGGCGTGGAGCAGGGCTTCGGTGGTGGGAATGGTGTCGCCGGCCTGCTCGTAGGGGTCAAGGACGAAGTGCTGGCCGGCGAGGAGATAGCCGCGCAGCCCGCTTTCCTGATCGACGAAGTCGCCGAGGAGCACCGCCGTCTGGTTCTGGGCGGCATCGAGGTGCCCGGTCTGGTAGCTCTGGGCCGAGCGAAGATGCACCCCCGTGCTGATCAGGGCCGCCGACGCGGCGATCAGCAACGCCAGCAGCAGCGCAGCCACCACGATGACGCTGTGCAGCAGCGACCAGCGCGACACCGACGATCGGACCGGAAAACGGCGGCCCCGAGCGTCGGCCCTGGACCCCTCGCCCTCGGACACGATGAGAAACTAATGGTTCGGTGACGCCCATGCCGACCCAAGGAGAGCCCATGATCGCCCCCACAACCACAGCCGAGCACCAGCGCCAGGTGTGTGCCACGTTCGCGGGTGCGGATCCGCGGATGGCCGAGGTCCTCCGAGCCGTGGTGCGCCACGTATCGGCCCTCGTGGAGGAGGTCGGCCTGACCCGGGAGGAATGGCGGGCCGGGATCGAGTTCCTGACTGCCGTCGGGCAGAAATGTGACCGCGAACGCCAGGAGTTCATCCTGCTGTCCGACACGCTCGGCATCTCGATGCTGGTCGAGATGGTCAACGACCAGCCCGCGACCGGGGCCACGGAGCCGACGGTGCTCGGGCCGTTCTACGTCCCCGGGGCCCAGGGACGGGACTTCGGCGACTCGATCGTCGACGATCCGTCCACGGGAGGCGAACCACTCGTCCTGCACGGCACCGTGCGGGACCTCGACGGCCGGCCCGTACCGGACGCCACCATCGACGTGTGGGAGGTGCAGCCCAACGGCTCCTACGACATCCAGGAAGACGGCCAGAAGCGCAACCTGCGGGGCGTGTTCACATCCCTCGCCGACGGACGCTACGAGATACGCACGGGGCGCCCGGTTGACTACACCATCCCCGAGGACGGTCCCGTCGGGGCCATGCTCCGGGCCGCGGGCGGGGTGCGTGGCGACCGGCCCACATCCATCTGATGGTCCGAGCCCCCGGTTTCAGGCCGCTGGTCACCCACGTGTTCGACCAGGGCTCACCGTGGTTGGGCAACGACGCCGTCTTCGGTGTCCGGGACTCGATCATCGCCCCCATGGATGACGGCTCGTGCACCTTCGATCTGGTCGTCGAGCGCATCTGAGAGGCGGCGCTATCCTCTGGCGTGGCCGTACCCCCCGGATCTGCGGTCGTCGTCGACTCGCTGGTCAAGGTGTTCAAGGGCGGGGTGCGGGCCCTGGACGGGGTGAGCTTCGAGATCCCGACCGCAACGGTGCTCGGGCTGCTCGGGCCCAACGGGGCGGGCAAGACGACGGCGGTGCGGGTCCTGACCACATTGCTCCGACCGGATTCGGGGACCGCCCATGTGGCCGGCATCGACGTGCTGGCCGACCCGGCCGCGGCCCGTACCGTGATCGGGCTGGCCGGCCAGTACGCGGCGGTCGACGAGGGTCTCACCGGGATGGAGAACCTGGTGCTGGTGGGACGGCTCAACCACCTGCCGCGAGGGGAGGGGCGCCGTCGTGCCGGCGAGTTGCTCGAGCAGTTCGATCTGGCTGACTCCGGCAGGAGGACGCTGAAGACGTACTCCGGTGGCATGCGCCGGCGCCTCGACCTGGCCGCCGCCCTCGTCGCCCGGCCCCCGGTGCTGTTTCTCGACGAGCCGACGACCGGGCTGGATCCTCGTAGCCGCATCGACCTGTGGTCGGTCATCGCCGGCCTGGTGGCCGACGGCACGACCCTGCTCCTCACCACGCAGTACCTCGAGGAGGTGGATCGCCTGGCCGACCGGATCTGCGTGATCGACCACGGGCGGGTCATCACCGAGGGGACCTCGGCGGAGCTGAAAGCCCGGCTCGGTGGCACGGCCGTCGAGGTCGTCCTCCCCGATGAGGACACCGCCGCTCGCGCCGCCGTCGCGCTGCAAGGTGTCGGCGATGCCGACCCGGTCCTCGACGGCCTCACCGTGCGGGTGGCGACCACGTCGGGGCTGGCGACGACATCGGAGGTGGTTCGTCGCCTCGAGACCACCGGAATGGACGTCAGCTCGCTGCAGTTGCGTCAACCGAGCCTTGACGACGTGTTCCTGGCCCTCACCGGGCAGGCGCCGGGCGACGATACGCAGGATCCGGGATCCGAACCGGCCGCGGCGGCCAAGGGGGCCCGATGACCGTCGCGCTGAGCGGGCGTGGATCACGCGTCGGTTGGGCGATCGGTGACACGGCGGCCATGGCCGGGCGCAACGTCCGGCGCCTCCTGCGCTCCCCCGACCAGGTGGTGTTCACCCTGATCTCACCGATCATGTTCACCCTGCTGTTCCGTTACGTCTTCGGCGGTGCCATCCGGGGCCTGGGCGACATCAACTACGTCAATTATCTGATCCCGGGGATCGCGGTGCAGACCGCCATCTTCACCTCCGGCAACAGCGGCTTCGCTCTGGCCGAGGATCGCAGCAAAGGCTTCGTCGACCGCCTCCGTTCGCTGCCGATGGCTCGCAGCGCCGTCCTCGCCGGTCGGGTGGGGGCCGACTCGCTCAGCAACACGGCCGGCCTGGTGATCATCGTCATCGTCGGCCTGGCCGTCGGCTTCCGGCCTCACAGCGTGCCGGGGTTGGTGCTGGGCTTCGCCGTCCTGCTGGCCTTCACCCTGGCCACGTCATTCGTCTTCGCCCTCGTAGGTCTCTACGCCAGCAGCTCCCAGGCGGTCAACGCCGCCACCTTCCCGGTGATCTTCCCGCTCACCTTCGCCAGCAGCGCCTTCGTGCCCACCGCCACCATGCCCACCTGGCTTCGGGCCTTCGCTAACCACCAGCCGGTCACGACCGTCATCAACGCCGTTCGTGATCTCACGCTCGGCAACGTGACCGCGGCCCAGCGCCACACCCTCTTCGCCGGCCAGAGCACCACCGCCCTGGTGGTCCAGTCGCTGTTGTGGACGGTCGGTATCGGTCTGGTCTTCGGGTTCCTAGCGGTCCGCCGCTACAACTCGACGGTCTCCTGACGGGTGGCGGCCAGGACGGCATTCGTGCTCGGTGGGGGCGGCATCTTGGGCGCGGCCGAGGTCGGCATGCTCCGGGCCCTGCTCGAACGGGAGATCATCCCCGATCTGGTCGTCGGCTCCAGCGTCGGCGCCCTCAACGGTGTGGCCATTGCCGCCGATCCGGCCATGGCCGCGGTCGATCGGCTGACCGAGACGTGGACCCGGCTTCAGGCCAGGGACGTCTTCTCGGGGTCGGTCGTCGCCCAGATCACCAACCTGGTCCGTTACGGCACCCACCTCCACTCCAACGACGGACTCAGGAAGCTGATCGACGATGTTGCTTCGGGGGCCAACATCGAGGATCTGGCCGTTCCGTTCGAATGTGTGGCCGCCTCCATCGAAGGGGCCGCAGCCCACTGGTTCTCCCGAGGCCCCGTCGTCGACGCCGTCCTGGCTTCGTGTGCGGTGCCAGGTCTCCTGCCGCCGGTGAAGGTGGGGAATGAACACTTCGTCGATGGCGGACTGGTGCGTTCGGTACCGGTCGGTCGGGCCGTGGACCTGGGGTCCCAACGGGTGTTCGTCCTCCATGTCGGCAGGATCGAGCGGCCGCTGCAACCCCCCCGCTGGCCGTGGGACGTCGGGCTGGTGGCTTTTGAGATCGCCCGGCGCCACCAGCTCTCCGACGATCTGGCTCGGATCCCCGACGGCATCGCCATTCACCTACTCCCCACAGGAAGGGAAGCTGCATCCCCGCTGTCGATCCGCTACCGCAACGCCGCTTCGGTTGTCGAACGGATGAACCTCGCCCATCAGGCCACGGCCGCCTACCTGGACGGATCCGCTTCCTGACATGCCGATCCCCCGGTGGCTGCGACGGGTGCTGGCTCCGATCTTCGTGGCCGTCCGTCGACGTGGTCCTGCTTGTCCTCTGCGCGGTTGTGGCTGCGGCCGGTCTGGTGGTGGCCCCCTTCAGCCCGAGGCGCCAGCTCCTGCGGGTGGGGGCCTTCGGGGTGGCGTACTTCGGGGTGGAGTGCACGGCCCTCGTGGCCACCCTCTTCGCCTGGCTGACCCGGCGGGCCCATCCTCGGGCGTGGTGGCAGGAGTACCACTACCGGCTGCTGCGCTGGGTGCTGGGCTCCATCCTCGGGGCCGCCCGGCGTTGCTGCGGGTTCGTCATCGCCGTGGAGGAACCGCCGGTACCGGGACCGCTCGGAGACGTGAAGCCGGTGCTGGTGCTGGCCCGCCACGGTGGCCTCGGGGATTCCTTCTCCCTCGTCTGGCTGATGCTCGAACGCCACGACCGGCGAGTGCGGATCGTCCTCAAGGACGTGTTGCAGTGGGAGCCCCTCCTCGACGTGATCCTCAACCGCCTCGACGCCTGTTTCCTGCCCGCCCAGGCGCGGGCCGGGGAACAACTCGCCGATCGGCTCGGCCATCTCACCGTCGGCCTCCGCCGGGGCGACGCCCTGCTGGTGTTCCCCGAGGGTGGCAACTGGACCCCGGGGCGCTGGGGGCGGGCCATTCGGAAGCTTCGGGTTGACCGCAAGTATCGGGCCGCGTCGACGGCCGCCTTGATGGACCATGTCCTGCCGCCCCGCCCGGCGGGGGTGCTGGCCTGCCTCGACGCCCGTCCCGACGTGCCCGTGGTGATGATGGCCCACACCGGCCTCGACCGCCTCACGACCGCCCGCCAGATATGGGCGGCCCTGCCTTTCACCGATCCCATGGTCGTCCGGTGGTGGCCGGCCTCACCCGTGCCTGAAGGCGAAGAGGCCCGGCTGCTGTGGCTGACGACGGAGTGGGCCGTCATCGACGAATGGATCGATGCTCACGACGTCGAGGGTTCGCCGACCCGGTCGAACAACAGCACCTCCACCCGGTCCCGGTAGTCCCCGAAGATCTGCCGGTAGCGGGCCACGGCGGCGGCGTTGTCGCCGCCCTCGAGAAGCTCCAGGGTTTCGCGGTGGCCGTCGATCCACACGTCCCAGACGTCGCTCACCGAGCTCAGGGCGAGCAGGCGGAGGGTGCGGGCCACGACCAGGTCGACGTGGGTCTGCAGCTCCCGGTTGCCGCTGGCCAGGATGACGATGGCGCTGAAGTCGGCACCGGCGGCCGCCGCCGCGGTCAGTGCGCCCTGCTCGAGATAGTCGACGAACTGGCTGTTGCGGACCCGCAGCTTCTCCAGATCGGCGGCGGTGAGGTTGTCGACACCCCACTCGAAGCCGGCGCAGGCCAGCACCGCCATCACGTCGATCAGCTCCAGGGCGTTCTTCTGGGTCACCCGGGTGACCCGGCGGGTCCGGTTGGGCGCCATGTCGATGAGGCCCTCGGCGGCCAGTTGGGCGATGGCCTCGCGCACCGGGGTGATGCTGACGCTCAGCCGGGCCGCCACCTCCGCGTCCTTGAGGACCGTCCCCGGCTCCAGTTGCCCAGTGATGATCTCGTCGCGCAACTGCCTCAGGGCTGCTTCCTTGCGCGTCAGCGGTACCGCGTAGGACACGGTGGTGCTCACGCTCGGGTCAGGGTGAAGCCCTCGTACTCCTTGGCCGCGATGTCATCGCACATCTGGCGGTAGGGGCCGACCCCGCCGATGTAGGCCAGGAACACGCGGGGCTTGCCGGGCACGTTGGAACCCATGTACCACGAGTCGGCCGTCGGGAACAGGGTGGCCGCCCCGACTTCGGCGACATGGTCGACCCAGGCGTCCTCGGCTTCGGTGGTGGGGTCGATGGCGGCGATGTCACGCTGGCGCAGGAAGGCGATGCAGTCCGTGATCCACTCGACGTGCTGCTCGATCGACACCACCATGTTGCTCAGCACCGACGGACTCGACGGCCCGGTGATGGTGAACAGGTTCGGAAATCCGGCGACCGCGAGGCCCAGATAGGTCCGCGGCCCCTCCCCCCACTTCTCCTGGAGAGAGACGCCGTCCTTGCCCCGGATGTCGATGGCCAGCAAGGCGCCGGTCATGGCGTCGAAACCGGTGGCGAAGACGATGGAGTCGAACTCGTAGTCCTGCTCTGACGTCCGGACGCCCTTGTCGGTGATCTCCGCCAGGGGCGTCTTCCGCAGGTCGACGAGATGCACGTGCTCCTTGTTGAACGTGGCGTAGTAACCGGTGTCGAGGCACGGGCGCTTGGTCCCGAAGGGGAAGCTGCGCGGCGAGAGGGTCTCGGCCAGCTCGGGATCGTCGACGGTGGCACGGATCTTGGTGCGGATGAACTCCGCCGCCGTGTCGTTGGCGGACTTGTCGGTGAGCGTGTCGGTGAACGAACCGAGGACTGCCACCAGGTTCCCCCGTTCCCACCCGGCCTGGTACCGATCGTCGCGCTCATCGGCTTCCACCTCGTGGGCCGATTGGGTCGCAACCTCGACAGGGATCCCGAACCCGGACTCGCGCTGGGCCTGGCGCCACTCCCGGTAGCTCGCCTTCATGTCTGCCACCTCGGTGCCGGTGAGCGGCCGGTTGCCGGCCGGCATGCTGAAGTTCGGCGTGCGCTGGAACACGGTCAGATCGGAGGCCTGCTCGGCAAAGATGGGGATGGACTGGATCCCCGACGAGCCCGTGCCGATGACGCCGACCCGTTGGCCGGTGAAGTCCACCCCCTCATGGGGCCAGTGCCCGGTGTGGTACGTCTGGCCTTCGAAGCGGTCGAGGCCGGGGACCTCGGGGCCCTTGGAGACCGAGAGGCAACCGGTGGCCATGATGACGAACTGGGTATCGATCGCCTCACCGGTGTCCGTCTCGACCAGCCACCGCTTCGAGGACTCGTCGTAGCTGGCGGCGGTCACCCGGGTGGAGAAGGTGATGCCCGGTCGCAGGTCGAAGCGGTCGGCGACGTGGTCGATGTAGCGCAGCACCTCGGGCTGGGTCGGGTACTTCTCGCTCCAGGTCCACTCCTGTTCGAGCTCGGGGGAGAACGAGTACGAGTAGGACAGGCTCTCCACGTCGCAGCGGGCCCCGGGATAGCGGTTCCAGTACCAGGCGCCACCGACGCCGTCGGCGGCCTCGAGAACCCTCGCCGCGAGCCCCAACTCCCGCAGCCGGTACAGCTGGTAGAGCCCGCCAATGCCGGCTCCGACGATGACCGCATCGGCCGTCGCTGTCGTCTTTGTCTCGGACATCGATGTTTCCTCCTGGGTCTCGGGCCGGTCAGGCCGGCGGGTGGGGGGTTGGCGCTGCCGCCAGCCGGGCGTCGATCTCGGCGACGACGTAGTCGATCCCGGCGGCGCTGCCCGGCAGCAGGTTCACCATGGTGAAGAACCCGTGCATCTGGCCGTCGAAGCGCCGATGGCTCACGGCGACACCTGCTTCTGCCAGACGGGCGGCGTACGCCTCGCCCTCGTCGCGCAACACGTCATGTTCGGCGGTGAGGAGCACCGCCGGTGGCAGCCCGGACAGAACCCCGGCCCGGGCCGGGGAGGCGTCGGGGTTGGCCCGGGACGCGACATCGGGGGCGTAGAGGTCCCAAAACCAGATCATGCTGTCCCGGTTGAGCATCAGCTGGTTGGCCGGGTCGGAGTAGCTGGTGTTGTTCACGTCGGCGTCGGTGACCGGATACACGAGGACCTGCAGCGCCACCTCCGGGCCACCGGCGTCCAGGGCCCGCTGGGCCACGATGGCGGCCAGATTGCCGCCGGCGCTGTCACCGGCGACGACCAGCGGGACCGGCCCGCCGGCGATGTCGGCCAGGTGGGCCTGGGCCCATTCCAGCGCCGCCCACGCGTCCTCCGCTGCCGCCGGATACCGGTGTTCGGGGGCCAGCCGGTAGTCGACCAGCACCACTGCGGCGCCGGTTCGTTGGGCCAGTTGGCGCCCGAGGGTGTCGAACTCGTCGATGGCACCGATCACCCAACCACCGCCGTGGTAGTAGACGATCACCGCTCGCGGACGGTCGTTCGGCACCAGCACCCGGACCGCGAACGACCCCTCACCGCTCGTGACGGTCTGCTCCTCGACGTGGCCCATCTCTGGGCCGGGCCCGTAGAGGGCGCCGAGGCTGGCGGTCAGTTGGCGGGCCTCCTCCGGGGTCATCTCGTGCAGCGGCTTGGTACCGCTCTCCGCCAGCTGGGCCAGGAGTGCGACTGTTGCCTCGTCCAGTGCCATGACACCACCTCGTCGTCGGGTCCACGGGGCGGCCACCGGCGGGCCCACGGCCGGCACCCCCGGCGCCGGCACCCCCGCTCGAACCTACGATGCATCCTGCATCGGGTCAAGATCGCAGGGTCCGGTTGCTAGAGTTGCGCCCGACAACGGATGGAGACTCGCTGCGACCCCCCGGTCGTACCGTCCGGTCAACGGCCTGACATGCGGGGACGTAGCTCAGTTGGCAGAGCACCTGCTTTGCAAGCAGGGGGTCGTGGGTTCGCATCCCATCGTCTCCACCCCGAAGTGGCTGGTCAAGGGGCTGTTTGTCGCCTGCTGCCGCCATGCTCGGCTCGTCATGGCAAGCTCATGGCACATCGATGGCACTTCTCAGCGGGACGACCCGGCCCGGAGCGGTGCCTTTCCCGGCGACGAGATCCGAGAGCGCGGCCGCGATCGCTGCGTCGCGATCGGCGGTGGCGTGCTGGTAGATGAGTGCAGCTCGGGGACTTGCATGACCCATGCGAGCCATCAGCTCTCGTGTGCTCGCGCCGGTGGCCGCCGCAAGGGTATTGCCGGTGTGTCTCAGGTCATGAAACCTGAAGCTTTCGATCCCTACGGCTTTGCAAGCGGGGACCCACCTCCGCTGCCGGAAGTTGCCACGCCGGAGGGGTCCGCCCTCGGGCGCTGGGAATACGAGCCCGCCGACGCCGGGCTCTGCGTGGGTCGACAGGTGAGCTTCGAGTTCAGCGAACAGGTGAGGTGGTAGGGCGACGGTCCGGCGACCGGCAGCCGTCTTCGGTGGAGCGGTAGCACGTTCGCCGTTGGAGAGCTCTTGCATCTGCTCCGTCACCTTCACAGTCCCATGCAGGAGGTCGAGTCGGTCCCGTGTGAGGCCGGCGAGTTCGCCGAACCGCAGCCCACAGAACGTCGCCAAGAGGACCATCGCCCGGTACCGATGGTCGATGGCGTCGGCAAGGGCCAGGATCTGAGGGACTGTCGCCACCGTTCGCTCGTCAGAGCGCTCGACGCCGGCCGACCGGATCACGCAGGGGTTCTTGACCAAGATGCCGTCTTCGACGGCGGTGGCCAACATCGTGCGCAGGAGCCGGTAGCACTTCGCCACCGTCGTCGG
>JBPCNZ010000020.1:0-6369 GCA_051000755.1 Acidimicrobiales bacterium | reverse complement strand
TGATCGTCCGGGCGAAGGATTCCATCCAATCAGGTCTCGCTCCCGTCGGCGCCGGCGGCCGCCACGCTGACTCCATCATTTCGTAAGTCACCCGGCCAAAGAGAAGGGCATCGGCCTGGTTGAGGTTCTCGACCGTGTGACGATGCAAGTCTTCGTCCGCGAGCATTTCACGATGATCGCAGCACCCGTCCAATGTGACGTTGATGGAGTACCGAAGGAGTCGCACTTCGCTGCCAAGTATCCCACTGCTCGTTGCCTGGACACAGATCACCGGCCCGCGAAGCAGCCTGCCTGATCGGCGTGCCCGGCCACAGGATGGGACCAAGATCGAAGCCGAGCCGAACGACGGTTCCCGAGCCCATGCTCGGGCTCAACCTCAGCGGCGGACCGACGCAGACCGTGTCGCTCAGAACGCCGGTGCCGAACGACGGGCGCCGGGGCCCAAAGGTATGCGCACAACGGCACATCGGGAGTCACGACCCTGGACCAAACCATCAAACCCGTGGCAGCGCGTAGCGCCGGTTCCACGCTCGCAGGGACGGCTGCCTTAACTTAAGCCGCCGCCGGGCGTCGTTATGGGCGCCTCGCCCCGGCCGTCCTGGGCTGACCGAGAGGAGCGCGCGTTAGGGGTTCCAGTCCACGGGAGCGCTCGGCCGAGGCGACGCCCGAGCCGTCGATCGGAACTCGCAAGGCACCGCGGCGGCATGGTGTTCAGTCCACGTGTTCTGCGCGCCTGACTCCAGAAGGAGACAGTCCCCTGATCGGCACCGGGGGTGGTCCCGCTGCCGTCGAGCCGCGCGTTGGAGGCAGTCAGCGTGCAGCCAACTACTGAACCGCTCGAGATAGACGGCCGTTCGGACAACCAATCCGAATGACGCCCCAGTCCCGGGGCCGGCTTGAGGGCGACCCCTACGTGACAGGCCCACGGCGGTGCTGGACCACGGTCTCGTGCCGGTCTCCGGTGAGGGTTTCTCTTGCGGGCGTCCTGCTGCGTGAGGGGCGAGGGCGAGGGGATCGTTCTGCTCAGGCCACGCGAGGAGCGGTGAGACGTTCGGATCGGCTCGAACAGTTGAGCGCAAGCTCGTCGAGGGATACTCCCAGGGAAGCGGCCAGCGCAGCGACGGTGAAGAAGGCGGGCGTCGGAATGCGCCCTGACTCGATCTTCCGTAGCGTCTCGACCGAGACTCCGGAGTCGGCGGCGACCTCGGTCATGCTCCGTTCACCTCGGGCGGCACGGAGCGCACCTCCAAGGTGACGCCCGCGATTTCGTTCATCAAGAGTGAGGATCGGCCTGACCATACCGGGATCATAATACCGGTATAGTTATCCCGCAAGTCGAGAGAGGGAGGCTGTCCGTGGTGGAACTGAAAACGGGACGCGAGGTCGAGGCCATGCGCGCCGCCGGCAAGGTCGTCGCCGACGCCTTGGCCGCCGTGCGCGACCAGGCTGCGGTCTGCGTGCGACTCAGCGAGTTGGACCAGGTGGCCCGAGACGTCCTCGCCAGGGCCGGGGCTACCTCACCGTTTCTGGGCTACCAACCAAGCTTCGCCGCCACGCCATTCCCTGCCGTCATCTGCACCTCGGTCAACGACGTGGCCCTGCATGGTCTCCCCGGTCGGTACCGCCTTGTCGACGGGGATCTGCTCAGCGTCGACTGTGGCACAACCCTCCATGGATGGACCGGTGACGCGGCGATCTCCTTCATCGTCGGCCACCCACGAGAAGCCGACCTGCGCTTGATCGAGACAGCACAGGATGCCCTTCGAGCCGGGATCGCCGCCGCAGTCGTCGGCGCCAAACTCGGAGATATCACTGCCGCCATCGGCGCCGTCGGACGGGCCGCGGGGTACGGCATCAACACCGACTACGGCGGCCACGGCATCGGACGCACCATGCACGAGGCGCCCTCCGTGCCCAACGAAGGGCGACCAGGTCGAGGAAGGACTCTCAAACCCGGGTTCACCATCGCCATCGAACCATGGTTCCTCAGCGGAGGCGACGACGCCTACCGCATCGACTCCGACGGTTGGTACCTGCGTAGCGGAGACGGGAGCAGAGCCGCACACGTCGAACACACCATCGCCATCACCGACGACGGACCTCTCATCCTCACCGCTGTCTGAACAGCATCGGCATCCCGGCCCGATCCGATACCGGACCCCTGAACGAACTCGCGCCCTCCAAGCGAATCCCGCAGTGGTCGAACGAGTGTTAGGAGTGCTTCTGACCAGCGCCACGTCGGTTGGCAGCCGGGCGTCTGGGTGGCTGGTCGTCGTCTAGATTCGGTGTCGTGCGGGTGTTGTTGGCCTCTTCGCTCGGCGGGGCGGGGCATCTCCTGCCGCTCGTGGCGGTCGCCCGGGGGTGCCGCCGGCTGGGTCACGAAGTTCTGTTGGTCGTTCCCCCGTCTCTGGCCGGGCTGGTCGAGTCCACGGGACTTCCTCACCGGGTGGGAGACGAGCCGCCCCGGGCCTTCGTCGACGAGATCTGGGAACGGGTACGCAACGGGGGCCCGGACGGCGACGCCGGCCTGATCGACCGGGAGCTGTTCGCCGATCACGGCACGCAGACCATGCTCGGACCGCTACGCGCCGCCCGCGGCTCCTGGCGAGCGGACCTCGTTGTCCGCGAGCCATGCGAGTACGCGTCCGCTGTCGCCGCTCACGAGGCCGGGATCGCCCAAGCCCAGGTCGGGATCTCTCTGGCCGTCATCGAACGTGGCGTCCTGGACATGGTGACGCCGGTCATCGAGCGCTACGGCCCGGGTGTGGCCGACGCGATCGGCTCTGCGCCCTACCTCAGCTCGTTCCCTGCTTCCCTCGACCCCTCCCCATGGGCCGACACCCGCCGGTTCCACCTGCCCGCCCCGCCCCCCGGCGCGCTGCCCGACTGGTGGCCGGCGGGTGACGACCGACCTTTGGTGTACGTGACCTTCGGCTCCGTGATCGGGCACCTGCCAGAGGCCGCCGGCGTCTACCGCAGCGCTCTCGCCGCCGTGTCCGGGCTGGCCGCACGCGTGCTGCTTACCGTCGGCCGCGCCATCGAGGTAGACCGCCTCGGGCCCGTGCCGGCCAACACCCACGTCGAGCGCTGGGTGCCGCAAGCCGACATGCTCGCCCACGCCGCGGTCGTGGTCTGCCATGGCGGGTCGGGCACCACCTTGGGGGCGCTCGCCGCCGGCGTGCCGCTCGTGACCTGCCCGCTCTTCGCCGACCAATCCCGCAACGGACTGCTGGTGCAGACCGCCGGGGCCGGGCTGGTCCTGGCCGGCCCCGACCAGATGCGCGGCGACCTGCGCAGCCTCGAACCGGCCGACGTCGCGCCGCTGCGACAAGCCATCGAGCGTGTCTTGAGTGAGCCTGCCTTCCGCCGGACAGCACAGCGGATCAGAGCCGACCTGATGGCCACGCCCACCCTCGATGACGCCATGAGCAAGCTTCTCCCGAAGCCCTGAGGGAAGGGACGCCGCAGCACCAACCAGCTTCGGAACGCCGAGTGGTTCTTTGTAAGTCGGGTTGTTCCCGCAACCGGATCCGCCAGCGGGACATCGCTGAAGTCCGGGCCCCCGAGCTGCCGATCCAGGTGATGGCGTGGGGCGCCTTCAAACCCCGGGTTGGAGACGCACATAACAACGGCGGGCTGCCATTACAAGATTGCGACCGAATCGGCGATCGCGAGCGGCTGACCCAGGAGGGCGACCACCACAATCCCGGGTATAGAACGTCCGGAAGCCTTCCCGCCGTTCTGTCGCCGCTTTCGGATCGGGTGACCGGTCGGGCTGCGTTCGGGTATGACGCCCAACACCGTCGATCTGCTGCTTCTGCACCTCCGCGACCGGCCCGCTTGCTGATCGACCAGTCGGCCTGTTCTGCACCGCCGGAGGCTGGGAGGATCGCCATGACCGGTCCGGCGGCTCGGCGGCGCCCCTGGAATGCTTGCGGCCGCGAGCACTCTGGGACGCCAGAGAACATCTTGAGGGTCAGTCCCGCGGACAGCGGCGGGTGGATCGTCCTCGCTGCGCGTTGTCCCGTAGAGCCCCCCGGTCACCGGGCCCTTTCGCGGGCGGGGTATACGGGAATGGGTGGCGCTCAGGGAGCACGTTCGGTGCAGATGATGGTGACTGCCGTAGGACGTTCCGCTTGCAGGACGGGGCAAATCGGCTAGCAGGTGGGCGAGTCACCTAATCCGATTGCTGTGTTGGGTGGCGCCTGCTGAGATTGCGATCGTGAACGTCTCCGAGGTGTTGGCTGTCTTCGATGAGCAGATGCGCCGCAATCCGGCTCCTGAGCCTGGCACGTCGGTCGAGCGTGACGCTGGGATCACCCGGGTCGTCGGGCCGCCCGGCTCGTGGCGCGGGGTGACCTGGAGCGATCTCCGAGACAGCGACGTTGGCGCTGTGATCGAGGATCAGATCGAGCGGCTCACCCCGTACGGTGATTGGGAGTGGAAGCTCTACTCCTACGACCAGCCCACCGACCCTTCCGACAGGCTTGTGGCCTTCGGTTTCGTACGAGAAGCGGACGAGACAGTCCTTGTCGCTGCGCTCGATGAGCTCGACCTCGTTGCCAGTCCGCCGCCGGGAGTCGAGCTCGTACCTGTCGTTGACGGGCACGGAGTCGACGCGGTGGTCGCGGTCCACGACGAAGTTTCGGGGGGACCCATGACGATATCCGGCGTGTCCTGCTCGCCGGCCTTGAGGCTCAGCCCGCCAATGTGGCGGCGATCCTCGCGGTGGCCGATGGAGTCCCGGTCTCAGCCGGCCGAGTCGAGTTCCCAGCAGAGCGTGATTTCGCCAATATCTGGGGTGGGGGCACGTTGCCAGCGTGGCGCGGACGCGGATTGTTCCGTTCTCTGGTAGCGCACCGGGCGGCGCTCGCTGCGGCCCGCGGTTACCGCTATTTGCAGGTGGATGCCTCCCCCGACAGTCGTCCAATCCTCGAGCGGCTGGGCTTCACCGAGCTTGCGACGACGACACCGCACCAATGCTCAGTGGACACCAGTGCATAAGCCCGCTTCACGATCCGTATCTGAGGACGCTGCGAGCTCGGTTGACCTCGTCGGCTGCGTCCCGTCGGCACCCATTGGTCGCTTGATGCTCTGGTCAGGACCGGAGGAGCGCGTCGGCGAGTCGGGCGGCTGCTGCGGGTTTCATGTCGAGGGACAGGTAGGGATCGATTAGTTCGACCTCGAGGAGCAGAGGTTCGCCGGCGATCCCATTGATCAGGTCGACTCGGGCATACACAGGCTGCACACCGAGCCGCCGGGAGACCACTCCCATCGTGAGTGTCGCCCTCTCGGACTGCTCAGCGCTGGGGATCGTCAGTCCCGACCACGCCATCCGTTCCCATGGACGATCGATGACGCCCTCACCTGGCCGCAGCGTCGGCTTCTTGAGCACAGCGTGGCTGAACTCACCGGCCAAGAACACCAGGTCCGTCTCCCCGTCGGTATCGATGGCTGGAAGGTAGTCCTGGACCATGACAATCTGACCGCTGGCCTGGAGCCGTCGGACGTGCTCGACGGCGGCCTCATCGCCAGCGGCGTAGCGGGCTGTGTTGCGCCCACCGGCCGAAACCGACGGCTTCACGACGAACTCCGAGTGCTCGGGCGGGTTGAAGGCGTCGCCGGGAGCGACCCAGGTCGTCGGGATGACCGGTATCCCGGCCGCGCCAAGCTCTCGCTGGTGCACCTTGTCGAGGTTCCACTCGAGGACATCCACCGGGTTGACCAGCATCGAGAGCGCCGAAACCGATCTCGCCCAGTCCAGATACTCACCGGGACGATCGACACTGTCCCATGTGCTGCTCACCATGACATGGGAGAACGCCCCCGATGCCAGCTGTGGATTGTCCCACGAGACCAAGACGGACTCCGCGCCGAGCTCGTGCAGCGCATCTTGGAGCGGCGCAGCATCGGGGTCAGGATAGAGGTCGGATGGGTCTGCGTCTGCGGAGCGCCGGCAGCCCGCCACCGCTACCCTCGCGCTCGGCACCATCGGAGCCTGACCTGAAAGCGGCGGCGCCGCCACCGAAATAGTCCGGAAGCGGATCCCTTGCGGACGGCGAGTCGACGGCCGATGCCGTTGTTCAGATGTCGGGTCAACGTGCCTTGGCCTGTGATTTCAAAGAATGAGTTCGTTGTGCTCGATGGGCGTTAGGGGTGATTGAAGGCTTGAGCCACTAAAGGCGTCCCGAAGCACGATCCCCTTATGAGGACGCCCGTGCTGCTTGTGATACCGCTCCGGGTCTAGAGGCCTTTGTCCGGCGGAGTCGGAGGTTTGAGTCAAGTTTTTGACTTTGGTGGCTGTTCAGGCGGCGATTCCGGATCGGGTGGCGAGGTCGTCGAGGGCTCGGCGTAGCGGGGCGGGGCTGT
>JBPCNZ010000019.1:0-18437 GCA_051000755.1 Acidimicrobiales bacterium | reverse complement strand
CGACGCCTATCAGGGTGCCCTCGGGGTCGGTGAAGTGGCCGACAGCGAGCCCGCTTGGTGACACGACCGGGCCCATCACCCGCGTCCCGCCCAAGGTCTCCGCCCGCTGAAGAGCGGCTTCGACGTCCGGGACGCCGACGTAGAAAACAGCGTGACTCTTGTAACCCTGGCCTCCTCCGATGCCGCCGCGGATTCCGGTCCCGTCGTTCGACGTCGTGAGCTCGACAAACCCGCAACTTTCTGGTTCCGACACCTCGTGTGCAACCGGCGACGGGGTGACGAAGCTCCACCCGAACAGCTCCCGGTAGTAGCCGCGCAGCCGATGCGGGTCGTTGCCGATGACCTCGAAGTGCACAACGGGTTGTCCCATGGTGAGTCCCTTTCCGCGCCGACTGTCAGGCGCTGACTCATTCCTCTCCGGTTTTGCTGTAGGGACCTCGGTAAGTCCCGAAACTCATCGGTCGGAAGCACTGCGTCCGGACTCGGCTCAGCCTGTCCACAGGCCGATCCCGCTACGACATGGCTTCGGGGTCGCCGTCAGCGCCGGCCGGATGGTTTCGACCGACTGGGCATCCTGCACGGAACGAGAGAGCAGGCAGAACTCGTTCCCCTCCGGGTCGCTCAGCACCACCCAGCCGGTGCACCGTGACCGGCTTCTACAGCTACGCGACGGAGGAAGGCCTGATCGCCCATTCGCCGGCGGTACATGTTCGCCGCCCTCGGGTCGATTACGAGTCCCACGCCATCGGGTTGGACCGCAACGAGGTCGGAGCGCTCCTAGTCGCCGCCGGACTCGGGCCCTCAGCGGAGCAAGCGCTTATCTTCTTGTTGGCGCTCGACCGGCTGCGGGTGCCTGAAACGATCGGGGCCGACATCGAGGCCCTCGGCGCCGAGCGAGGACACCGCACCCTCACCACTCTGCGTAAGGCGGGAAGACCGTCACCATCCCGCTGGCGCCTCTCACCGCCCGCATCGTCCGCCGCGTCGCCCGCCGTCCGGCTTCGCCAAGTCGATCGGACCACACACCTTGCGCCACGCCTTCATCACCGCGGCGCTCGACGCTGGGGTGCCGCTGCGCGACGTGCAAGAGGTCGCCTCCCACGCCGACCCGCGCACGACTATGCGCTACGACCGCGCCAGAGTTTCCCTTGATCGCCACGCCACTTCCATCGCGTCCACTACATCGCGGGATCAGGCCACGCTGACCTTGGCGTTCTAGGCGCCAGCACACACCCGCTGGCGCCCAGACTCAGTGACGAACAAGCACGCCTGCCGATTCGGAGCGGGTGCGAGGCCGAGGCGTGGTACGTCCAGATCACGGGTTCGGGGCGACGCGGCGTCAAGCGAGACACCGGCTCGGGATCGCTACATCGGAGTCGTCTCCTCGCGACAGCACGCAGACGGTGGCGTGGAGGGGAAGATCGATGCGAGCGCGCCGCCTGGAGTAGTCACCGCCAATCCGGATAGGCCATCGACTACCGGGACGAGGCGGCGATGACTTTTGACGGTGTGTTGCGTCAGACCCTCATGCAAGCAACCAACCTCGCCGATCTCTACGGGGCGCCGCTGCTCGAGTGGCGCCGCATCGAAGCGCGCCTCGATCAGGGTTTGGGCCAGGCTCCGGAGGCTGGCGGTCCGAATCGTCACACATGCTGGTTGGCGACGATCGACCGGGACGGGAGCCCGCACGTCACCGGGATCGGCGGCCTGTGGGTCGATGGCGCATTCTGGTTCGAGACCGGCGCTGGAACCCGCAAGGGGAAGAACCTTGCTCGCGATCCGCGTTGCACGGTCATCGTCGCAACCCACGACTTCGACCTGGTGATCGAGGGTGAGGCCCGCATGGTCACTGACTCCTCGACCGTCTCCGCCATGGCGGAGCGCTGGGCGGCAGCGGGCTGGCCGGCTCGAGTCGACGACACAGGTCTGGCCCTTACTGCCGAGTTCAGCGCACCCTCCGCTGGGCCGCCGCCGTGGTTCGTGTACCGCGTCACGCCAGACACGGCTACAGCACTCCTCACGGGCGAACCGGGTGGCGCCACGCGGTGGCGCTTCTAGACCAATGAGCAAGCCCCTCGGGTCGAGCCGCTACTGGGAGCTCAACGGCCGGCCTCATGACGAGGTGGACGATGTCAGTTGGGGGAGCTGCATCGCCTCGAAGACGCCGTGACATCACGGCGTCGTCCCGCTTGTCCCCGGCCCGGCGCGTGAAGTCCGGCTGATTCTGGATCGACTGTGGCGTCAGCCGATGTGCTCGGCCAGAGACACAATGATCCCCTCCGGTCCGCGCACATACGCCATGCGCCAGATGTGCTCGTACTGGCCGATGCCGCCGACCAGGCCGTATCCGTCCGCGACCAGCCCGTCGACGGTGGCCTGGAGGTCATCGACCTCGAAGGCCACGTTGCGCAGCCCCAGTTCGTTGGCCATCGCGGCGGGTGACCCTGGGTAGTGATCGGGCCGGACGAAGCTTGACAGTTCCAGCCGGGTTCCTCCGTCGGGCGGTCGGAGCATGACGATCTCGGTGCGGGAGTCAGGGACGCCGATGACCGTGTCCAGGAACTCGCCCTCCACGAACATCCGCGTGCCCTCGACCTCGAGACCGAGCCCGACGAAGAACGCCGTCACCGTGTCGAGGTCAGCGACCGTGATCCCGACATGGTCGAAGCGTCGTATGTGTGACATGTGGTCCATCCTCCAGCAACTCGTCTTGTCGATCCACTCCAGGGACGTGGCAGACCGGGCGGTCTCGACATTCGTCAGGCGCGGGGTGGCTATCGGTTTGCCAGATCCATCACAGTCCATCGCCAGCGACCTGCTTGGACCTGCTGGCTACGTTACTTCGACACCAGAGGCCGACCGGCACGAGGCCTTTTACGCCCTTGGCCCTGCTCGTGATCGGCAGCACTGGTAGGAGCGCTCCCGGGGCGAACAGAACAGGCCACTATGGAGCGGCCACGGCAGACTCCATGCCGAGGGCGAGCAGATCGCGACGGTTCTCGGATGCCGCCTGGCGGCCGGGCTAGAACTGCGCAGCTGACAGAACGTGCCCGCAGATCGGACACGCAGAATCCCGAGTACGACGGCTGGGCAAGCAGCGCAGAGCGGCACCTATTGAGCGCAGTGGGGCAAGGCGAACCCCCTCCGTACCGAGCGCCGGTTCGGTGTTTGGTCGACTGGCCCGGCGACCTGGTTGGTGCCGTGAGTATGCGTTTCAGGGTTGCCGGCGAGCCCCGATGTGTTCTGGCAACGCGCTTTTGCAGTCCGGCCCCGAGGGCTCGCTCCGGGTAACGAGCGAACCGTCGATAGGGCATGTCTGGCAGCGTCGGAGCGGATGCGTCTCGTGCTCCCTAACTCGCGATCTGGAGCCCCGTGAGCCTCTGATGCTAGCGAGCGAGAATCAGGTAGCAGAAGCTCAAGACGCCGCGATAGCCGCTCAGATACTCGGCCAGTCGAGCGTCGAGAGCATCTCGGAAAGCATGTGCTTGCTCGTTGTTCGGGTTAGCGAACAACCATTCTTCGGCGCCAGCTCGCCATGTGGACTCGAAGTCGTCCCACTCCCTTTGGTCCGCCGTACTTATGTGCAGTACCCGCCAACCAGCTGTTTTTGCATGTCCAACGACATCCTGTAGTGGCCTCACCTCGTCACCGAAAATCGCAAGGGCAGCTGCGGTGGGAGCAGTCTCCCAGCAGCCATCGCCGAACAGCAGGCGGCCTCCCGTGGGCACAAGCGCTGCCAAGGCACTCAGAGCCTGTTGAGAGCCTCCCCAGGCATGGCTGGCGCCCACGCATACGACTCGGCTCGCAGGTTCCCGCCACAACTCGGCCGGGGCCTCGATAAGGTTATTCGCTGGTCCAAGCCGCGCTCGGCGGCCAGGGCGCGCCCCCGCTCGAGCGAAGACGCTTCCGTGTCCACTCCTATGCCGCGAGCAGGTCTCTCTGGGTGGGAGGCTGCGTTGACGGCGCGGATGAGGAGCTCTCCCCAGCCGCATCCCAGGTCGAGCACCGACGTTCCCGGCTCGACCTCCAGGCGTTCGAGCAGGAGACGGGCGTGGCCCTCAGAGAGAGGAGTATTCCAGAGCATTCGCGAATAGCGGACTTGGCCGAGATTGCCCAGAGTCATCACATCATTGTGTCAATCACCTTCAGCAGGCTCCAGCGGTTTCCCATCACCCGTACGGACTCGACGACGTGAACCGGAGATCTTGACATGTACATACTCGGCGATCGGGCCGCCGTGGGCTCCAGGATCCCGGGGACCTGCCCCGCAACAGAATGCTCTCGGCTCCGCAGAAGATCTGGGGACACGTTCTGACGCTGGCCCTTGCCGCAGTCGGATGGGAGGATGGGAGCATCGCCGTCGATCGGGCGCGTCTGGGCCCGGTGGCATCGGGTCGGGGTTGGCACGCAGATCGGACACTCGGGAACCCGACCTGATGGGTCAGTCGGAGTGCCCGGAACGGCACCTCTGGAGCGCAGTGGGGCAAGGCGATCCGCCTCCGTACCGAGCGCCGGTTCGGAACTCCGATGGACCGGCCCAGTGATCTGGCTTGTGACTTGATTGTGCATTTCAGGTTGCCCGGCGAGACCCAGGCGACGTTCTGGCGTGGCGATCTGCTGTTCACGGGGACCCGGTCACAGGGTGAAGCGGGAACCGCCGATATGAGCGGCTTCTTCGGTTGTCGCCCGCCAGTTGGATGGGACCACCTTGAGGTGAGTTCCGCCAGCAGCATGGGACCACCGGTCCGCCAGTCGTGGGACCACCCGGGGATCCACCAGTAGCGACGCCGCTGCCGGTGATCGTTGCCACCCGGCCGACCAGCGGCCGTGAGAGGTGGCTGTCGATGTTCCGGGAGGTTCTGGTGCATGAGATCCGAGAGGTGTTACGGCTGTGGGTGCGCGGGGAGGGGCTGCGGTCGATCGAACGGCTGGCGGTCATCGACCGCAAAACGGTGCGTCGTTATGTGGCCGCGGCGGTCGACGCCGGGCTGGTCTGTGACGGCGGTGAGGACCAGCTCAACGATGTGCTGATTGCTTCGGTGTGTGAGGCGGTCCGCCCGCACCGAGCCGATGGGCACGGGGAGGCTTGGGGGTTGGTGGTGGCCGATCATGACCGGCTGAAGGGGTGGCTGGTCGACGACGGGTTGACCGTGGTGAAGACGTGTGAGCTGTTGGCCCGCCACGGCATCGTGGTCCCCGAGCGGACGGTGCATCGCTACGCCTTGGAGGTCCTCGGGGTGGGACGCTCGGCGAGGGGGATCACGGTGCGGGTTGCTGATGGCGAGCCGGGTTCAGAGGTTCAGGTCGATTTCGGCAAGATGGGTGTGATCTTCGATCCTGACTCGGGTCGGAATCGGGTGGTCCAGGCGCTGATCTTCACCGCCTGCTACTCGAGACACTGCTTCGTGTGGTTGACCTTCACCCAGACCACTGAGGCGGTGATCGCCGGGTTCGAGGCGGCGTGGGCGTTCTTCGGTGGGGTGTTCGCGGTGGCAATCCCCGACAACATGGCGACCGTTATCGACAAGGCGCATCCCACCGATCCTCGCTTCAACCAGGCGTTCATCGAGTATGCCCAGTCGAGGGGCTTCGTGGTCGACCCGGCCAGGGTGCGAACTCCGACGGATAAGCCGAGGGTGGAGCGGACCGTGCCGTTCGTGCGGAACAGCTTCTTCGCCGGTGAGGTCTTCGTGGACCTGGCTGACGCGCAGCGTCGAGTGGAGCAGTGGTGCCGGGTTCGCGCCGGTTTGCGGGTCCATGGCACTCATCAGTGTCGCCCGGCCGAGCTGTTCGCTCTCGAGGAGGTCTCCCGTCTGGGGCCGGCGCCGAGCTCGGTCTATGACGTGGCGATCTACGCCAGGCCCAAGGTGCACCGAGATCATCACATCGAGGTGGCCAAGGCGCTCTACTCGATCCCCGGCGACCTGATCGGTGTCACCGTCGAGGTCCGAGCGGACCGCCAGTTGGTGCGGGTGACCTATCGCGGGGCGGTGGTGAAGGTCCATCCCCGCCAGCCGCCCGGCGGGCGGAGCACCGATCCCGCCGATCTGCCCTCAGAGAAGACGGCCATGCGGGACCTGGACCATCTCCGCCGCCTGGCCCAAGGACACGGAACCTCGATCGGCGCCTACGCGGCCGTGGTGTTGGACCACCCGTTGCGTGGACCAAGATGCGCCAAGTCTACGCCCTGTTGGGTCTGGTCAAGCGGTGGGGTCCCGAACTGGTCGAGGAGGCCTGCGAGCGAGCCCTGGCGGCCGAAGCGAGCAGCGTGAGCTTGATCGGCCGGATGATCGAACGGGCCACCACCGCCGACGCGGTCGCCGAGCGGGCTGGGCCCGCAGCGGCCGGCGCGGCCCGTTTCGCCCGCGACGTCAGCCACTTCGCCACCAAAAAGCCCAACCAGGACAACGGTTCTTCTTCGTCTGAGGTCGCGTCGGACGGTGCGGCATGACCGCTCCGGCCCCGACGATCAGCCCCGAGCTGCGCGCCTTGTTGCGTCGAGTCAAGCTCGGTCGCAGCCTCGACACCCTTCCCGAACGTCTCGCCCTGGCCCGCTCGACCAAGCTCGGCCACGCCGAGTTCTTGGAGCTGGTCCTCGCCGACGAGGTCACCCGCCGAGACACCGCCTCGGCCGATCTCCGGGCCCGCAAAGCCGGACTCGAGCCGACCATGCGCCTGGAACACTGGGACGACACCGCCACGGTCAACTACGACCGGGCCACCCTCGACGAGCTCGTCAGCCTCCGCTTCGTCGACGCCGGCCACAACGCGTTGATCCTCGGCCCGGTCGGGGTCGGCAAAACGTTCCTGGCCACCGCTTTGGGTCACGCCGCGGTCCGCCGGCGGGCCAGCGTGCACTTCGAGCGCGCCGACCACCTCTTCAAGCGCCTCAAAGTATCCCGGCTCGACAACAGCCACGAGGTCGAGCTGCGCAAACTGCTCCGAGTCGACGTGTTGATCCTCGACGATTTCTGCCTCCAATCCATCGACACCATCGACACCGCCGACATCTACGAGATCATCGTGGAGAGACACCGCCGGGCGGCCACGATCGTCACCTCGAACCGGGAACCAGCCGAGTGGCTCGCCCTGATGGCCGACCCCCTCCTGGCCCAATCCGCCATCGACCGGCTCCAATCGGCCGCCCACGAACTGGTCCTCGACGGCGACAGCTACCGTCGCCGCCAGAAACCACCCCTGTCCCCACACACCGACAGGCAGGCGAGAGGCCCGCAGTGACCGGCCCGAAACCGACGTCGACCCCCACCCCAACAGTTCCGTTACGTCACGAAACCCCCTCCGAGGCCAGCTACGGCGGCCCTGGATGCACCAACACGATCACCCCAGCACCCACCCGCCGTCCCGCCCGGTTCTGCTCGCCAACACGTCGGGTCCGCGCCCACCGAGCCCGCCAAGCCGCCCAAGTCGAGCCGATCACCGTCGAGGTCGACCACGGCTCAGCCAGCTCCAGGGGTCGACCACCCCAGCGGGCACGGATGGTCCGTCTCCGACGCGCCGATCGCTCCGTCATCGTGTCGATCGGCCTCACACGCCGAACCGCCGACCGCCTCGCCAACCAGATCACCGACATCCTCAACACCCCGCCTTGACCCCAGCCCCACACCCGACCATCATCAACCCAGTCGACGCTGGCCGCACCGGACCCGGTCCCATGCCACTGGCGGACCAGTGGTCCCATCCCACTGGCGGACGACATTCGGTGGCCTCATCTCTTACGGGGGAGAGCGCCGATTGGTCCCTATGTACTGCCAGCTTCGCCGGCGGTCCTGAGGATGCAGAACTCGTTGCCCTCGGGATCAGCCAGCACAACCCATGAGACCTCGCCTTGACCTACATCCGCCCGAGTAGCTCCGAGTGCGAGCATCCGGTCGACCTCTCTGTCCCTATCGTCGGGTCGGAAGTCGAGGTGCAGCCGGTTCTTCACCGTCTTCGCCTCGGGGACCGTGACAAACAGCAGCCCAGGCAATTGGTCTGCTGCTGGTCGAATCTCGAACTCATCCGGATCATCGTTAACAACAACCCATCCGAGTGCCTCTTTCCACCAACGTCCCAGCGCAGCGGGCTCTCGCGCATGAATGATCGTCTGTTCCCACCCCAAGCTCATACTCGTCAACGTAGGCGAGCTAACTGCCGAACGTTTCTTCCCCGCGCCTGTGCCTCAGTGAAGGGATCCTGATAGCTGGTCCAGGTGTCGAGCGAATCCGTGGGCCCGGACGTGTTCGACCCGGATACCCGACGGCGCCTCATGGCGTCGGGTGTCATGGGATGATCGGTGCCGGCGAACGGGGGAGGGTCCCAGTCAAAGATGATCGGTGGACGCGCGAGAAGGTTGTCTGTGGCTCAGGCCCGCCAGTTCTTCTCGGCGATCCCCTTGAAGAAGGTGTAGCAGAACACGCCGTCGGCGTCGGTGGTGCGGTAGAGAGCCTCGATCCCCGCGTCGAAGGTGTCGGGTTCGACGAAACCGGCGGCGATCGCAGGGCCGCGGACGCCCTCGATCATGGCCGTGAACGTCCTCTTGGTGAAGCCCTCGACCAGCTGAGGCCGGCCCGAGTCCACCTAGACCACCCGGGGGTCGACACGCACAGCGCCGAAGCGGCCTCGACCATGATTGGATAGACCTGCCGCCGACCAGGGCCTCGTCACCGGCCTCTCGTTGCAGGTCGATCTGGCACCGGATCGCCTGGCGGGCCGAGGCGCTGTCGGGGTGAAAGTAGGCGAGCCGTGGTCGCCCTCCATCACGGTGATGGCTGCCGGCTCACCGGGTGGGCTTTACCGACCCGCTTCCCTTCTTGAGCTCTGTCGCTACGGCCTGGCATCGTGACGACCGTTGTGAGTTCCACTCCGTCCTGGGGGTCGCCGGGGTGAGCTCGATGCTGCTGAACGGCTGCGCGCTGACGGACACGAGGTACTTGTGCCTGACCTGTATGAGGGCCGGGTGTTCGACGCGTACGACCCGGCGATGGCGTGGGCCGAACAGCTGGGCAATGAGGCGCTGCTCGAGCGGGGGCTCGCCGCAATCGCCGATGTGGCGGACGGCTTCGTCGTCGGCGGGTTCTCTCAGGGCTCCAGCGTCGCCGTGTTTGTTGCGACCCGACGCCGAGTCTTGGGTGTCCTGCAGCTGTCCGGCCTGAACATCGTCGATTGGTTCGGCGCCAACGCGGCCTGGGTGCGCCACGAAGGCGCACGTGATGAGCAGTTGCGTAGATTGGAGGGCCGTCTGATGGCGGTGACGTAGCTCGGGCGAGTGCCCAATGCCTGTCCCCACCTCGACATGCGCTGCCGGTGACGGCGGGGTGTGAAGCTCGGGGGAGAAGCCCAAGGGTCCCTGACCATCCGGGGGCCACAGGCGAGGGGAAGGCCGGGCGGGCGAATGACACTGAACCCTTGTTGATGCCTCGTGACGTTGAGCCTCGGGTGATGGGAGCCGGACCGGGGTGCAGGGACTTTGCCGCTGTGAAGCGGCAGACGGCGACCGGATACCAAGCGCCGGTCGTGCGGGCACCGGTGTCCCCGGGGTTGAGAGGGCGCCCTCTCCGGCCGTATCTCATGCGTGTGCAACGTGACAATCCCGTTGGGGTCCCGCCGCTGGTGACAGGGGCGGGTAAGCCGACCGTGAGGGAGGCCCAGCTCCCCAGCGGGGAAGGGATGACCAAGAAGCGAACGCCGGTGGCCGAAAGGCGACAGGAAATCGGGACAGCATGGTCGGCCCCTCCGCCGGTCGTCCCGTATAACTGGCCGGATACCGGGCTTGATGCCCGGACCCGAAAGGGTGCTGACGTGGTCAGGTGGGCCTGTGGAGAATGACGATGATCGACGATTCCCGAACCGATGGGCAAGTTGGACGCCACGGCACCGCCGTGGTGAACGGACCTGACGGCGGCGATCTCGACTGGGCCTCAGTTGATTGGGGCCAGGTCGAGGATGACGTAGGGCGTCTGCGGCAGCGGATCTTCACGGCGTCACAGGTAGGGGACCTCAAGAAGGTCCGCAGTTTGCAGAAGCTGATGCTCCGGTCTCGTGCCAACGCTTTGGTGAGCGTTCGGCGGGTGACCGAGCTCAACGCTGGCCGCAAGACCGCCGGTGTCGATGGTGTCGTTGTGGTGACCGCCTCGGGGAAAGCCTTCATGGCTGACTCGGTGCAACACCACGGCGCCTCGTGGACACCCAAGCCGGTCAAGCGGGTGTATGTGCCCAAGGCGAACGGGAAACAACGCCCGCTCGGGATACCAGTGCTCGTCGATAGGGCGTTGCAAGCCCAGGTCGTCAACGCGTTGGAGCCCGAGTGGGAGGCACGGTTCGAGCCGAGGTCGTATGGCTTCCGCCCGGGCCGTGGCTGCCATGACGCGATCGAGTCGATCTACAAGACCGCCTGCGGAAAGTTCGCTCGGCGGCTGTGGGCGCTCGACGCTGACCTGGCAGCGGCGTTCGATCGGATCGACCATTCCCGTCTGCTCGCCGCTCTCGGCGGTTTCCCCGCTCGGGGACTCGTCGAGAAGTGGCTCAAAGCGGGCGTGGTCGACAAAGGTCGTTTCGCTCCGACGGAGGAGGGAACCCCACAAGGTGGGGTGGTCTCGCCGTTGTTGTTGAACGTCGCCTTGCACGGGATGGAACACGCCGCCGGGGTCCGCTATCACACTGACGGCTCTTGGGCCGGCAGGCCGATGGCGGACAGTCCCGTGGTGGTGAGGTACGCAGACGACCTGGTAGCACTTTGCGTCAGTCGTGAGCAGGCCGAAAAGGTCAAGGAACGGCTGGCGGGATGGCTGGAACCGAGAGGGTTGGTCTTCAACGAGGACAAGACGAGGATCGTCCACCTCGATGACGGCTTTGATTTTCTCGGCTTCAACGTCCGCCGCTACCGGGAAAAGCTGTTGATCAAACCATCGAAAGCGGCGTTGAGACGGCACCGGGAACGGCTCTCCGCCGAGGTGCGAGCCCTGCGAGGGGCGAACGCCGTGGCGGTGCTCCAACGACTGAACCCGATCATCCGGGGATGGTCGGCCTACTACCGGACGGTGGTTTCCACCGAGGCGTTCGCCACGATGGATCATCATCTGTGGACGCTCACCTACAAGTGGGCTCGCCACAGCCACCCGAACAAATCGAACGGCTGGGTCGTTCACCGGTACTTCGACGCGTTCAACAAGTCCAGGCGTGACCGGTGGGTCTTCGGCAACCGCGACAGCGGCGGCTACCTGCTCAGGCACACCTGGACCAAAATCGTCCGCCACCAGATGGTCCCAGGGTCGGCGTCACCCGACGACCCGGCCCTGGCCGAGTACTGGGCCAGGCGGCGACAACGACACCCGCCACCGCTCGACACCGTCAGCCTGCGCCTCCTTAAAGCGCAACGAGGACGCTGTTCCGTCTGTGGTGGACTGTTGCTGCTCGCCGACCATGAGCCCCAAGACCCACATGAGTGGGAAGAGTGGCTCAAGGTGACCCGCAAAGCGGTCCGCAAGCAAGCGGTCATCGTATCAACGGGAACCTGGAACAGCGGACGAGTCCGTCACGATCCATATCACCCACGCCCACTGTCGGCAACGGCAAACTGCCCCGCCGTATGCTCGGCGACCGGTTCCGGGAGGACGAGATCACCGACCAGGCTCGGCGAGACATCACCGCCGCCGGCGGCACCCTCGAGCTGTTCGACTATCCCGGCGACGGGCACCTGTTCACCGACCCAACGTTGCTAGAGGAGTACGACACCGAGACCACCGAGCTGCTGTGGTCTCGGGTGCTCCCGTTCGTCGGGGCATGCCCCGGCCAGAAGCTGTGATCCGCTGCGCATGCTGAGGAGGTGTTCGTGACCGACCCGAAAGCGGCAGGCAAGACGACCGCCGGCTTCTCCGTCCGGCCCCTGGACATGGACACGTGGGCCGCGTTCGCACGGCTGGTCGAGGCGAACAACGGCGTGTGGGGCGGCTGCTGGTGCATGGCCTTCTGCGTCAGGGTGGGCTCGGGGCGCACCCCGGCGCAGAACCGGGCCGAGAAGGAACAGCGCGTCGGCGAGGGCCGCGCTCACGCCGCCCCTCGTGCTCGATGGCGACGAGTGCCAGGGGCTGGTGCCAGTTCGGCTCCCCCAAGGAGCTGCCAGAGATCAAGAGCCGACTCCGGTACGAGAAGGACCTCACCACCCTGCCGGACTGGCGCATCACGTGCTTCTTCACCGGCAAAGGCTTACGCCGCCGCGGCGTTGCCGACGCCGCGCTCGGCGGGGCGCTGGCCGAGATCGCCCGCCATGGCGGCGGCACGGTCGAGGGTTACCCCGATGAGACCGACGAGCGCACGCTGTCGGGCTCGTTCCTGCACACCGGGCCGATGGCCGCCTTCGAGAACCACGGCTTCACGCGCACGCGGCCGATCTCCCCGCACCGTTGGGTCGTCACCCGAGGCGTAGACCCGGCCTGACGGCCGCCCGTCGACGAGCCACGAGGACTGGCGCGACGGCCGGCGCCGCAGCGGAATGACCCTTCGGGAGGCGCAGGCCACCACGCAACATCGCTGCATTCGATGAACGGCGATCGTGCACTGCTGCCGCCCGAATGTCCCGCCTGCCGGAACCCTCACTGGACCCCGGAACGAGCCCGTGTGCGGCTCCACCGTGGGCTGTCCCGTAGGGTCGCCCGCAAGCCGTCTCGAGAGTGGGGCGTCCTGCGGATTGGTCGGTCCGACCGGCCGCCAAGTACGCCTTGCGGCCCCGACCCTTGGCGATCACCCCCAGCCCAGCCACACCTTGCTGAGCGAAGGCGGCCCGCCCCGCTCGCACCGTCTCGGCGCTCACGCCCACCCGGGCACCAATGTGCTCGTTGGCCATACCGTCTGCTGCAGCCAGGACTGCTTCGGCCTGGCTCACTTCCCGACGGGGGAAGCGCCGGCGAAGCGGCGATCCTTGCCAACTCGTCGCGCTGCACGTCGGTCATCAACAACGGCGGGGCACCACGCATCGTCAGGTTGCTGGCACTCTAGTCACGAACTGTTTAGACGACACAGCACCAGCCGCATCGAGCCGCACGGCGGATGGCTCGTCGGAGCTGGGTAAGGATAGTTCGGCTAAGTCATTGCTAGTAGCCACTCATGGTCGTAGTGTTTTGCACGAGAAGGATTGGCCACGCTGCAGGGGAAGCACATCAGGATCCGTTAACCCGCAACAGGTCCGAACGAGAACGAGGAATAAGATGGATTATCTTTTGGTGTCTAATAAAACCTTAGGGGACGAGATTGTCCTTGAGATCATGCGTCAGACCGCGCGACGCAGGCAGGCAACGTTCCATCTACTCGTCCCGGTCTCACCACACGACCCGCACGATTCGTCGGCTGCCGGCGAGACAGGAATCGCTCAGGATCGACTCGTTAAAGCGTTGAAGCGATTCCGTTCGGAAGGACTCTCCGTAACTGGAGAAGTCGCTGTCGCCAACCCGATGCATGCAATCGAATCTGCGTTCGCTACAACCACCTTCGACAGAGTCATTATCGTAACCCTTCCCCATGGAAAGTCGCGCTGGATCCACCAGGACCTCCCGCACCGGGTATCGCGAAAGTTCGAGATTTCGGTCGAATGGCTAACCACTCAAGACGATCCGCGAGACCCGGCAAGCATGGCTCTCATACGCTCGTACGCAGCGGAGTCGAGAACACCAATCGGAAGAGCTGATTTCGGCAGAGAGGCCGAGGCATTCGACCTCAGATAGAGGACTAATGCTCTGTCTTAGTAAGTAAGCATTCAGGTCCGCGCTGCTGTCTGTTGGTTGGGGGGCGCCTGAGGATCTTGAGCGGGAGCGCGTTCTGGGACGGTCGCCCGGCAGGACTATCCCGCCGAACGGTTCCCGCCCCGCCGCCGGACCACGCCGCCCGCCGGGCCACTCTGGCCCCGAACTGCCGGCCCGCTGGCCGGCCGGGTTGGTGCCGTCACGCTCACGCCGCCACCCCAACCCGACGGGACCCCGGCGGCGTCCAGGAGGCCGCCACCTCCCGGTACCAGGCCTGAAAGTCGATCCGGCCCAGAGGTCTGGCAGGTCATCCAGGCCGGTGACAGACTTGCATGCCGCGTAGAGATACTGGTACTCGCCTGGGGCGACGGTGGCATACCAGTCGGCGCGTTCCCAGGTGCCAGTGGTGGCCAGGAGGCCGTCGATGAGCCGAGCGGGGGAGGAGTTGGCCAGGTTGGCGGAGAGGTACTTGCAGCTGATCAGGTAGACGTGGTCGATGACCAGGTCGATGGGGGCGACCTCGTCACCAGGTGCTCGGCGTCCGCCGGCCCACTCGATGAGTCGTGGAGGGCGTCCTCGTAGCCCGTCGGCCGCCGCGGCGAACGTCTGGCCGTTGCGGTAAGCGACAGCGAAGTCGGCCACGTGACCGCCGTTAGCGTGGAGGGCGCTGAGCCGCTCCCACGTACTGTCGTCGACTCGGAGAGTGGCGGGCTGCGCCTCGATGGCAGAGGCAACGTTGGGGTAGGGGAGGGTGCCGAGAGCGGTGCCGAGCTCGGTGACCAAAGTACGGTCACCGGCCATCAGCTCAGTTCACCGCCCATCAGGTGCCGTCATGCAGGGTCGGGTCGGAGAAGATTGGGGTGAGGGGCAGCTCCAGGCGGAGACGCTCTGCGTCGAGGGCGGTGTCAGTCCATACTGGTTCATCGTCGAAGATGTTGAGGTGCTTTCCGGTGGCGTCCATCCAAGCGACGATGGCTTCTTGCCAATCGCCGTCTTCGAGGGCGGCACGAATGCGTTGGAGCTGACCTGGGTCGATCTGGGTGGGCCGGAGCTGAGCGACAAGGTTCAAGAGACCACCCGGGTGAGGACCTCGGGGTCATCGGCGACGAAGGCGACGGCGTCGTCGCCGGGAACCAGGGCGTAGGCCACCCGGCGAGGTTGGGGAAGGGCGGGGTCGTAGACGCTCATCGGCGTCGCGGAGGTCGGGCGCGGCCGTGCTCGGCGAGGCGGGCCAGGTCGTCAGGGTCGCGAAGGCCGATGACATCGTGAACCGGCTTGTTCTTGGTACCCGTCACCGCGCTGAGGGCTCGGCTGCCGGCACTGTTCGGAGCGGGCTTGTCCGTGGTCAACAGCACATAGCGGGCCCCGGCCCGGGTCTCGTGAACCACGGTGGCTTTCCCCAGGGCCTTCCAGAGCGTGTCGGTGCGTTGCAGACCGGCTCGGGTGGATGTGAACGCTCCGGACACGTCGAAGAGCCACTCGTTGCCGGCCTGGTCGTCGGCGACGAAGTTCACCTCGACACCGGCGTTGAGTCTCTGCTTTTCCCGAATGTTGATGAAGTTGGAGTTCTCGAGGGCCCACTCGGCCAGCTCCCGGGCCCGGCGTCCTTCGCGGACCCCGCGAGCCTGGAAATGCTCATCAGGGTCCGCGGCTTCTTTGGTGGCGGGGAGGACCGGGCGGCCCAAGTAGCCCTCGCTGGCCGCCTCACTGGCCAACCGGGCCCGTTCGCGCTCGACCCGGTCGACAGCGGCGGCTACATAGTCGGCGTCGGTGTCGTAGCCGACAAAGTGACGGTCAGTGCGCAGAGCGGCGACCGCCGTGGTTCCCGATCCCATGAACGGGTCGACGATCAGGTCACCCTGGTAGGTGTAGAGGTCGATGAGCCGTTGTGGCAACTCGACCGGGAACGGGGCCGGGTGACCGACCCGAGTGGCGCTCTGCGGGGGGATCTCCCACACGTCGACGGTCGCCTCGAGGAACTCGTCTCGGAAGATCGTCGCCTTCGACGGGTACCCCCCTCGTTCTCGAAGCGAGGGAGGGATGGCCCGATCGAAGCGACCCTTCGAAGCGATGATGACCCGCTCCGTCAAGTCACGCAGCACAGGGTCCCCAGGCTTTTGGTAGGTACCCCACGCGCAGTTCCCCGCCGCGCCTTTCGCCTTCTGCCAGATGACCTCGCCGCGTAGCAAAAGTCCCAGCTCGTCGTCGAGAATCCGGACCAGGTCCGCCGACAAACTCCGATACGGTTTGCGGCCCAAGTTTGCCACGTTCACTGCTAGCCGCCCACCGGGCTCAAGCGCGGTGGCGCAGGTGGCGAACACGCTGGTCAACATGGCCAGGTAGTCGCGGTAGGAAGCCGGGACGTGACCCTGGCCGATAGCCGTCTCGTACTCTTTGCCGGAGTAATACGGGGGGGACGTGATCACCAAGGCCACCGAGTTGGCTGCGAGCGTGCCGGGCTGATCGCGGATATCGCCCAGCCAGATCCGGTCGACCGCCGGCCGGTCATCAGGATGGCAGACCGTGTCATCGTCGCTGATCGTCGGAGCCGCGAACCGCTCATAGAACTCGGTGGCATCGTGGCCCTCACGGCGGCTCACTCCGAAACGCGACGTCGCCGTCGACCGCCGCGGTAGACGGGGAGGATCAGAGGCGCTCACCAGGAAACCTCGTCCTCGTTGATGGTGCCCATCGCAGATCTTCCAGTCCAGGCTCGTCGGATAATCCTCGACGGTACCGGTCGGCAGTGACCATCTTGAGGACCGGCCGGCCAACAGGCCCGAGCCGACGGCGTCAACAGCCCGGGCCATGTGGGTGCGGGGGTCCTCGTCGAGGGCGGCCATGTAGCGGGTGGCCAGGACGGCCGGGTCGCCACTGTGGGCGGCCTCGAGGTGAGCGACGGCGGTGCCCGGGCCCTCATTGGCCAGGGCGCGTCTCCTGATCTGGTCAGTAGAGCTTTAGGGGTGGGCCGCGCCACATACGTACGCGAAGACTCCGATGCACGCGCTCTTGGAGAATCTTTCGGCTTCTTCGGCCGTCTCTACAGGCGCGCTGACCACATCCACCCAGAGGGTCTCTCCGGCATCATCGGGTCTCGACGTCGCGAATCTGTACCCTTTCTGCCGGAGCGATTCCCGAACCTCGTCAAGGCGAGCAGCTGCCGTCAGGGCCGCGCCACCGGGCAACTCGTGGACTGTCTCATCGGATCAGCCGAGCGTGGCGAAGCGGTCGAGGGCGTCGTCGAGCAGAGCGGCGCACAGCCGGCGGTAGGCGGCGTGCTGGTCCACGGTGAGGACCCACCGGGCGTTCGCTTCGTCGGGCCAGGCTCCCAGCAGGACCGTTTCGTCGGCGGCCACGGCCGCTTCCCAGGGGGAGGGCGCCACGACGATGTTGTCGTCGGGTCGGCGCCGGGCCTCCTCGGCGACGAGGCGGTCCCGTTCCATCCCGGCCGGGCTCGGATCGTGGGGACGGCACCGCTCAATCAGGCGCAGGGCAGCGATGGCGTCGGACACTCGACGGTCGGCGGGGTCGATGCCCGCCACCAGGTCGATGCCTCGGAAGATCGTCGGCGGGAACCGCCGCACATATTGGGAGCGCAGCAGCACGGGCCCGAGTTCGGTCCGGGCATCGGGGGCCACGATGGTCGGCCGGGTGCTGCTGGCCTCTCGGAGATGGCGGACCAGGGCACCGGCCGTCTGGGCTGCGTCGTCGAGGACCTGGACGTCGTCGCCGCTGTCGGCATCGCAGAACCGCAGCAGGTCCTCGAGGGGGGTCACGGCGTCTGCCAGCTCGCCGGTGGGGTCGAGGATCAGCACACCATCGAGCCTACGGCCGGGGTGTGACTCAGCCAGGCACGCCAGCGCTCAGTGTCGGGCCGCTGGGCCAGGTCGGGGCCGCGGTCGGCGGGCCCGCGTCCGGTGGGGGTCCGCCAGGCCGACCGGCCGCCGATGGTGACGTCTCGGATCAGCTCGATTCGCCGGTCTCTCGCATCCCGAAGCTGATGTCGTCGTGGTCGTGGCCTCCGAGTCCGCGGCACCGGGGTGGGGGCCGGTGTGGCGGCTGGGGCCTCTGACTGGTTGTGGGCTGGTGATCTGTCGGGCGGTGCGCGCTGCTCGGCTGGCGACGTTGCGGGCGTCGCCAGGGGGTTGCTGTCGGCCAGGTCGGGGCCGAGGAGGTCGTCGGGTTCGGTGATGCCGGCGGCTTCGCGGTACAGGGCGACTTGGGCGGCCGCTCGGGCCCACGGGCCGATCTGGGCTGGGTCATGCGGGCGGCCGCCCAATGCGGCCGCCCAGGGAGGAGGCTCGCTGGTGGCAAGGCCGTCGGCGAGCCGGCCGCGGAGGGCCTCGAGGCGGCCGGCGGCGTCGGCCGCCCACACAGCGACGGCCGGGTCGGCGTAGGCGGAGACGGGGGGGACGATCCCGGCGACCAACGGGCGGCCCTGGCCGGTTCCGCCCATGGCCGCATAGCTGCCCGCCAGGATCTGGTCGGCGGTGAGGGGCCCCGGGTGTAGGGCTTCGACGGTCCGCTCGACAGTGGTGTCGGCTCCGAGCTCGGCGATGACCCGGGCCGGGTATTTCCCGGTCTGTTCGTAGCGTGCCGCCGCGGCCATGACCTTCCAGGCGGTCTCGCCGGCCAACACGTCTGAGCCGACCGCACCGGCGGCCCGGGCCAGACGGGCCCGGCGGTCCTCGTCGATCACCGCCAGGT
>JBPCNZ010000018.1:0-4594 GCA_051000755.1 Acidimicrobiales bacterium | reverse complement strand
CTCCAAGCTCATGCGCTACATCGCCTCCTACAACGAGACCGCCAACCCCTTCGCCTGGACCTATTCAGGACAGCCGCTCAAGGTGGCCGCCTGAACGCGCGCGGAACTGACGCGCGAGAGCACTAGCCTGGATCGATGAGCGACGCGGCCATGCTGGAAAGCTCGACCGCGCGAGCACGCTGCGCCACCTGGTCACGAACCGCCGGACTCGATCCCATCGGGACGGTCGGCTCCTACGAGGGTTACCTGCTGGCGGACGTGGCCCTGCCGTGGCCGTCGGATCTTGCCGGCCTCGAGGAGGTGGGCGCGGTCCAAGCGGCGCTGTCGGGCACCGGGATCCGGTTCCAGGCCACGGTTCCGGTCGGCGAACGGCGGGTCGTGCTCTACCGGCGTCCCCCGGCGGGGCCGCGCCAGCCGTCCCCGGCACCGGACCTGGTCCGGACCGAGACCACGGTGGACGCCCCGTCGGGCGATGGGGCCGAGGACAGGCACCACCTGGCCGTCGCCGTCGAACGCCTCATGGCGGCACCGGTCCCCGCGGATGCGGTCGGGGAGCGGGAGGTCGCCGTCTGCACCCACGGCCGACGCGATGTCTGCTGCGGTGCCCGCGGCTCGCGTCTGCATCAGGAGCTGGTGGCGGTGCCGGGGTTGCTTGGCGCCGAGGTTCGCATTCGTCGCACCAGCCATACCGGCGGTCACCGCTTCGCCCCGACCGCCATCATCCTGCCGGAGGCGACCGGCTGGGCCTATCTCGACGTCGATCTCCTCCGAGCCGTCGTGACCCGCACCGGCCCGGTCACGGCCGTGCTCGGACATTACCGGGGATGGGCCGGCCTGGGCTCGCCCCGCCTGCAGGCCCTCGAGAGCGCCGTGCTGGCCGAGGTCGGGTGGGACCTCTTCGGCCGACCGAGGTGGGGGGAGGAGCACGACAGCGTCGCCCGCCTCCACGTCGATGGCGACACCCAGACGATCTGGGAGGCGACGGTGACCCCGGGGCGGCGGGTGCCCCGACCGGAGTGCGGAGAGGCGGTGTCGGCTGCCGGCAAGGCCGACACCGAGCTGGTGGTGAACGACCTGCGGAGAGTGACCTGAGCGGGCGGACAGCGGGACGCCTGGGAATGTCCCCGCCCAGCCCGTACGCTCAACGGGTTGTGAGGCAGACGAGATGAGGTGCCGACGCATGGTCCATGAGCCCGCCGTATCCGAGCAGGACCAGGGGGCCGGTGTAAGTCGGCGTCCCCAGCGGACGACCCGATCCCGCCGAGCCGTGGGCGCGGTCGCTGCCATCGGGACAGCGGCCCTGGTCGCGGCCGGGTGCGGTTCGAGCAGCTCGTCGCCCAAGGCGTCCCAGTCGACCACCTCGGGGGCGACCACGAGCACGGCACCGGCCCTGCAGTCGTCCACCGGCGGAGGGGCGATGGCTCTCCAGCAGGCATTCGTCAGTGTCGTCGCCAAGGTCCGTCCCGAGGTCGTCCAGGTGACCAGCACGTCGCAGGGCACGACGGACCTCGGTTCGGGCGTCATCTACGACAACCAGGGTGACATCGTGACCAATGCCCATGTGGTGGGGACGGCCAAGAGCTTCCAGGTCACGTTCGCCAACGGGCAGACCTCCAACGCCACCCTCGTCGGGGCCTACACCGGTGGGGACCTGGCCGTGATCAAGGTCTCGGGCGGCAAGTCCCTGCAGCCGGCGACATTCGGCGACTCCAAGGCCCTGCAAGTCGGCGACATCACCCTGGCCATCGGCAACCCCCTCGGTTTCGCCAGCAGCGTCACCGAGGGCATCGTCAGCTTCAACGGGCGCAGCGTGGCCGAGAGCAACACGGTCACCCTGCCGTCGACGGTGCAGACCAGCGCCGCCATCAACCCGGGCAACAGCGGCGGCGCGCTGGTCGATCTGGGCGGTGACGTGATCGGCATCCCGACCCTGGCGGCCACCGACCAGCAGCAGGGGGGGACGGCGGCCGGCATCGGCTTCGCCATACCCAGCGCCACGGTCAAGCAGATCGTGCCCCAGCTCATCTCGTCGGGCAAGGTGACCAACTCGGGCCGGGCCGAGCTCGGCATCACGGCCTCGACCGGTACCGGCAACCCGGGTCAGACCAACGGCGTCGTGGTCGTCAGCGTCGTCAGCGGCGGCCCAGCCGACAAAGCCGGGATCAAGGGGGGCGACCTCATCACCGCCATCAACGGAAAGCCGACCTCGTCCCTTGCCGATCTCCAGGACACCCTGTCCACCTTGACGCCGGGCCAGTCGGCCAAGGTGACGGTCCGGTCCCAGGGCGGTGGCAGCCGGACGGTCACCGTGACCCTCGGCCAGCTTCCCGGGTAGGGCTTCGGGCCGGCTCCCCGGTTAGAGCCTTCGGGGCCGGCTCCCCGGTAGGGAGACCGGCCCCGGCTCGGGTTTTGGGCCGCTGGTCGGGTCAGGCCACGTCGAAGTCGGCCGGGTCCGGGCCGATCCGGTCCTCGGGTCCGAGATCGGTCAGCCGGTCCATCTCCGCCGCCGTCAGTTCGAAGTCGAAGATGTCGATGTTCTCCCGGATGCGGTCGGGGTTGACGGACTTCGGTATGACGACGTTGCCGAGCTGGATGTGCCAGCGCAGCACCACCTGGGCCGGTGACCGGTCGTGGGCCTTGGCCATCTCGACCACCACGTCGTCGTCGAGGAGGCCTTGGCCCCGGCCGATCGGGCTCCACGCCTCGGTGACGATGCCGTGCTTGACGCCATAGGCCCGTAGGTCGGCCTGGACGAGACGGGGATGTAACTCGACCTGGTCCACCACCGGGGTGACGTCGGTCTCGGCGGCGAGGCGCTCGAGGTGATCCACATTGAAGTTCGACACCCCTATCGAGCGGGTCCGGCCGTCGGCGAGGATCTTCTCCAACGCCTTCCAGGTCTCCACATAGTCGTCGCGCTTGGGCAGCGGCCAGTGGATGAGATAGAGGTCAACGGCGTCGAGCCCCAACTTGGCCAGGCTGGCGTCGAAGGCCGCGAGAGTCTTGTCGTAGCCGTGGTCGGCGTTCCACAGCTTGGTGGTGATGTACAACTCGTCGCGAGGTACGCCGCTGTTGGCGATGGCCTTGCCGACACCTTCCTCGTTGCCGTAGGCGGCCGCCGTGTCGATGAGACGGTAGCCGGCTTCGATGGCGGCGGCGACCGAGGCGACGACCTCGTCGGGCGGGACCTGAAAGACCCCGAACCCGAGTTGGGGGATGGACGTTCCGTCATTGAGGGTGATTGTGGGCGTGATGGCCATGCAGCCAGGGTCCTCTCATTGTGGTTAACCCGCATGACTTTCCCCATCGGGCGCCGGTTCACGCCCGGCCCTGGGCCGAGGCGCCGTGGACCCTATGGCGAGGCGTCGATCACCGCTCATCGGTAGGTATCGATCCCCAGGTGGACGGCCAGACCCAGGCCGGCGAGGGCGATCACGATGCGCAGGATCCGGACCGGGGCCCGGCGCACAACGATTGGCCCGAGGCGACCACCGACCAACAGTCCGGCGGCGAGCGGGACCACGATCGACCAGCGGACCGGGCCGAAGGCGGCGAAGGCCACGGCGGCGACGCCGTTGGCGGTGCCCAGGACGACGTTCTTCACCGCGCTGACCCGGGCGATGCCCTCGGTGGTGCCGGTGAGCAGCACGGCCAGCATCAGCACCCCCGCCGCCGCCCCGAAATAGCCGCCGTACACGGCCACCACGAACATGGCGACCGTGACCGCGGGCCGGCGGTCAGCGCCCGCCCGCCGGTTTCCCAACCCGGCCGGTGGGGGGACGACGATGGCGATCGAGGCGGCGGCGATGAGCCACGGCACGGCCAGCTCGAACGCACCCGGCGGGGTGAGCAGCAACAGCAAGCTGCCCACCGCTCCGCCGAGCACGCCGGCAACGACCAGACCCCTCAGCCACGGCCACTGGCCCCGCAGCTCAGGAACGGATCCCGACGTCGAGCCGATCCCGTTGAAGACCAGGGCGACCGTGTTGGTGACGTTGGCGGTCACCGGCGGAAGACCGACGGCCAACAGGGCCGGGTAGGAGATCAGCGACGCCAACCCGGCGATGCTCCCCGTCAGCCCGGCGCCGAAGCCGGCCAGCACCAGCAGGAGGGGGTGGTGGCCGAACATCGGGTCAGTGTCGCAGGTCGCTCAGGTGCCTCCCGGGAGAAGGGCGCCCGCCGGAGGAAGGGCGAGCGGGGAGCGCGTCGTTTGGCTGGCCGCTTGTGCTTGGAGGTCGTCGACGTTTTCTGTTCCCATGGGCGGAAGAGCGCATCCTCGATCTTTTTCACCCATGAGAACGCCGGCTGATGGGGAGATCGGACTGGCGGTGGTCCTACGGTTGGGACCGTGTTCGATGCCTTGCTCCCGCCCGCCCCGGTCGGTCGGACCCGCCCCCGGCGGTGGCGGCCCGTCGTCGCGGTGCTCGCTGCGGTCGTCGCCGGGTCCGGCGGGTGCGGGGGCGGCTCGTCCACCATGCCCACACCGTCCACGCCCCCAACGTCCGCGCCGCCCGCGCCGGCGGCGGGTGGCACGGGCTGGCTGTGCCGCCCCGGGGCGGCCGGGGAAGCGTCTGGCCAGGGCAAGGCAGGCAAC
>JBPCNZ010000017.1:0-5000 GCA_051000755.1 Acidimicrobiales bacterium | reverse complement strand
CCGAAAGGCCCCGTATCTAGGCTCGACCGGAGCCTACGAACAACCAGCCAACACCGCCACCAGCACCGACGACACCCTCACCACCACACCGTCTCGTCGGGCTGGGGCGGAGCCCCGTTAGTGGTTCTGCCGATTAGTTCGTCGGTGTAATCAGGGGAGCCAGGCGGTGGGATCGTTGAGGTAGAGGCCGCAGGCGCAGTCGAGTGCTTCTTCGGGGTTGCCGGCGGGGTGTCCGTTGGGGAGGTGGCTGTTTTGGTAGTCGTCGTGGCTGGCCCGGTAGACGGCGAATCCCCAGGTGTGGAGGACGCCGCCGTAGCGGAGTCGGCACAGGGGGAGGGTGGTGCCGTCGGGGTAGCGGCCGTCGATGTAGGCGAAGTTGGATCGGAACCGGACCTCGACGCCAGCGAGGTCGGGCCAGCGTTCGACGACTCGGGTGTTGAGGCGCTGGGTGAGGCTGGATCGCATCGACTCTGGTGGACCCTTCACGGGCCCAGTCTGCCCGGGTGGTTCAGGCTGCGGTGGGGACCTCGATGGTCGGCCGGTGGGCGTCGATACGTTCCAGCATGGCGGCCAGGTCTTTGCGGGTGAAGCGCCAGTCGAACGGGCGGGCTGTGGTGTTGTAGTGATCGGCGAAGCGGACGAGACGGTCGCCGAGCACGCCCAGGTCGGCGAAGTCGGCCGGTTTGACAACTTTGCGCTGGATCACGGAAAAGACGACCTCGATCTGATTCAACCAGGAGGCATGCACGGGAAGATGGACCAGCCGGGCGTTCGGCCAGGCCGCGGTCATCCGGGCGACGGATCGGTGTCCGTTGTGCGATGAGCCGTTGTCGACCACCCAGAACACCCGTCGGGCGCTGGCGTAAGGCTCGCTGGACATGACCTTGGCAACCAGGGTCATGAACGGGACGATCCCGGTCTTGGCAGCGACCGTGCCGATCAGGCGGGCGGCGTGGACGTCGTAGGCGCCCATGTAGGCCAGCGTCCCACCCCGCTTGTATTCGAACTCCACCCGCCGGATCCGTCGCCGAGCTGTTGGCAGGCCCGGATGGACACGTCGTAGTGCTTGGAGTTGCGATTTCTCGTCCGCGGAGATCACGTAGTCATCGGGCCCGAGCGGCTCGCCGTCCCAGATCCGGGCGTAGAGGTCCAGGACCCGGGCCGCTTTGATCGCGAAGTTCGGGTCTCGGGGGAAGATCCACGACCGGTATCGCCACGGTTTGATCGGGTCGGCCGCCAACCAGCGCCGCACCGTTGACGACGAGATCGAGCTGACCATTCCCTCGGTCACCGCTTGAAGAGCCAACTCCGTCGAGCTCCATCTCGACAACGGCACGTCCCTAGCCTCGGGCGGCTCGCACGCCAAAGCCTTGATCCCTGCGCTCACCTCGGCGGGAAAGACCCGGGGCCGGCCCGAACGGGGACGGTCTCTGAGACCAGCCAGGCCCTCGACAGCAAACCGTTTCCGCCACCAAGACACCACATCGACACACACCCCGACCCGCTCGGCGATCACCACATTGGCCAGACCATCAGCCGCTGCGAGCACGATCCGGGCCCTCACCACCACCCCATGATCGGCCTTACGAGAAACCCGCTCGCCCTTCCAACACCGACCGCTCACCACCTGACAGACGCACCACACGAACGGCGACGACCGACCCATCGAGCAGCCTCCAACAGCCGGCCGCCCAGCACCACGCTCCCCACCGATCAAATTACACCGTTGTACTTAGCTTGCGATTAAACCTCGGGTTCAGCCTGAAGTGGCTTCTTTTTCGGGTTAGTTCTCGCTCGATGTCGTCGGCTGGGGTGGGCGAGGCTGGTATGGGTGGCTGCGTGTGTGGCGTTTGGCGGCTTGAGCGATGACGTTAACGGGTGCCGCCGGGGGTGACGATGCCGGTTTCGTAGGCGAGCACGACGGCTTGGACGCGGTCTCGGAGTTCGAGCTTGGCCAGGACCCGAGTGACGTGTGTTTTCACTGTCGTCTCGCCGACGATGAGCTCGTCGGCGATTTCCCGGTTGGACATGCCTCGGGCGAGAAGGTGGAAAACCTCGAGCTCGCGGGGGCTGAGTTGGGGGAGCAACGGCGGGAGATCCCGGGAGCGGCGGGCGTGGACGAACTCCTCAATCAGCCGGCGGGTGATAGTCGGCGCCAGGAGGGCGTCGCCGTTGCTGGCCATGCGCACCGCGGCGGCCAGCTGTTCGGGGGGTACGTCCTTGAGCAGGAAACCGCTGGCGCCGGCCTTGAGGGCGTCATAGACGTACTCGTCGAGATCGAACGTGGTCAGGATCAGAACCCGGGTGGTCAGCCCGGACTGGCTGGCTGCGATCCGCCGGGTGGCCTCGATGCCGTCCATGACGGGCATGCGGATGTCCATCAGGACGACGTCGGGCTGCTCGGCGTTGGTCACGGCGACGGCCTCGCTGCCGGTGGTGGCCTGGCCGACCACTACGATGTCGGGCTGGGCGGCCAGGATCATCTGAAAGCCGGCGCGCACAAGGTGTTGATCATCCGCGATCACTACCCGGATGGTCATGCCAGCGTTGCCTGCAGCTTGCGGGGCAAACGGATCAGGACCCGGTCGTCACCGGGAATCAGCTCTCCGTCGCACATCGCCACCCGGTCGCGCACCGAGATGGCCATATCAAGACTGGATGCCAGGACGTCGAGTTCGAGGTTATCCTCGCTGAATCGCATGGTGATACCGATGGTGCCGTTGTGGGCTGGAGCGAGGATCTCCTCGATGATCCGGTAGGCCGCGACGTCAACTCCCGCGAACACCGGCCCCGGCTCACCCTCGACGGTCAGTTCGACGATCCGGCCCGCCGCTCGTGACCGTTCCAACAGCCCATGGATCTGATCCAATCCGGGCAGGGGCTGCAGGTCGCCCCGCCGATCGGGGGCTCGCAGGGCGCCGAGGATGTGGCGCATCTCGGCCAGGGCTTCGCGGCCGGATCCTTCGATGGCAGCCGCCGCTGCGATCGCGGCGACGGGGTCGCTGGTCACGATTGTCTGCGCCGATTCGGCTTGGACGACCTTGGCGATAACCCCGCGGGCCACGAGTCCGTGGACCTCCCGGGCGATGCGCGTCCGCTCGGCCGCGACGGCCAGACGTGTCCGGTCCTGTCGTTCGCTCCGCAACAACGCCGCGGTTCCCGCAAGCTCGTCGCCGAGTTGTCGCTGGTTGCGGGCGACGCGACCGACGGCCCATACAGCGCACCCCATGGCGATCCCACCCAGGAGGTCGGCGGCCTGGGCGTGGCTGAGCAGGTTGATAACAACAGCCCCGACCAGCCAGATGCCCAGCCCGAGCAGGGCTCGTCGGCGTTCCTCCCATGCCGCGACCGCGTAGGTGGGGACGAGGACCATGTAGCCGCCGAGCAGACCCTGGTTGTGCAGCGAGATCGGTCCGCCGCTCAGCGACACGGCGAGCAGTCCGACCCCGGCGAGGAACGCCAGCGGGGCGCGCCGGCGCCACAGCGTGGCCGTTGCGATGACGGCGACTACAACCATGTCGATCAACGAACGCCCAATGCCGTAGGGACTCGTGACCACCTCGATTTCGAAGGCGGTAAGCGACACTGCGGCCAGGGCCCGATCCAGCCAGGGCAATACTCGTGACAGCCGCGCCGAGTGGTCAGGGGCGGGTTCTCGAGGCTGGGGGGCACGCCTCGTTGCTGTCGGGGCCAACGGGATGGTGGCGTCGACCGCCCAGCCGCCGCCCGGGGTGGGTCCTGCGTGCAGGTCGCCCCCGTGGACAGCCACCCGCTCTTGCATGCCGACCAAGCCGTGGCCGGACACGACGGTTTCGGGGAAAGCGGAGCTGGACGCCGGTCCGGTGTCAGCGATGCCCACCTCGAGTGCTCGTTCGCAGAACGCCACGACCACACAAACCCGAGTGGGCCCGACGTGCTTGACGACGTTGGTGAGCGCCTCTTGGACGACACGATATGCCGTTGTCTCCACCGCCGCTGGCAGCCGCATTGGTTGACCTTCGATGCGGAGCTCCGTATCGACCCCTGCGGCGCGGACGCGCTCGACGAGCACACGAAGCTCGGCCACGCCGACCTGGCCGGCTGCGAGGGCGTCGTCGTCATGGCGCAACACGCCCATGAGGCGGCGGAGATCGACCATTGCTTCGCGCCCCGACTCTGCGACCGCTCGCAGGGCGCCTGCGGCTGCCGCAGGGTCCTTGTGGGCGACCACTCGCGCTGCGCTGGCTTGGATGACCATCACGCTCAGGCTGTGGGCGACGACATCGTGGAGCTCGCGAGCCACTCGATTGCGTTCCTGCGCCGCAGCCAATGCCGAACGGACGCCCTGGTCGCGGCGCAGACGGGACGCGGTCTCGTCCAGGGTCGTGGTGAGCAACGTTCGTCTTGCCACCAATACTCCGGCGGTGGTCGGCACCACGACCCTACAATGCCCACGCCCCCACCCCACTCACAGCAGATGCTCCGTTCGAGTTGGCCGCTATTGTGGTGCACACCCCCAGCGCACACGCAACCAGCCCGGCGACGACCAGACGCTCCATCCTCCGCCGGGCCCGTCGGCCGAGCAGGTAAAAGACCAGGACCCAGGCGAGCGGCTCAAACGCCAGATTCGGGTCGCCCGTGGCCAGCTGATAAATCAGCATGCCGCTCACTGAGACCAGCGCCGCGGCCGCCGGCTCCCATCGCCGCCACGCCACCGTGGTGGTACAGGCGAGGCACGATCCCACCGCCACCCATACCGGCGCGTGATAGCGCAGCGAGCCCACCTGCCCCACGGCCGCCGTGGACAACAGGACGGCAACCACGACGTCGACCACCCACAGCGGCACGCGGCGTGCCCACCCCGGGGAATCCACAACGGCGCCCATGCCCTGACGCTAGTGCTCTCGCGCGTCAGTTCCGCGCGCGTTCAGGCGGCCACCTTGAGCGGCTGTCCTGAATAGGTCCAGGCGAAGGGCTTGGCGGTCTCGTTGTAGGAGGCGATGTAGCGCATGAGCTTGGAG